>WHTW01000003.1:0-97524 GCA_009377525.1 Rhodospirillales bacterium
AGACAGAGAATCGAGCTTCTCTCTCCCTCGCAACTGAGATCTGTGAATACGACAGCTAGCGGGGGAGAGGAGGAAGAAAGTGGCAAGGCGCGAGTGGAAATCAGCGGATGGGGGCATGGACGGTGACGAGCTTGGTGCCGTCGGGGAAGGTCGCTTCGACCTGGATCTCCTCGATGATGTCGGCGACGCCTTCCATCACCTGCTCGCGGCGCAGCACATGGGCGCCAGCCTGCATGAGATCGGCGACCGAGCGGCCGTCACGCGCGCCTTCGACGACGAAGTCGGTGATCAGCGCGATCGCCTCGGGATGGTTGAGCTTCACGCCGCGCTCGAGGCGGCGCCGGGCCACGTTGGCCGCCATGGCGACCAGAAGCTTGTCCTTTTCACGCGGCGTCAGATTCATCGACCGTTTCCCCCTACCGGCCCACCACCAAGTGAGCCCCGACTATAAAAGGCTGCATCAAACATGCCAGACTCGTGGCAGCCGACGTCCGCGAAAATCGGTGAGAAAGCGGATGGCGGCGTGCCGCACCGCCGTCGCCTCGCCCAGCAGGCGGGCGACCATCACACCGTTAACCAGGGTCACACCGGCACGCACATCGCTGGCTTCGAGCAGCGCGCGCGCCTTCTCGAAAAGCGGCTGCGGCTCATCCCACGCGCCGATCACCGTGGCGAGCGCATTGGCCGCGCCGAAGCCCGCACCGGTCGGCGTCTGGCCTTCGACACGCAGCGTGTCGGTCCAGGCGAGCCGGCTGTTCCGTCGCACCGACCATGAATCGAGCAGCAGCCCCTTGGTGAAGGTCTCGCCCGAGGCGGCGCGACCCAGCACGACCATCTCGCAGGCGAGCAGCGAGCCGCCCGGCTCGACCTCGGCCACGGTGCGGCGCTTCAACCGCGCGCCCTCGAAGACGATGGTCTCCTGGGGCAGCCACTCCAGCGCCGCCCCCTCGGCGACGCGCACCGCGACATCGATGGCGCAATGACCGCCACCCTTGGCAGCCCGATAGATCTTCTCAGCGGCCTGGGTGGTCGCCACGGCCGTCGCGCCCGGCCCCACCTCGATCGCCATCTTGAGCGAATCGCCGTCGGTAACGCCGCCGGACGTGGTCAGATGCACGGCCTGTGGCGGTTCACCCGGCTCGGACCGAGGGAACAAAACCCGGCAGGGATCGCGTTGATAGAGGTCGCCGAGCCGCGTCCGGCCGTCCCGCAGGTCGAAGGCGACACGGCTTTCGCCGGAGGCGCGCTGCAGGCGGGTCGGGCTGGTGGTCATAGGCCTGTCCTTGATAGAACAGGAGCCGAAATGAGCAAGGCCTTCACCAAGGAAAGCGACGGCGAGGACGAGGACGACCTGCCCGACGAGATCGCGGGCCTGCCCGCCGGCGCCAAGAACTACATGACCCCCCAGGGCTTCGAGCGCCTGCGCGAGGAGCTGATGACGCTCATGCGCAAGGAGCGGCCCGAGGTCGTGCAGGTCGTGTCGTGGGCCGCCGCCAACGGCGATCGCTCGGAGAACGGCGACTATCTCTATGGCAAGAAGCGTTTGCGCGAGATCGACCGGCGTATCCGTTTCCTCTCCAAGCGCCTGGAGCGCTCCGAGGTCGTCGACCCCGCCAAGCGGCCCAGGACCGATCAGGTCTTCTTCGGCGCCACCGTGACCTGCGCCAACGAGAAGGGCGAGGAACGCACCGTCAAGATCGTCGGCGTCGACGAGGTCGATCTGTCGAAGGGCCATGTGAGCTGGATCTCGCCCATCGCCCGCGCCGTCATGCGCGCACATGAAGGCGACGTCGTGAAGATGCGCACGCCCGCCGGCGAGGAAGAGATCGAGATCGTGAAGGTCGAGTACGTCTGAACCGTTGAGCGGTGCGCAGCACATGTCGCCAGCATGCCTCAGGGCGCCGACAAAATCAATAACTTTGGTAGTATTAATATGACTTCAGTGTCGGTGCGCATGATAATTCTTGCGCACCGTATAGGGGGTGCGTTCCAGTGCCGGATTCGTTTGTCGCGAGGCGCTTGCAGCCCGACGCCAAACGCAAGAATCAGGCACCGCCGTCAAAGGTCCGGCCGGCCGCGCGAATCCGCTCCATGCCAGCACTGACAGCAACCGCGGAGACGGTCAGACGGGATGCTCGGCGAATTGCGGCAGGTCGTCGGTGATGGTGAACCACGGCGCCTTGGAGCCGACAAAGATGTGCCGGGACGGACGGATCGACGGATCGTCCAGGAGCGTGCCCATGGCGACGTGGACGAAGGCGCCGTCGCGGACGACGGAAAACAGCAGCGAGCCGCAGAGACCGCAGTGCGTGTCGTTGGCCTTGTCGTCGCCGTAGATCATGAGGTTGTCCGCCCCCTGGGTGACGGCGAACTTCTCGCGCTCGATGCCGGCGAACGGCTTGAAGGCCGAACCCGTGGTGCGGCGACAGTTGGAGCAGTGGCAGTTCATGGCGTAGCCGAACGAATCGGCCACGGCATAGTGAATCGCGCCGCAGAAGCATTTTCCGGCAAGCGTTTTTGGCATCGCCTCTCCTCTCGCGGGGTGCGCCGGCATTGCTGCCGGCGCTGGATTTGGCCTCGAGAAGTCTATCGACGTCGAGCGGGCTTCGCCCGCGGCCTGCGCAGACTACGCCACCGCTTGCAACGACGGCCCATCGCCTCTGGCGCGGCGCAGTCGCGCGGCGTCACGGCGTACGCCGCCGAGGCTGCCGTAAACGGACAGGTAGTCCGCCGCCATGCGCTCGACGGTGAAGCGCTGTTCGAAGGCCGATCGCACCTTGGCGCGGTCGAGCATCGCCAGCCGCTTGACCGCAGCCGCTGCCCGCATCTCGTCGTCGACGATGAAACCGGTGACGCCGTCGTCGATGACCTCGGGCACCGAACCGCAGTTCCAAACGATGACCGGCATGCCGCAGGCCATGGCGTCGACGGACGAGTTCCTCGGTCAGATACGAAACGATCCGTCATCGGCAAGACCTCCTCGACTGAGCGAAGCATCGACAATGAGGGGCGGCCGCTGCGACGGGACACGGCGGCCCCTTACGGCGTTAGAGTGGCGGATAGACCCTCGTCCACGGCACGACCGATCCGCCGGCCGGCCAGCGCTTGTCGTTGGCCACCTCGCGCGGCCTGGCCATCGCCTTCTCGACGGCGGCGATCAGGATCTCCCGGGTGAAGGGCTTCTCGACGACCGGCCTCTGCCTGTGCCGGCACGGCACCGGCCCGAGCACCCCGGTCGTGAGATAGACGAAGGGCACATCGGCAAAGGCCAGCAGATCGGCGATGGGCAGCGGTGCGCGCCGGTCGATGTCGAGATCGAGGATGGCGCAATCGATGTCGCCGCGCTGGATCATGCGCTGGATCTCGGACACCGTAGTCGCCGGACCGACGACGCGATAGCCCGCCTCGTGCAGCAGAC
This sequence comes from Rhodospirillales bacterium, assembly GCA_009377525.1. Classification (GTDB taxonomy): domain Bacteria; phylum Pseudomonadota; class Alphaproteobacteria; order Reyranellales; family Reyranellaceae; genus Reyranella. The sequence continues at coordinate 3,419 of WHTW01000003.1, forward strand.
GCTGCAGGTCGAGCGCCATGATGGCATCGTCGACGACCATCAGCACCTTGCCCTGCGGCAGGTCGAGAGTGGCGAGCGACGGCGGCGAAAACCACACGCCCTGAGCCATGGGCCGCGGTTCGAAGCGTTCGTTGTACTCTGGGAGCCGCAGGTTCCACGAATCGCCAAGCGTGGAAGCGGCTGACGTTGTCGTCATACCTTACCTCCTGTTGGAAAAGCGTTGGTGGGACAGTTACTGCTGGGTGATCGTGCGCGGCGTCGCCCGCGCCTCGATGCGGATCGGCCGCGGCTTCTTCTCCTCGGGCAATTCGCGCTGCAGGTCGATGGTCAGCAGGCCGTTGGAGAGCTTGGCCGCCGTCACGCGGACGTGGTCGGCCAGCTGGAAGCGGCGCTCGAAGTCGCGCGCGCCGATGCCGCGATAGAGGTACCGGTTCCCTCGTGGCGGTCGGGATGGCCCTTGCCGGTGACCAGGAGTTCGTCCTCCTTCTGGGTGACGTTGAGCTCGGCCTCGGTGAAGCCTGCCACGGCCATGACGATGCGCCAGGCATCATCGGCCGTCTTCTCGATATTGCAGGGCGGGTAGCCGCCATGAGCAGGCTGGTCGGCCATCGAATCGAGCATGTCGAAGATACGGTCGAACCCGACCGTGGCCCGATAGAAGGGAGCAAAATCGACGTCGGTACGCATTGTCATCCTCCTCATGAGCGATGGGTTTGCGACCAGCCCCCCGCAGGGCGGCCGGCCTTGCGCTGTCGGAGACTGCGATTCGGAACGAAGCACTCTGCCAAGCCCAGCTATATTGCGGCGATGGACCGCCCAAACCAATTGCGAATCATTCGCATCTACCTTAGGATGAAAGGTCCATCCGTGAAGGGCATCCGTTGCGGCAAGGCGATTTCACCCTCGAGATCTATCTCGCGCATCGCGGTGCCCTGGTGAACTACGCCAGCGCGATCACGGGTGATCACGGCCGCGCCGAGGACGTGGTGCAGGAGGCCTTCCTGCGATACCGGACGGCATCGGCCAACCGCCGGGTCGACGAGCCGGTGGGCTACCTCTATCGCGTCGTGCGCAACCTCGCGCTCGATCTCCGTCGCCGGCTGACCCTGGAAGGTCGTCATGTCGTCGACCTCGATCGCACCGTCGTCGAGGTCGAGGACACGGCATCCACGGAAGCGACCCTCATGGCGCGCGAGGATCTGCGCAACGTCCTGGCGGCGTTGAACGAACTGCCCGAACGCACGCGCATTGCGCTGGAAATGCATCGGTTCGGCGGCTGCAAGCTCAAGGATATCGCCGCTCGCCTGGGCGTTTCGATCTCGTTCGCCCAGGCTCTGGTCAAGGAAGGCCTCAAGCACTGCCAGCGCAAGCTCTGACCGTGGAATTCGTTGCACGCGCAGGAAAACCACCCTCCCCGCTCGTCTATTACCTGGTACCTGGCGTGACGCGGCAACGTCCGACGAGGGGGCCTTCGCTCCCTTCGGACGTCGACAAGGCAGAGGCATGGCAGTTTCTCCCACCCCGCGACAGGCGGACCGTGACCAGATCGACGACGAAGCCGCGGAGTGGCTTCTGCTGATCTCGGAAGCGCCGAAGGACGCCGACCTCCAGGTGCGCCTGCAGGCCTGGTGCTCGCGCAGCGATCTCCATCGCGAGGTCTGGGAGCGGACCCTGCGAACCTACCGGCTGATCGGCGAGACGCCGGCCCTCCACCGTACGCACTGGCAGCCCCATGCCGTGGCTGCTGTGCCGCCTGCGACTGCCGTCCGGCGGACATCCCGGCGGCGGTTGATCGCCGGCGGAGCCGCGCTTGCCGCCGTCGCCGCGGGCGTCGTGGCCATGGCTCCGGCCATGCTGCTGCACCTGCATGCCGCTCATGTCACCTCGACGGCCGAGCTGCGCGTACTCACGCTCGATGACGGCAGCCGTGTCCACCTGGGACCGGAAAGCGCCCTCGACGTTGCCTACTCCGACAGCGAGCGGCGCGTGCGGCTGCTCGCCGGCCGGGCTTTCTTCGACGTGACGCCCAATACCGCGCGGCCGTTTCGCGTCGTCGCGGGCGAAGTCACGACCACGGTGCTCGGCACGGCATTCGAGGTCTCGCACGAGCAGGACGTCACGACGGTGGCGGTCCGCCACGGACATGTGCGCGTCGACGACAAACGACTTCCGTCCTCGCGCGATCTTCGGGATGGCGAGACGCTTCGCGTGGCTGCCCGCGGCGTTGTGCAGGCGGGCACGGTTCCGGCCGACGACGTGGGCGACTGGACGCGCGGCCAGGTCGTAGCGCGAAACAAGTCTATCGCCGATATCGTCGCCATGCTGCGCCCCTACTATGACGGCCTGATCGTCGTGCAGGACGACGCGTTCTCTCGCATCGAGGTGAGCGGCATCTACGACCTGCTCGACCCCGTCGGCACGTTGCGAAGCCTGGCCTCGCTTCATGGCGCCACGATGCGCCAGATCTCGCCCTGGCTGCTGGTCGTGACCAGCCGCTGAGTCTCTCTCGCCCTCGCTTCGGCAAAAAACTTCGATCCGGCTCAGGAAAAGCCGCCAGCCCATCCGTCAGTTGTGGGACGCGTTGCGCATGCGAGGCAATCGCAGGGGCTGCGTCATGGGGCGGGTCGGGGAGTGGTGTGATGACGGGGAGAAAGAATAAGGACGACGCGCGGCCTCAGACTCGCCGGGATCGTGATCGTGGCCAGCTTGACGGCCCTGCCTTCCATGAGGACGCCGTGGGCGCAGGAGCCGACGGCTCCCTCACAGCTCTCGCAAATGGGAGAACGCGACTTCGACATTCCGACGCAAGGCCTCAGCGAAGCGCTGATCCTGTTCGGCCGGCAATCGGGCCTGCAGGTCTCGGTCGAGGTGAACGTCGTTCGCGCCGCCCGCAGCCCTGGCGTCAAGGGTCGCATGACCAGCGAACAGGCGCTCGCCGCCCTGCTGTCCGGCACGGGGCTCGTCTATCGGGTCAGCGGATCGATGGTCGCCGTGGAGAGCCCGCAGTCGCGGGCAACGGGCACGATCCAGCTCGATCCGGTACAGGTCCAGGGTTATCCGGTGCCACGGCAGGCCATGATCGACAACCTGCCCCCGCCCTATGCCGGCGGCCAGGTCGGAACGGGCAGCCAGCTCGGCCTGCTGGGCAACCGCGGCGTGATGGACACGCCGTTCAACCAGACCAGCTACACCGCCAAGAAGGCGCAGGACCAGCAGGCCACGACCATCCGCGACGTGCTGCTGGATGATCCGTCCGTGCGGCAGGCCCGAGTCGATGGGGGCGCCATCGACGATTCCGTCTTCATCCGCGGCTTCCAGGTCAGCCCGTCCGCCTATAGCTACGGCGGCGTCTACGGCATGCTGCCGATCCTCTCGCCGATGATGGAGCTGGCCGAGCGGGTCGAGGTGCTGAAGGGCCCCAGCGTCATGTTGAACGGCATGCCGCCCTTCGGTTCGATCGGCGGCACCGTCAACATCGTGCCCAAGCGCGCGCCTGACGAAGATCTGAACCAGGTGACGGCGACCTACATCTCGCCCGGCCAGGTCGGCGGCCATGTCGACGCCGCCCGGCGCTTCGGCGACGACAGGCAGTTCGGCGTACGCGCCAACGGCGTCTTCAGGTCCGGCCAGACCGAGGTGTCATACAACAGCGACCAGCGCGCGCTTGCCGTGCTGGGTCTCGATTTCCGCGGCGAGCGCGTGCGGCTCGCCGCCGATCTCGGTTACCAGTACCAGTACATCGGCGGACTCGTCGGCTATCTCGGCGTCGCCAACAACATTCCCGTGCCCTGGGCGCCGGATGCCCGCACGAACCAGGGGCAGCCGTGGAACTTCCAGGACCGCAAGGACGCCTTCGGCGTCATCCGCGGCGAGTTCGACATCACGGAGCGCATCACCGCCTATGCCGCCTTCGGTGCCCACGACTATCGAATGGCGGGCATGTACACGTTCGGCAACACCGTCACCAATTTCAACGGCGGCGCCACCGCCTTCGCACCGTTCGCCATCAGCCAATACAACTCGTACCTGACCGGCCAGGCCGGCTTGCGTGCGCTCGTCGATACCGGTCCGATCGGCCACGAGTTCGCGGTCAACGCCTCGACCGTGCAGCTCGATAGCGGAACCGTAAACGTCTTCGGCACCGCCTTCGCCACGAACATCTACGGTCCGACGCTGATGCCTCAGCCCAACCTTGCGACCCCGCCGTGGACCAGGACAGCGACCCAAGGCCTGTCCAGCCTGGCGATTGCCGACACCCTGTCGGCCGCGGACAAGCGGATCCAGCTCACGGCCGGCGTGCGGCTGCAGCAGGTCACGGCTGCCAACTACAATCCCACGACTGGCGCACAGACGTCCTACTACGACCAAAGCGCGACAAGTCCATCGGTGGCGCTGGTGTTCAAGCCCTGGGAAAACGTCTCCGTCTACGGCAACTGGATCCAGGGCCTGCAGCAGGGCATCATCGTCCCCGCCAACTTCACCAACGCCGGCGAGGTGTTCCCGCCGTTCAAGTCGACGCAGTACGAAGTCGGCGTGAAGGTCGACTGGGGCAAGTTCACCACCACGGCCAGCCTCTTCCAGATCTCCCAGCCCAGCGTGCTGACCAACACGGCGAACAACACGCAGTTCCTGGGCGGCGAGCAGCGCAACCAAGGACTCGAGCTCGAGGTCTTCGGCGAACCGCTGCCCGGCGTCCGCGTGCTGGGCGGCATGATGTTCCTCAATCCAATCCTCACCAAGACCCAGGCCGGGGCGACCGACGGCTGGATCGCGCCGTTCTCGCCGCTCTTCAACCTCAACCTCTCAGGCGAATGGGACCTGCCGTTCGTGCGCGGCCTGACCGCGGTCGGCCGTGTCCTCTACACCAGCTCGCAGTACATCGACACGACCTGGCCGCGGCGCAGCCTGCCCGACTGGACGCGGTTCGACGTCGGCCTGCGCTATGCGTTCGATAATCCCGGGGCAAAGGGCAAGCTTCTCGTGGCGCGGCTCAATGTCGAGAACGTGCTCGACACCGACTATTGGGCCGGCGGCGTCAATGCGACGGCGCTGTTCCTCGGCCAGCCGCGGACGTTCCGCCTGTCGCTGACCGCGGATTTCTGAGGCGCCGGCCTACGTCGAAGATGCCTCGTGTTGTGGCAGGTCGTCGGCGATGGTGAACCATGACGCCGAGTACTTTGGGGACGCTAAACTAGCGGGCCGCCACCAATCGTCTCCGCAACCGCTCAATTCCCGAGTCGTCGTTGCGCTCGCCACTCCCATGGCGCCAGACAGGCATGGGCATGGACGCCGACGCGCGCCCGCATCGCCTGGACCTCCTGCTCGGCGTAGTCGCCGCCGTCGCCGGTGACCGCCAGCGCCATGCCGGACACGACCATGGCGGCGCCAAGGTCCCGCCCACCGGCTCGGCACAGGGCCACCGTGCGCCCGTAACCGTCTTGGGCCTTGGCCTCGCAGGTGACGGGGCGCCGCTCGATCATGGCGGCCAGGGCGCGGGCCGCCTCGATGCCGGCCCGCCAGCCTTGCGGATAGCACCGCTGGTCGAGCTCGGGCGCGTCGATGCCCCAAAGCCTGTAGGTCGTGCCGTCCATCTTGATCGTGTTGCCGTCGATCGCCACCGCCTGGGGAGGCTTGGCCGACAGGCCCTGGTCGGCAAGATAGGCTTCGAGCGCCTCGGTCCAGAGGTCGGGTATGGCGGCAATTTGATGGCCGTCCAGCCCCTGCGGCGGGACATGCTCACGGAACGCGCCCTTGCCGCCGGCGGCCCGGAAGGCGGCGAAGTTCCTCCGGCTGTGCCGCAGCGAATAGTAGGAATCCCTGTAGCCGTAGAGCCAGATCGTCGCCTGATCGAAGACACTTCCACGACGGAAGAGGTCCGCATTGACGTCGTCGATGGAGGCGCAACGCTCGCTCAGCCATCCTCCGACGAAGTTCACGACCGCGCGCGGGACCGCAGGCTGCCGGCCGCTCCAGGCGACGGAAAGGATGCCACCGCGCGACAGCCCGCCAACGGCGACCCGCTCGCGATCGACAAAGGGCTGCGCCAGGAGCACCGGCGTGATGGCATCGATATCGCGCAGCGCGCGCTCGGCGCCCGCGAGCGCCAGCGCCGGCTCGCAGCTGTAGCCCTGTGCACGGTCGGGCTCGAAGCCTTCGTCGTAGGTGCCTTCCGAGCCGCCGCGCCCGCGACGCGAAGGCAGGATGACGGCCCAGCCGCGTGCCGTGAACCAGCCGGCCAGCGCCTTGGGATCGTAGGGCCGCTCGAAGAGCGCAGGATCACGGCCGCTTCCGGTCGAGCCGTGATGGAAGATCAAGGTCGGGAATGGCCCGTTGCCGGGCGGCTTGTAAGTGATGGTGGCCAGCTTTACCTGTTCGCCGTCAATCGTAACTGGCACCATTGTGCGTTCCTGCGCGGCCAGTGAGCCGGGCACCACAAAAACGATGCAAGCAAGAAGAAGCGAGCCCAGTCGTCTGCTGGCGTGAATCATCGGTCAGATCTCGTCGGCGAACGCAACAGATCCCGCATGCAACTTACCACCAAGGCTTCTTGTCGTCGCCGTCCTGGTCAGCGTCTTGGCCCTCAAGACGACCTCAATGGCAGGCCGCTGCCAGCGCCTGGGACACCGCGTCGATGTTGCGGGTTGGCGGCATCGGCGCGCCGCCGCACGACGGCGATCTGGCGCGTCGGGCCGCCGCGGCCGAGGCCGAGCGCGCGCACGCCATGCGCCTCCAGCAGTGCCTGGCGCGGCTTCAGCGAATCGGGCGCCAACTCCTTGAACCTGAATGTGCGGCAGCAGACGACGAACTCGCTCCGCTCCACGTTTGGCGCCGACATCGCTGGCGCCATCGGGCTCGGGAACGGACGCAGCCTCGACATGGCGGTCCGTCTCGGCTGGCTGCACGAATATGCCTACACGGGCCGACCAATCACGGCTGCGTTCGCCGGCGCGCCGGCGGCCGCGTTCACCGTCTACGGCGCCACGCCGCAGCGCGATGCCGCCGTCATCGGCTTTTCGGCCGGAACAGCCGTCTCGGACAATGCGTCGGTTTACCTGCGCTACGACGGCGACATCGGCTCAGGCACCGACAATCACGCGTTCAATCTGGGCTTGCGTTTCTCGTGGTGAAGTCGGCTTTCTCGGCGCAGTCCGCTGCCGCCCATGTGGCCGCGATTTCAAGCTGCCGCCGCCTGCTTCTTCGCTTTCGGGATGTGACCGATCCTGGCCCCACTTCTACTTGCGACGAAGGCTGCAGATGTATGCGACGAGGTCGTCCTGCTGTCGCTTGCTGAGGGCGAATCGGGCATGCGGCTGTGCTGAGGATTCAGACCGGGCTTGGCGGCAATGCCGGGAAAGGTCGGGAAGCCACTCGCAGGCGCCTCTGCCGCCGACCGGTCGACCACGTGACTGGAAGAACACCATCGGCGGGCGATCTCCCGCCCTTGTGCGCAGCGCTGCAGGTCATGGCCTCAGCGAGGCGCAATCAGCCTCTGATCACAGGTTGGTCCGAGCTGCCGGTGCGGCGAGCGTCGATCTCTCGCTGGATGCAATTGGTATAGGCCGTGGTTCCCGGCACAAGCCCATAGCTGAGACAGGTAGCTTCGTCGCTGGAAAGGCTGCTCGGCCCGGTTTTTCGCCTGAATGGCGCCGGCTTGGCCCGGTTCCATGGTCCGCCGAAAAAGTACCGCCGGCTCACGGGCCGCCCCGCTTCCTTGACTTGGCTCAAGGCGGCGAAACGGGCCGCCCGCCGTGGGCTGCGTGAGCGATCCGGCCCCAAGCCCGGAATCGCCGTACTGACTGACGTCAGATACACCACGGCTCAGGACACGATCGGCTTTGCGTACTTCACCGAGATGTGCACACTGCGCGAAAAAGGGGGTCCAGCGTCATGTTTGCCAATACGAGCGTCCAGGAATTCTTCCCTACGCCTGTCTGGACAATCGATTTGCGCTCCCAGGTGGCGGAGCAGCTCAACCAGAAGCTCCTGGCCGACCTCGAACGCTTGACGTCGCCGCGGCCAACGCAGCTGGAGCTGGGCGGCTTCTGGCAGACTCAGACCGACATGCATACCAGGCCCGAATTCGCCGAGCTGACGTCGCTCCTTCGCAAGGCCACCAAGGCGGCGCTCGACTTTCTTCAGCTCGAGTATCGAGCTTTTTCGATCACCGCCTGTTGGGCCAATTTCGGCCCCACCGGCGGGGGACACAGCCGTCACACGCATCCCAACAACTATCTCAGCGGCGTCTACTACGTCCGGACGCCGGCCGGCGCCGATTCGATCGATTTTTTCGATCCCCGGCCTGCCGCCGCCGCCATGATGGCACCCGCGCGGCAACTCAACCGCTTCAATGGCAATCAGATGACGATCAAGGTCCATCCCGGGCGCTTGATTATCTTTCCCTCGTGGCTGTTGCACGGCGTGCCGGTCAACCGCACGAATCAGGAGCGCGTCAGCATCGCCTACAACGCGATGTTCAGCGACTTCACCGAGACCATGAGCCGGCCCATGCGCCCAGGCAACTTGCCGTTCCAGCGGCCCTGAATCCGCGCCCTGTGACGGCGGGGCGCGGCTGATCGCCCCAGCGAGCATCGGTCGAACGGCCCCGTAGTCGTCACGCCCGGCACCGCGAAGTACCATGCCTCCGGCGATGCCAGCATGAAGAGGCCGTTTGCCGACGCTGCCACACCGAGCACGGCAGCGACGCCAATGCACAGAGCCCTCGCCACCGCCTGATCCTTCACCTTGCCAGGCACTTCCGCCGTCGTCAGATTCTTGCCCGCGGTCTGGAAGAAATCCATCGCGGCTTGATCGTCGAACGACGGCGAGTTGGCCACGTCGACGACGACCTGAGCATTGCGAAGCGCCTCGATCAGGCCTTCGCCCGTGATCGTGTTCACGCCGGTGTTCGGCGCCGCCGCGATCGCTTCGTGGCCCTTGGCCTTCAACTTCTCGACGACCTTCGAACCGATCAGGCCGGTTCCGCCGATGACTACAATCTTCATGAGATCACCTCTTGCTAGTCGCTTCACGAGGCAATCAATGCACGCTTTGCCGAGACGCCGACATTGTCCCACCGGCCTACTCTGGCTCGCCATTGGATAGGCGGACCTGACACTTGGGATAGGTCTCGCCAAGCAGATCGCGGTCGGCGGACGTAGCGTCATGAATTCGACCGGCCCGCCCTTGGCGGTCAAACCCTGAATTGCCGATAGATCTGCTCCAGCGCCAGGCACAGCCCCGCCGTATCGCAGGCCGCAGAGGCCGCAAGGCGGGCGCGCATGCCGGCGCGCAGGGCAGCGAGGCAGGCCGGGGTCGCCGGATCGTGCGCCAACGCGCTCGCTTTGGCTAAAAGATCTTCTTCATCGCTGGCGACCCAGACGTCGAGTCCAGCCGCGCGCAGAAGCGAGGTGCTCGTGCGAGCAGCCCAACGGTCGCCGGCGTAGGTCAGGACAGGAACACCCTGCCACAACGCCTCGGTCGTCGTGGTGCCGCCGTTGTAGGGGAACGTATCCAGCGCGATGTCGATGCGATCGTAGCTCTGCAGGAAGTCGAAGTGCGGCGCGCCACCCTCGAGGTCGACGCGCTCGCCTGCGACACCGCGGGCGGCCAGGCGAGCGCGCAAATGGTCGCGGTTGGAGGGTTCGGCAAGCGTGGGCGCGCGGATCAGCAGGCGCGACGTGGGCGCGGACCGCAGGATGCGCGCCCAGATGTCGAGGGTAAGGTCGTTCAACTTGTACGCCGAGGCCAGCGCCCCGAAGGTGAGCCTGCCCTGGTTGCGGCTGCAGGGCGGCGGCGCGACATCCGGCACGGCATGAAAGACCTCGAACGCAAGGTAAGTGCCGCGCACACGCATCACGCGCTCCGCGTAGAAGCCTTCCTCGGCGGCTGGGATCACCGTGTCGTCGCCAACGATGCCATCGAAGCAATCGAGGCCCGACGTCGCGAAGCTGTTGAACCAGCCGATCTGCGCCGGCGCAGGCCGGCGCAAAAACAGGCGCAGCCATTTCGGAGCGCTGTAGGCGTTGAGGTCGACAAGCACGTCGATACCCGCCGCCGCGAGCAGGCGCGCGACCTTCTCGTCGTCACACGAGCCCACCTGCCAGATCACATCGTCGTCATGTTCCCTGTAGCCGGCCGACGCCGAGGGGTCGCCGCCGAGCGAGACCAGATGCACTTCGAGGCGGTCGCGATCGTGGCGATTGATCACGCCGTAGACCGGCTTCATCCAATTCGCCTTGTCGAAGAAGGCCGAGACATAGCCGATCCGCAACTTCCCGCCCGAAGGTGGGCGCTGGGGGCGTTCCACCGGGCTGACGCCGGCGGCGAGGTGCCGCCCCCAGGCGCGTCGCGCCGCAAGCACGGCGGCGTTTCCCGCCGAAGCACTGCCCGGAATGATGATGGCGACGTTCTCTTCGGCAACCGGACGCATGGAAGCGTCCGCGGCCGCGCGGCGATAGGCATCGATCGCCCGCTCGACATCGCCAAGCTTGAACAGCGCCTCGGCCAGCTGGCCCCATGCACCCGTCTCGTCCGGCCGCAGGCGGACGGCGCGGAGCAACGCGTCGCTGGCCGCGCCGCAGGCGCCGGCCCGCAGCCGGGCGGCGCCGAGACCATGCCAGGCTGCGGCGTTGTCCTGGTCGGCGGCCAGCACACGACGATAGGCGTCTGCCGCCGCGTCGATGTTGCCGGCCAGCTGCAGTGCATCCGCCGTTTCAATGTCCGTCATGGAACCCCCGGACGACTCGCGAGCTCGCAACGACTACTGGCGGCGACAGTCCAGCACGACCGACTGGCCGGAGGCCTCCGGACTCGCCGAGGCGTAGCGCTCGTTGCCGCCATCGCGGCAGAGATAGCGCGCCTGATAGTCCTTGGCGCAGCCGGGTCTGGGATCGCCGAGCTGGCGATGGTCGATGCGGTAGACGCAATAGTCCCGGCCCTGGCACTGACGGGCCAGATCGTTGGTGACGTTGGTGTTGGTCTGGCCGACACAATTGCGACCGTAGACGGCACCCAGCACGCGGATCGACGCGGCGCCGCCATAGTAGCGGTTCTGGTCGGGATTGCGCTGATCCTGCTGAGGACCGATCTGAATGGAGCCGCCGGTTCCCGGCACGGGTATGCTGATCTGCGCCGCTGCCGGCGAAGCGCAGGCAGCCAGCAGCAGGACCGCCAGGAGCGGACCGACGATCTCCTTGATCGACGCTTGAGCCATGGACGCCTCCCGCCTCGATTCGTTGAAGGCTTGGCACGCTACGACTCGCCTTAGGACGCACAGACTTGCCCATCATACGTCGACTCCACGTGAACCGGCCAGAAAAGCTGCCATGGGCTCCCTGACGCCAGGTCGGTCGAACGGACCAGTTGCCCTCCCCGCCCGAGCCGAGCGCTTTTGGGCGGCGCTGCTGGCGGCGACGCTGATGAACCTGCCCTTGGGATCGGTCTACTCCTTCAGCGTGCTCCTGCGCCCGATCGAGCAGGAGCTCGCCATCCCCCGCTCGGCGCTGTCGCTCGTCTTTGGTCTCGCAACGGTGGGGTTCACGACGGGCTCGGTCGGCGCCGCCTTCCTGTATCGCCTCGCCCCCGCGCCGATCCTGGTGCTGGCGAGCGCGCTGGTGGCCGCCGGCGGCATCGCGCTGGCGGCGACGGCGAGCGGGCTTGCGCAATTGCTGCTGGGCTACGGCGTCGTGTTCGGCACCGGTGTCAGCGTCTCGACGCCCACGGTGCCGCATCGCGCATGGATCCACGTGCCCTCCAGTATCCCGTCCGCTTGCCGCCGGTAGACGACCAAGTATTCATCCGCGAACAGAGTGCCGTCGTGTCCAGGCGTTTCGTCAGCGATCGAGACGGCGAGCGTCTCGCCGAGCGCAAGGCCCTTGCCGAGCAAGGCACGGAGGGTATCGCTGTCAGTGCATGACACGCGATAGGCCGGCCCGTCGCCCAGCACCGAGCACGAGCCCCGATAGCCGGTACCCGGCAGGTCGAGGCGCCAGCCCTCCATGACGTATGTTCCCGCGAAGCCGCTCGACCCCTTCTCTTGGGCGAGCGCCGGGCCCACGAAAGCCAGAATCAGGGTAACGAGGGCCGGAATCGTCTTACGGATGGGGCACATCTTCCTGTCCTCCTCTTGTCAGAGTGCACGTCGCCCGGCGTCCACGGTCAGGAACCGCTGCGACCGGAGATTTCATCGCGCGGGTCGGCGTGGGCCAGCATCGGCCCCGGCGAGAATGTCCCGGCGCGGAAATTCTCCCTGCCGCCGCCATTCTTCCAATCTCGCGCGGGCGGATCGTAGCCGGCTCCGCAACCAGCCAGCGCGATGGCGGCGAGTAGCGCAATCGCCGCTCGCGGCAGAGTGCGATGGCGCGGCGGGCTCGCGCGCGCCTCTCCCGCGCTTCGACGCCGGATGTCTGCGGTGAGCGCGCGTGGCGCGACTACCCGATGGCTCGTCTGAACAGGCTGCATTGTCATGTCCTCCGCCAATTGCCTCGACGCCGAGCGTTCGGATCGCGCGCCCGAAAGGACGCCATCGCAGCTGGGCCGTCTCCGCGATGGTGGGGGATCGTCGAGATCGCTGGCGCACGGCGCCAGCGGGCCCTTCGGCCACGGGCCAGAAGTCACGTACCGGAACGTGCGGTGCGAGCATACGTCGCGACCAATTCGTCGAACGATGTGACATCGATTCGGAAGATGCACTTCGGGTCTGTTCGCGGCATCTCACGACTCGGTGCTTCACTTGCATGTGAGAGGCCGTACACCCGCGTGAGGTCCCGCCGCTCGAACGCCGTCCTGACCAGATCAGTCGGGCATGTTCACATGGCCGCCTGTAACGTTCGGCGACGCCCGTGCGAACTTCGTATCGGGAGTCTCCGTGCGCGCGACCGACCTCGCCGGGCGAGTCGTGGCGATCCCGCGCGACACCGGCTTGACGACCCCGGTGCCCGGCAACACCGACGCCTACCGCGCGAGCACGACAATATCCATCGGGGCTCCAACTCCAAGGATGCGCCTTTGCCCACGAATCTCGCGTGGAAATGCCGTCGAATATCCCTGGGAAGCGCCGAGCTCGAAGGTCGCCAGCGTCGTGAGGGTGGTAACCTGTTCGGCCTTGGTGTGCTTCTCGAGCTTGGCCGCGGTGTTCACCGCATCGCCGATGATCGTGTATTCAAGCCGGGTCTCGTCACCGACCGCCCCAAACAGAACATCACCGCTGGCGAGCGCAATGCCTATCGCCGGGGTTGCGAGGCCGGCGGTCCGGCGCTCTATCTGCCAACGCGTCAGCTCGTCGACGATGGAGTCAGCGGCGCGAAGCGCATCCGCGGCATAGGTGGCGCTCGGCGCGACCGCCCCGAAGCTCGCCAGAATGCCGTCACCGAGGAACTTGTCGATCGATCCATCGTGTTGTCGGACCAGCGGAATAACCCGCTTCTGGTACTCTCCGAGAAGCCTCATCACGTCGTCTGGCGGAAGCTCGCGCGATAGCGCCGCGAAACCGCGCAGATCGATGAACAGGGCGGCAGCCGACCGCATTTCCGCCTGACCCGGCTTGATCGACGTCTCCGCTTCGGCAATCGTCTCCGCTACTCCGGCCGATACGAAGCGCGCAAGTTCGGTGGCGGCTGCGTGGTCGAAAATCGCCCGCTCCATCGACCTTCGTGCCCGCAGCAGCGCGACGGCGAGCACCCCTGCAACCATCAGGATCGAGATCACCTTGTCGAATTCGGCTCCGAGCAGGATGGTCGGAGAGTTCATGTACCGTACATAGTCACGCGTGATCGGATCCTGGTACCATTGGGCCGCTACTGCGTAGAGCAGAAGGACAAGCCATCCGACGGCACCTGTCGCCCCTGCAAGGAGCACCCAGCGCGCTTCGAACCGCAAGGTTCGAAGGGTGATGAAGATAAAGACATAGAGAAGCGTGGGCGCTTTGAGATAGAAAGCCGCCGGTTGTCGATATTGGAGATGAAAGCTCCAGATCAGAAGCATCAATACGGCGATGTCGACGACGACGGAGAATGCGACGAGCCGATCTCCAAGCCGATGCCGGTGGGCGAGCCAAATCCGGACGGCAGTAAAGACGGCGTAGAAGCCAAGTGTCCATGGGACGGGCTCGAACAGGGCGTCCGCCGGGGAAGTCTTGCGCGAAGTCGCGTAAAGCACGCTCCAGGCAAGAACGACGGCCGCCTGTATCCACCCGATCAGGATTTCACCCTTCTGCTGCTCGCGAGCAATGGCGGTCTGGATCCTGACCGGCATATGCGCCGGGCCTGCCGTGCCGATCGAGGCGACGACGATCGCTCGGCAGCACTTCGCGACAAGCGATCGAAGCTGCTCCCATGCCCTTTGCTTCCTCAGCAGCAAGGATATCTCCGTGAAGTCCGCCGCGTCGGGCTCAAGCCTACGCATCTGCCCATGTAGTTCGTATCAGGCGTCGCAAATGTTTCCGCCCCCGCACTCGGAGCCAAGCGACCCCAGGCGCCCTAGGCCGAAACCGGTCGAGGATGCGGCGGCGCACAGTGACATTCCCGACATCGCGTCCTGGCGCGATCTCTCCGGTATCGAACGCCGAGGCTGGCGGGTTCCACTCGATCACCAGGTCGTCAACCTCCAAGCGGCCGCGCACGCGCACTAGAGCGATTTCCGATCCGCTCGAACCGGTCGCGGTTCAATCAGATCGGAAATGCGCGCGAGGATGTTCGTTGTTTCAACGGGCACAATCCGCTCGGCTGATCCCAGCCGAGCGGATTGTGCTCTAGGTAAGGTCGATGGCAGACATGTTCGAGTCCGGATTCGAGGCAGGCCCGTTGGCCACCATCGTGCTGGCCGGCCTGCTGGTGCTGTTGGCCCTCGCCGGGCCCAGGATCAGCGCGCGGCTCGCCTTGTCGCGCGCCAAGCACCGATCGCTCGCCGGCCATTCGCGCCTCTCGCAGCGCATCGCCGCCCTGGTGCCGCGCTATGCCTACGACGACGCGCAGTTCTTTCGTTCCGACGACGCCAGTGCGGAGATCGCCGATTGCCGCCGTGCCGCTTTCGAGCGGCTGTCGCGCCAGATGCGCGCGAGCGGCGCGCGCACGCTCGACCGCACCGCCGAGGCCGCCCAGCACATCTCGGACCTGCAGTTCACCGAGAGCTACCGCGTGCCCTTCCAGTTCAGCCCACGCGTCAAGGCCGAGCTGCCCGCCGGCTCCTTCGTCGCCGCCGCGCACGGCGTGCAGGTCACCGATCTCGACGGCAATGCCCGCTACGATCTGAGCGGCTCCTACGGCGTGAACCTGCTGGGCTACGACTTCTACAAGGGCTGCATGGAGCGCGGCGCGACCCGCGTCGGCGCGCTCGGCCCGGTGCTGGGCACCTATCCGTCGCTGGTCGCAGACAATGCCGCGCGGCTCGCCCGGATTTCCGGCAAGGACGAAGTCTCGTTCCACATGTCGGGGACGGAGGCGGTCATGCAGGCCGTCCGGCTGGCGCGTTATCACACGAAGCGTTCTCATCTTGTGCGCTTCTGCGGCGCCTATCACGGCTGGTGGGGCGACGTGCAGCCCGGCGTCGGCAACCCGGTGCCCGCCCACGACACCTACACCCTGGCGGACATGTCCGACGCCACGCTGGCCGTGCTGCGCCGCCGCGGCGACATCGCCTGCGCGCTGGTCAATCCGGTGCAGGCGATGCATCCCAACCTCGGCGCGCCGGCCGATTCGACCCTGGTCGCGAGTCGGCCGGACCGCAGCGTCGATCGCGCCGCCTACGTGGCCTGGCTGAAGGCGCTGCGCGCCATCTGCTCCGAGCGCGGGATCGTGCTGATCTTCGACGAGGTCTTCCTTGGCTTCCGCCTGGCGCCCGGCGGCGCCCAGGAATATTTCGGCGTCGAGGCCGACATCGTGACCTACGGCAAGACGGTGGGCGGCGGCTTTCCCATCGGAGTCGTGTGCGGCCATCACCGCTTCATGAAGCGCTTCCGCGACGACCGTCCCGCCGACATCTGCTTCGCGCGGGGCACGTTCAATTCCCATCCTTACGTCATGGCGGCGATGAACGAGTTCCTGCTCCACCTCGAGACGCCTGCGATGCAGGTCCTCTACCGCGACCTCGATGCGACCTGGGAGCGGCGCACCGCCTCGCTCAACCGGCGGCTGGCCGAGCGCGGCCTGCCGCTTCGGATCGCGCATCTCTCGTCGGTCTGGACGGTCTGCTACACCGCCTCGTCGCGCTACAACTGGATGTTCCAGTACTACCTCAGGGAAGCGGGCCTTGCGCTCAGCTGGATCGGCACCGGGCGGCTGATCTTCAGCCTCAACTTCAGCGAGGCCGACTTCGAGGCCGTGGCCGACCGCTTCCTCGCCGCCGCCGAGGCGATGCGCCTGGACGGCTGGTTCGAGACCGGCGCACTTGCCACCGACAAGGCCGTCAAGCAGCGCATCCTGCGCGAGATGCTTGCCCACGCCCTTCCTCCCCAGCGAAGCTGGTACGGAGTGAACACGTCCCCGCATCAGGCTCCCCCCGCTAGGGGGAGAGGAACCTGAAAGCAGACAGACAATGTCCTAGACGGCCGTCTTCGAGACCGGGACCGGGACTTCCTCGGCGATCTCTTCGCCGAGCTCGGGGATGATCTCCGAAATGATCGGCTCGGCGACCGCCTGCGCGGTGTGCCGTGTGTACCGGCCGGTCATCAGCTCCCACGGCGCGCGGTGGTAGAGCTTGATGTCGTGGAACGGATCGGTGGCGATCTTGGTGGCCCATACCAGGCCGGTCTGGATGTCCTTGAGGACGAACAGCTGGACCACGCGGACGGCGATGCCGGCCAGGCCCACCGCCAGCCACAGTTCGCCGACATGGGTGATCAGCTCGGCCGTGTCGGCGTGCGGGGTGAACATCCCGAGCAGGGTCGGGTCGACGACCAGCAGCAGCGGCGAGGCCGCCCACACGGCGAGCAGCACCAGCTTGCGCTTGATGTTGTAGCCGACCTTGATCTCTTCCTTGTATTCGTCGGTCGCCTGGTTGATCTGGTCGTAGTCGCGCGGCTCGAAGAACAGGTGGCCGACCTGGCGGGTGGTCATGGCGACCAGCCAGCCGATCAGCGCCGCCATCGCGGGATCGGAGAACGCCACCACGTAGGCGAAGAGGAAGCTCGTCGCGCTCACGAGGTGAAGCGACTGGTTGACCTTGCTGTGGTGATAGTAGCGATGGTCGTCCCAACGCTGCACTTTCAGTTCGTTCCAGAAGCCACTCATGAGCGCTTTCCTTGTCGGTGAGGGGAGGCCGCGGCCAGCCGCGATCGCCGGCCCGCCGCCCGGGGAGGGGAACGGCCGGCGCCTGGTAGGTGGAAGCTCGGAAGGTCGGTCCATACCGGCGGGGCTGGACCGATGAGAGGGGGTTACTGTCGTCTTGCTCTTTCCGGCGGTGCAGCAGGCAGGAGGCGCGGTCCGGCCGTCGGTCGGACGACCATTGCACGCCAGTGACCTTCCTACCGCGTTCCGGTTACAGGAAAGAGACGCCGTATCCGAGCGCCGCCAGCAGGGTCGCGATGAAGGTCAGCGGGAGCAGCGGATGGATGTTGTTCAGCCGGCGGAACAGGTTGCACAGGAAGCCGACGGCGAATTGCGGCGGCGTGCGCGGACTCTTCGAGTACTCCATCGCCGACTTGACGACATGGAACACGGCGGTGTTGGCGGCGAGTCCGACGCGCGCCGCGACTGCGCCGTTGCGCGGGGTGACCAGGTAGTTGCACTTCAGCAGGATGCGCTGACGGTCGGCGGGGTTGTATTGCCCTTCGACCCAATGCAGCTCGCGGTGGAAGTCGAGCAGGCCGAACTCGTAGCTGCCGAAGGCCTTTTCGAGATGGCTGTCGGCGAACACGACCTTGTAGGTGGTGTCGGACTGCAGGTAGATCAGCGCCCGCACGACGATGCTGGACGACAGGAAGCGCAGGTTGCCGTCGTAGTGCTTGTCGAACAGTCCCTGGTCGCCGCCGCGGTCCTTGTTGTAGTGCGAGAGGTAGAGCTCGTCGGTGTGCTTCATCGGCGCGATGACGCTGCCCGCCGGCACCTGATCGGCGATCAGGGAGCGGATCAGCGGGCTGTCGCGCAGTCGGTCGATCTCGGCGATCACCGGCGCGGGGAGCATGTCGACATAGACGTGCTTCGACGGCCGCTTCGCCAGGTCCTCGGCGTAGCGGTCCTCGACCCATCGCACGAGGCCGTCGATGACCGCGCGGTCGGCCGGCGCGTCGAACCGGCCGACGGTCGCGGGAAAGTGTCGCGCGAGTCTGCCCGGCACTCCGACCTTGGCGTTGGCGGCGGCCTCTGTCTGCATGGTGCTCATGGGGGTTCCCTTTGTGAGTTCGGCTACGCGGACCCGGCGACGGCGGCGAGCAGGGCGCCTGCCAAGACGAGGGCCAGGACGAGGCCGCCGCCGATCCGGACGGTGCGGCGCCGCCGCGGGCCGGCCAGCTCCATGGCGAGCAATCCCAGGTTCAGGACGATGTGCAGGACCGCCAGCGGCCACCACTGCTCGCGGAACGACCCGTTGATCAGGGTGCCGCCGAAGGCCGCGACGTTGCCCAGGATCATCGGATGGCTGGTCAGCGAATAGGGAAAGGCGGTGATCCGGCGCGGCGGCAGGCCTCCAACCTCGTGACCGTAGTAGGTCCGGTCGAGGCCGAGGGCGGCGGCGGCCCGGACGTTCAGCAGGATGCCGCCGGCGATGACGGCGAGCGAGACGGGGTCGATGGGCGCGCGGAGATAGACGAATGCCAGGGCTGCGACCGACACTGTCTTCATGGCGACGGCATCGCGCTTGAAGACATCGAAGGCGACCCGGCCGAACGCGAAGGCGAGCCAGTAGAGGACGTAGTGCCAGAAGCTCAGCAGGTAGATCGCGAGCGGCAGGCTTCGCTCGAGCGCGGCGCCCAGCACGACCGCAAGGACGAGCACGGCGCACGCCAAGGTCGAGCTATTGCGCCTGACGACGGCGCGGAACGAGCTGGAACGTTCCGAGAGGGCGGCCATTCATGGGAGCCGAAGGCTCAAGATCGGGACGACGATGCAGACACGTCACGGAACGATAACGCCGCAGTGTGTCAGGCGCGTTACCCGTCGAGCATCGGGCGCCGTTCCAAACACCCGTCATCCCGACCGGAGCGCCCCTCGACTTCGCTCGGGATAAACTCCACGCGGAGTGGAGGGACCTGTTTTGTCGACGCATCGTCAAGACGAGGTCCCTCGACTACGCCGCCTTTCAGGCGGCTCCGCTCGGGGATGACGGAGAAAATACGGGCAGGGAGCCCCCGGTGCTACAGGCGTTCGATGATGCCGCCCGTCATGCTCCGATCGTTCGGCCGGTAGCCCGGCCGGGGATGGTCGAAGCGACCGCCGTTCTCGACGGCGTGCTCGATGCGATCGACGTCGAAGACTTTCCACGGCGCGCCGTCGTCGGCCGGCCCGCTCACCTGGTAGGCGCGCAGCAGCGTCTTGCCGCGGCGATCGCGGCCCAGCACGTGCGGCTCGACGATGCGCTCGCTGTCCGGCAGCGAAAGCTTCAGCCGACATCCGGCGCGAATCGCTTCTTTGATCGTGTAGAACGTCATGGTCCTGCGTCCTGCTGGTCCTCATTTTGTGCAACGGACGACCCGGGCTCGTCAAAGCGAAGCTCTTGCAGGTCAACGGCAACATGGCGCGAAGATGCGTCGTTCGGTCGCGACAGAAAGCGACGCCGAGGCGCTTGCCCTTGTCGCTGTCCGCGGCCGGTCCTATGGTCGTGCTTGGGAAACGCAGGAGGTCGCCATGACTGCGCTCGGACGCCGGAGTGTCCTCGTTGCCTCTCTCATCGTGCCGACGGCGCACATCCCGTTGGCGTTCGCCGTGGATGCGCTGCCGGATGCGCGCTTCGTCGGCTTCGCCCAGGCCGTGAACGACTTCGATCTCGCCTCCGGCCAGATGGCCCTGCAGCGCTCGGCCAACGAGAACATCCGTGGCTACGCGACGCGCATCATTGCCGACGCCAACTACGACGCCAGCGCCTTGCGCAAGTCAGGCTCCGAAGCGGGCGTTTCATACGCGCCGGACGGCAGCATGGGCCCCAAGACCCAGAACCTCCTGGCCCAGCTCAACACGCTGCAGGGTCCGGCGTTCGACACGGCCTTCGCCCAGGGCCAGCTCGCCGTGCAGACCGATTGCGAGGCGCAGTACGGCGCCTATTCGCAGAACGGCAAGAGCGGTCCGCTCAAGCGCTATGCGCAGAACGCCCTGCCCAAGGCGAAGGAACGCCTGGAACTGGCGCGCCGCTTGGCCGGTGGCCGCTGACGGCGGGCACATCGCTTCAGGACTTGAGTTGTGCAGCGAAAGAGGCCGCCGTGGTGATGGCCGTCGGCCCTTCCCAGCCTAGCTGTTCGGCGTGTCCTGCCAGTGGAAGGTGAATGGCGCCTCGCGGAAGGCGAAGCGGTCGATATGGCGCGCGACGGCGCCTTTGAGGGCTTCGAGCTGGCCGGCGGCGCTCGCCTGCAGCCGGCATTCGAGGCCGTCGTCATGCGAGGTTGTGGCTCCAGTGCTTGCTGCTGGAGATAGCGGCTGGCCTTGCCGATGGGGATGCGAACGCTGCTGCGTCATTTTCATGCCTGTCTTTCGCTGCGCGTGGATCTTATAGCCGCTCGATCTTGCGGGCGGCTTCGTCGAGGATGGCGGCGACCTCGTGCATCGTCTCGGTCTGCACGCCGTCTCGGCCCAGGCGGTCGAGCAGGACGGTCCGCAGGTTCCCCATGGCGCGGCGCACCGGGCCGCCGTCGGTCCGCTCGCGCATTGAGGCGAGCTGCGCCAGGCGCGCGAACAGCGTCTCGACTTCCTGCTTCTTCGCTACAAGCTCGGCGGTTCCGTCCGCCGTGACCGCGAACGGCTTGCGCGGACCGGCGGCCGTCGCCTCCTCGATGCGGCCCATGTCCTGGAGCAGGGTGAGGGTCGGGTAGATCACGCCGGGGCTCGGCACGTAGGCGCCGCCCGTCAGCTCTTCGATCGCCCGGATGAGCTCGTAGCCGTGGCGCGGCTGGTCGGCGATCAGCTTGAGCAGCACGAGCTGCAGCTCGCCCGAGTCGAAGACGCGCCGCCGCCGGCCGCGTCCTTCGCCATGCTCGCCGTCGCGGCCGAAGCCGTGGCGGCCGCGATGACCGAAATGACGCCCGCGCGGTCCGCCGTGATCGCGGGCGAGCTCGAGCGCCTCTGGCTCGTCCGATCCGGGACGTCCGGACCGCCGGCCGAAGCCTCGATGGTGGTGGCCATCGTCGCCGCGCCAGTGGCGTCGGCGCTCTTCATGGCCGTGTGTGGGGTGGGAAAACCGCATATTTGCCAGTCCTTTATGTTTTGACATGTCTGAGATATATCTAGACATAGCGAGATTTCAAGAACCTGAAATTGATTTTTGTTTGGCTGATCGATCCCCCCACCAGAAAGGCGGCCCGGCCAGGCCGGGTCTCCGGCAACGCCGTGTTTCGTTTTTTTCGATTTGTAGTATCGTCCGGACAATGAGCAAGAGTGCTGCCCATATCGACCGGCCTGCCAGCAAAGCCGAAGCCAACCAGGCGCGTCGCGCCCTGGAGGCCTTGCGGCGCGGTCGGTTGGTGAGCAGCACCAAAGCCGTTCCGCCGGCGGTGACGGCGGCACTGGAGCGGGTCCTGGAAGCCATGGCCCGCGGCGACGGTGTTGCCGTGATTGCGCTCGATTCGGAACTCACGACACAGGAAGCGGCCGACCTTCTCGGCATTTCGCGGCCCACCCTGGTCAAGCGGCTGGAGGAGGGAGCGCTGCCCTTCCGGACCTTGGGCGTGCATCGGCGCATCAAAGCCGCCGAGATCGTGGCTTATCTGGAGCGCGAGCGCGCGGCGCAGCAGGCTGCGCTCGACAAGATGGTCGCCGACAGCCAGCGGGCCGGCCTCTACGACTGAGGCATGCCCTCGATCGTCGTCCTGGACGCCAACGTCCTGTTCTCGGCGCGCTTGCGCGATCTCTGGCTGCAGCTCTCGCAGGCTGGTGTTGTGCGCGTGTTCTGGACCGACGCCATCGAAGCTGAATGGACGGCAGCCGTCGGTCGCGCGCGGCCTGAGCTGTCCGGACTGGTGGCGCGCACCGTTTCGTTGATGCGGTCGGCTTTCCCGCTGTCGTACATCGCGAACGATCAACTGGCGGACGTCGCCTTCGGACTACCCGATCCGCTGGACGAGCACGTTGCTCGCGCTGCGGCGGCGGTGTCCGGCGTCATCGTGACGTTCAATGTTTCCGATTTCCCCGAGTCGGCCTTGGAACCGCACGGTCTGGTCGCCATGAGTCCCGACGAAGCACTGCTGGATCTTGCCAGGAACGACGAGATCGGTGTCCTCGAGAGCGTTCGCGCCATCCGGCTCAGGCTGAAGAACCCTCCGATCGCGGCGGACGCCTATGCTGCCGGCTTGGCCGCGATTTCCTGTCGGCAATTTGCGGGCGGTTCCCATCCAGAGTGACTGCACTGCCAGCACTTGGTTTGGGGCCCGCTCCGGCGCATTAATCATCGCACCCGATACTAAGTCGGCCACCCGATGAGCAGCCGGACCGCTAAGGCTTGTGACAGCAGTGACTGCATCTGCGGTTTTTCGCGTCGTACGGTACGCAGAAATAGGACCGATATTCTTTCGGCACTCCGGTTATTATCTTGTTGACTCGATTAATAACCGGGATTATTGTCCCTCCCATGGCCAACCCAGGACGCCCCACCCTTTACAAACCCGACTATGCCCGGCAGGCGCACGATCATTGCCTGCTCGGCGCCACCAATGCCGAGCTCGCCGCCCTGTTCGAGGTGGCGCCGCGCACCATCGACAACTGGATCGCCAACAATACCCCGTTCGCGCAGGCGGTGCGGGAGGGGCGCGCGGTGGCGGATGCCCATGTGGCGCGCTGCCTCTACGAGCGCGCCGTCGGCTACGATCGGACGGTCGAGCGCGTGGTGTGGCATCAGGGCCAGGAGCGGGTGGTCGCCAGCACGGTCCACTATCCGCCCAGCACCGGGGCCTGCATCTTCTGGCTGCGCAACCGGCGGCCCGACCTGTGGGGCAACCGGCGGCCCGACAACCACGGCAACGAGGACGGTTACGACTGGGTCGCCGATCTCGACGCCGCGAGCGAACGTGCCCGCGACACCAGCGGACCCGCCGGCAGCGCGGCGTAGTCGGGGGCGCGGCTCCAGCCGGGATGGACGGTGAGC
Source organism: Rhodospirillales bacterium (assembly GCA_009377525.1). Taxonomy (GTDB): domain Bacteria; phylum Pseudomonadota; class Alphaproteobacteria; order Reyranellales; family Reyranellaceae; genus Reyranella. Next base: position 26,630 of record WHTW01000003.1, read on the forward strand.
CTACCGTCCCTCGCGCCACCAGGCGCTGCCGATCGCCAGCAGGAAGGCCATCGCCACCAGGATGCCGGGCAGCAGCGGGAGCTGGTTGATGCCGGCGACCGTGTAGCCCTCGTTGCGGCGCAGCCCGATCCAGTCGGAGCCGCCGGCGGCTCGGCCGGGGCGGACGGAGCGGATGTCGGGATCGCTGGTGTCGGCGAGCCACATGACCGAGCCGCCCGAGGCCTCGGCCAGCGGCTTGAGCTTGGCGTCGGTCGCGCGCACGTCGGAGAATTCCAGCGGATCGGGACTGCCGACCGCGGCCACGGCCTTGAGGGTGCCGTCGTCGAAGCGGTACAGCCCGGGCTTGTCGACGTCGACCACACCCAGGCCCAGGCCGGGACTGGTCTGGCGCAGCTCGATGGTCCTGATGCTGCCGTCGGGCGCGGTCATGGTGACCTGCGGGAAGGTGGCGGCAAGAGTCCGGCGCGTCACTTCGATGCGGCCGCCGACGGAGGTGGCGCGCAGCGCCTCCTCCTCGAGGTCGGGCTCCTTCATCAGCCAGTGCGCGGTGCGCCGCACCAGTTCCGGCTGCGGCCCGCCGCCGTCGATGCCGCGGTTCCACAGCCACAGATGATCGGACAGGAGCTGGGCGACGCGGCCCTCGCCGACGCGGTCGAGGACGATCAGCGGCCGCTCGTCGGCGCCCGACAGCACGGCATTGCCGCGCTCGGTGCGCGAGGTGACCAGGCGGAACCAGCGGCCCCAGTCGGGCTCCTTACCCGGATCGCCCATCTGCGGCAGGTTGGCGGTGACGGGATGGCGCTGGCCGATCTCGGTGACCTTGGGCTTGAAGGGCGTCTCCAGCACGTCGCCCAGGGGTGCCGCCGGCAGCACGGCGCCGAGCGGGGTGCGGTGGAGCGAGCGTTGCGTCGCGAACACCGGCCCGACCGAGACCAGCAGCGCCCCGCCGCCCCTCACGTATTCGGCGATGTTGCGGAAATACTCGCGGGTGATGAGGCTGCCCTGCTCGTAGCGGTCGAAGATGACGAGGTCGAATTCCTTCAGCTTCTGCTCGAACAGCTCGCGCATCGGGAAGACGATCAGGCTGAGCTCGCGCACCGGCGTGAAGTCGTCCTTCTGCGGCGTGCGCAGGATGGTGAAGTGGACGAGGTCGACGGCGGGGTCGCTCTTCAGCAGGTTCCGCCATGCCCGCTCGCCCTGGTAGGGCTCGCCCGAGACCAGCAGCACGCGCAGCCGGTCGCGCACGCCGCTGATGGTGAACAGGCCGCGGTTGTTGTCGAGGGTGAGCTCGCTCTGGCCGGGCGCCACCTCGAGCTCGACGACGTTGGCGCCGGGATTGCCGACGGTGATCGGCAGCTCGACCGATTTGCCGACCGGCACGTCGATGCGGCGCACGACCTCGCCGTTCACCGACAGCGTCACCGGCGCGGTGCCGCCGGCGGGATCCTCGATCTTGAACTTGGTGGTGACCTCGCGGCCGACCACGCCATAGCGCGGTGCCTGCTCGAGCACGATCAGCCGGTCGCGTTCGTTCTTCTTGCCGGCGATCAGGGCATGGACCGGCGCGCCGCCGAGCTCGGGCGGCAGGTTCTTGTCGGAGTCGATGGCGGGCACGTCGTGCACCTGGCCGTCGGTCAGCAGCACCACGCCGGCCAGCCGCTCCGGCGGCACCTCGACCAGGGCCGAGCGCATGGTCTCGATCAGGCGCGTTCCGCCCGGCCGCTCGCTGCCGAGCTGGATGTGCGAGGGCGGCAGGACGGCTTCGCGGACTTCCAGTCCTTCCTGCTGGCCGAGCTTGCGTTTCAGTGCCTCGCGCGCGGCCTGGACCTGGGTGCGGCGCTCGCCGATCGACATGGAATCGGAATCGTCGACCACGACCAGCGCCACGTCGGCGATCGGCTTGCGCTGCTCCTCGACCAGGGAGGGGTTGGCCAGCGCCAGCAGCACCACGGCGAGCGTGCCCAGCCGCCAGAAGGTGCCGCGCGCGCGGGCGGCGAGGCTGAGCGCGATCAGCACCAGCCCGATCGCGCCCAAGCCGGCCAGGATCTCCCATGAGAGCAGGGGATCAAAAGCGACGGAGACGGCGGAGGTCGGGTTCATCGCCGGAGCCTCTGCATGATGTCCTGCATGTGGACCATGTCGTCCTTGTAGTTGCCGGTCAGCGCATGCATCACCAGGTTCACGCCGACGCGGTACGACATCTCGCGCTGGGTCTCGCCGTTCGGCTGCACCGGCATGACGCCGCGGCCGCGGTGGTCGGCCGCCCAGGCGCCGACATAGTCGTTGGAGCCGATGACCACGGTGGTGACGCCGTCATTGACGCGCCCGCCGCCCGGCTCGATCCAGAGCTTGCCGCCCGTCCAGCGGCCCGGCATGTCCGACAACAGATAGAACGACTTGGTCAGCACGTGCTCGGGCGGCATGGCGACCAGTGGCGGGATCTCCACGCCGCCCAGCAGGCGCTTCAGGTCGGGGTTGCCGCCGGCCGGCCGGTCGAAGCTCATGTGCTGGTCGCGCGTGTCGATGAACAGGATGCCGCCGGTGCGCAGGTAGCGGTCCAGCGCCGCCGCGGCGCGCGGCGACAGCGCCGGCTGGGTCGGCGTGATCGCCCAGTAGATCAGAGGGTAGAGGCGCGGCTCGTCGTTCTCGAGGTCGAGGCCGACCGGATCGGCCGGCTCGACCGAGGTGCGGCTGCGCAGGATCTCGCTCAGCCCTTCGAGGCCCTGCCTGGTGAGGTCGTCGACTTCCTTGTCGCCGGTGATGATGTAGGCGAGCCGGATGTCGAGCGCGCCCTTGAGGGCCTGCTCTTCGCTCAGCGGCGTCGGACCAGGGCGCTGGTCGGCAGCGTCGGCGTTGGGCGTCGGCAGGAAGACGGCGGCGGCCAGCAGGAGGGCGGCGGGGGCCGCGCGGCCAAAGCGGAAGGCGCGGCCCATCAGCCCGCGCATCGACAGCGAGATGAAGATGTCGGCCAGCAGCAGGATCAGCGCGGCCAGCAGGAACCACTTGGAGAGATCGGTCTCGCCGCCTTCGCTCAGCTGGTCGGTGCTGACGCCGCCGGGCAGCACGATCGGCTTGGGCTCGCCGACGCGGCCGCCGAGGTTGAAGGCGACCTGGGCATTCTCGTCGCCATAGAGCCCGGGCGGCGTGGTCGGCTTGGGCTTAAACGTCTCGTTGGCGTCGGCCGGCAGGATCTGCACGCCGGCGGGCGGGGCGCCCAGGCGGCCGAAGCCGTCGAGGGTGCGCCAGGGCTTCAGCGCCTTGTTGACGCCGTCGCCGGCGATGCCGCGCGACAGCGTGACGAGACGCTGCAGCATGTTCACGAACAGGCCGCTCAGCGCCATGTTGCTCCAGCCGGTGTTGGCGGTGGTGTGGATCAGCACCAGGTAACCCTGCCCGCGCTTCTCGCCCGTGACCAGCGGCGTGCCATCGGCCAGCCGCGCCCAGGTCTTGTCGGCGAGGTCGGGGGTGGGCTCGGCCAGCACCTGCTGGCTGATGCGCACGTCCTCGGGGATCGGGATGCCGAGGAAGGGGCTGTTGGCCGGGAATTCGGCCAGCGCGCTGGGCTGGCCCCAGCTCATGACGCCGCCCAGGGCGCGGTCGCCGAGACGCAGGCGCGTCGGCACCAGCGGATCGTTGCCGGCAGCGAGGTTGGGGCCGGCGAAGCGCACGGCGACGCCGCCGCGCTCGATCCACTTGGCGATCTCCTCGCGGTCGTTGGCCGAGGGCGCGGCGCCGTCGGGGACCAGCAGCACGGCGGTGCTGCGGTTCAGGACCGTCTCGCGATCGCCGATGGTCAGGCTGACGTAGGGATCGAGGGCGCGCTCGAGGAAGTAGACCTCCTGCAGCAGCGGCTGGCCGGCGGCGGTCGGCCGCTCGCCCAGGACCGCGACGGGCCGGCGGCGATGGCGCTCGTCGAGCAGCACGGCGGAGCCCGCGCCGCCCTGGGTCTCGATGTCGAGACGGGCCATGCGGTTGCGCAGCTCGGGCGGCGCCGCCAGGACGCCTTCGCCCTTGGTGGCGGTGGCGGCGAAGTCGAGATCGATGCGGGCGACGAGGCGGCCGCCTTCGTCCGACGCCTGGACGGCGATCTTGCGCGGGCCGTCGGCCTCCGGACGCAGCGCCTGCACCTTGAGATCGCGGCCTTCGGCGACCGGCGGCAGCAGAAGGAGAGGCGTGGTCGCCTGGTCGGGCAGCAGCACCTGCAGGCCGTCGAATTTGCGCAGGCGCTCGGTGAGCTTCGACGTGCCCTCGTCCTCCAGGCCGTCGCTCAGCCAGACGACGTAGGAACCGGGATCGACCTGCATCTGGTCGATGGCGGTGACGGCGGCGGCGCGGTCGGTCGGCCACGGCTTGGGACGGAAGGCGCGCAGGATGGTGCGGGCCTCGTCGGGGCGCATGGCGCCGCGCTTGGGCGCCGGCGCGTCGATTGGCAGGGGTGCGGTGCCGGTCAGCACGACCGGGCGCTGCGCCCGCTCGGCGCGCTGGATCAGGCGCTCGGCATGGGCGATGCGGGTGGTCCAGCCCGGCGCCGACGACCAGCCGTCGTCGATCACCAGCAGCAAGGGGCCGCGGCCCGGCAGGTCGGCCTGCGGGTTCAGCAGCGGCCGGGCGACGGCCAGGATCAGCGCGGTGGTGAGCAGCAGGCGCAGCAGCAGGAGCCACCACGGCATCTTCATCGGCGTCTGCTCGGTCGGCTCGAGCCCGATCAACAGCCGGATCGCCGGGAAGCGCACCAGCTTGGGCAGCGGCGGGATCATGCGCAGCAGCCAGTAGATCACCGGCAGCACCAGCAGCAGCGCGAGCATGCCCGGTGCGGCGAAAGCGAAGGCACCGAGGCTCAGCATTCTTTTGGACCGCGCGCATCCTGCGCGCTCATGAGCGCGCAGGATGCGCGCGGTCCGGAAGAGCATGAACGCATGTGTTTCATCACGTCACGCCGCCGTCAGCCGACGCAGGTCGGCCATGGCGAGATAGAGCGACAGCAGCACGGTCTGCGGCGACTTGTCGGTGCGATGCAGATGCACCGTCCAGTCGGTCGGGCGCGTCAGCCGATGCAGGCCTTCCTTCTGTGCCGCCAGCCGCGCACCGTAGGCCTGCCGCACGCCCTCGACGCGGCGGATGGTGTGCTGGCCCTCGGCTTCGAGGCCCTCGAACTTCACATGGCCGTCGAACGGCAGGTCCTCCTCGGCGGGATCGAGCACCTGCACCAGATGGCCGCGCACGCCGCCCGAGGCGTAGTGCCGGATCACCGCCTCGACCTTGTCCAGCGGATCGAGCCAGTCGGACACCAGCACGACCGTGCCGTGCGCCGGCAGCGGCAGCATGGGCGGCAGGCTGGGCGGCGTCTTGCCCGCTTCCGCCGACTGGCGCCCTTCCTCGAACAGCGTCTCGGCGATGCGGCGCACGGCGATGCGGCCCGAGCTCGGGCGCATGCCCGAGCCCAGCACGGTGACGCGCTCGCCGGCGTCGGCCAGCAGGCTCGCCAGGGCGAGCGTGATCAGCTCGGCGCGCACCGCCTTGGGGTCGATGTTCCTGAGCGAGGCGTATTGCATCGAGGGCGAGGCGTCGCGCCACAGCCAGACGCTGGCGGCGGCCTCCCACTCGGTCTCGCGCACGAACAGATGCCGGCTGCGCGCGCTCTGGCGCCAGTCGATCTGGCTGGCGCTGTCGCCGTCGCGATAGGGCCGGTACTGCCAGAAGGCATCGCCCTGGCCGACGCGCCGCCTGCCGTGCACCCCCTGGATCACGGTCGCCGCCACGCGATCGGCCGCCACCATCAGCGCGGGCAGCGTGCCGGCCAGTTCCAGCGAGCGGTGAAGGGTCGAGGGGGACGCCATCTACTGTTCTTGACCGTTCAGGTTCATCGGAGCGCGAACCTCCAGGTCCGCATCATCGAGCATGAGCGGACCTGGAGGTCGGCGCTCCGGAAGAAAATGCATAAGCTACGCCAACCGTGCGCACATCTGATTGATCACCGTCTCGACCGTGATGCCCTCGGCGCGGGCCGAGAAGTTCACCGCCATGCGATGACGCAGGATGGGACCCGCCAGGGCCACGACGTCGTCGACCGACGGCGCGAGACGGCCCTGGATGATGGCGCGCGCACGGCAGGCCAGCATGAAGGCCTGGCTGGCGCGCGGGCCGGGGCCCCAGGCGACGCGCTGTTTCACGACGTCGAGGTCGCTCGTTTCGGGACGGCCGGCGCGCACCAGCTTGAGGATGGCGTCGACCACGCTCTCGCCGATCGGGAGCCGACGGACCAGCGCCTGGGCCGCCATCAGGTCGGTCGGTGTCAGCGTCCGGCTGGCGACGGCCGTGGTGGCGCCGGTTGTGCCGATCATGATCTGGCGCTCGGCCGATTCGTCCGGGTAACCGACATCGACCTGCAGCAGGAAGCGGTCGAGCTGGGCCTCGGGCAGGGGATAAGTGCCTTCCTGCTCCAGCGGGTTCTGGGTGGCGAGCACGTGGAAGGGCGCCGGCAGGTCGTAGCGCTTGCCGGCGACGGTGACGTGCCGCTCCTGCATGCTCTGCAGCAGTGCCGACTGGGTGCGCGGGCTGGCGCGGTTGATTTCGTCGGCCATCAGGAGCTGGGCGAAGACCGGGCCCTCGATGAAGCGGAAGGAGCGGCGGCCGGCGTCGCTTTCCTCGAGCACCTCGGAGCCCAGGATGTCGGCCGGCATCAGGTCGGGGGTGAACTGGATGCGCTTGGCTTCCATGCCCAGCACCACGCCCAAAGTCTCGACCAGCTTGGTCTTGGCGAGGCCGGGAACACCGATCAACAACAGGTGGCCGCCCGAGAGCAGCGCAACCAGGGTTTGATCGATGACATCCTGCTGGCCATAAATGACCTTGCTGATCGACGCGCGTGCGGCCCGGAGCTGGGTGCCCAGGCGCTCGATGTCGGCCAGGGCGGCGAGGGCATCGGCATCGGTCGCGGTCGAAGTGTCTGGGGGCACCGGGGCGCTCCTGTTGTCCGAGGGATTAAAGGTCAGGGAAGCCCAGAATTGAGGCCGGAACAAGGGCATGACGGTTGACGAAATTGTGCAGCGGGTAGGCGAACGCAGCAGGCTCTTGGCATCCGGGTTGCCTGTGACCAAGCCACCTCTGGGAAGCGACTTCTCGCTGAACGGCGTGGTGCCTGCACCGACCGCCTTCCGGCCGGCGGCGGTGCTTGTCCCGCTGGTCCGGCGCGAGCCCGGAATCACGGTGCTGCTGACCCAGCGCACCGAGGATATGCCGAGCCATGCCGGCCAGATCGCCTTCCCCGGCGGCCGCAAGCAGCAGGAGGACGCCGACGCCCGCGCCACCGCCCTGCGCGAAACCGAGGAAGAAGTAGGGCTGTCGCGCACATTCGTCGACGTGATCGGTCCAGTCGATCCCTACCGGACGGGCACGGGTTACGAGATCATCCCGGTGGTGGGGATCGTCACACCGGGATTCACCATCCATGCAGACCCGCGCGAGGTCGCCGACGTGTTCGAGGTGCCGCTGGCGCACTTCCTCGACGAGAAGAACCATCGCATCGACAGCCGTATCTGGCAGGGCCGCGAGCGGCGTTACTACGCCATGCCCTACGGCGATCGCTACATCTGGGGGGCGACCGCGGGTATGTTGAAGAATCTGCACTTCGTCCTGACGAACGGCGGTTAGTGCATGTCCCGATTGAATAGCCTCATGGTCTTCCGGACCGCGCGCTGGGTCGCGTCTGACGCGACCTACTCGCGCGCTCATGAGGCGCGCGAGACGCGCGCGGTCCGGAAGAGAACGGATTAGCCATGCTGCGCATCATCGCCCTCGTCCTCGTCCTGGTGCTGGCGCCGACCGTCGCCTTCTTCCTGTGGGCGTGGGGCGTCAAGATCAAGGAACAGCGCAAGCTCTCGGGCACCCTGCCCGAATGGCAGGACCTGCCGCTGACCTGGCTCGGCATTGCGGGCCTCGTCTGTACCATCATCGGCTTCGTCGTCATGTTCTTCACGCAAGACCAGGGCTATGGCGGCCTCTTCGCGCCATGACTCTTCATACGGACCGCGGGCCCCCAACGTCGCGGTTTACCGCGACGCACCCGCCTCATGAGTCATGAGCGGGCCTGGAGGCCCGCGGTCCGGTGAGCCGCCGTGGATGAACGAGGCGCCGGTGCAGACGTTGCTCGGCGCGCTGACGCAGGCCGGCATTGCGGCGCGTTTTGTCGGCGGCTGCGTGCGCGACTGGGTCTTGGGTTGGCCGATCAGCGACATCGACATCGCCGTCGACAAGCCGCCCGAGACCGTGATGAAGGCGCTCGAGGCGGCCGACATCAAGGTCGTGCCGACCGGGCTGAAGCACGGCACGGTGACGGCGATCGTCAAGAGCCGCCTCTTCGAGATCACGACCCTTCGCCGCGACGTCGAGACCGACGGACGTCGCGCCATCGTCGCCTTCACCGACGACTGGCGCACCGACGCCGAGCGCCGCGACTTCACCTTCAACGCGCTCTACGCCGAGCCCGACGGCACGATCCACGACTACTTCGACGGCCAGGCCGACCTTTTAGCCGGCCGCGTGCGCTTCATCGGCGATCCCGAGCAGCGCATCGCCGAGGACCGCCTGCGCGTGCTGCGTTTCTTCCGCTTCCATGCGCACTACGGCAAGCCGCCATTCGACGGCGCGAGCTTCGACGCCTGCCGGCGCAACGCCGCGACGGTGAGCGGTCTCTCGGGCGAGCGCGTGCGCAAGGAACTTTTCCGCACGCTCGACGCATCCGGCGGCGCCGACGCCTTCGACGCCATGCTCGAGGCGGGCGTGCTCGATCATTGGCTGCCCGAATACGCCGGCAGCGCAAAACTGCGCGCGCTCGCGGCGCGCGAGGAGAAGCCCGATGCGCTGCGCCGACTGGCGGCGATCCTGCCGGCGGACGCCGATGCGACGGCGATCGGCAAGCGGCTGAAACTGTCGACGCAGGAATCCGTGCGCCTGCAGCTCCTGCTCGATCCCGCGAACGCGATCGACACGACCAACCGGCGCGCCAGCCTCTATCGTCTCGGCACGAAGCTCTTCATCGACCGCGTCCTGCTCGACGCGCCCGGCGACTGGCGCGCCGCGCTGGCGCTTGCCGGCGCCTGGACGCCGCCGGAACTGCCGATCGGCGGCAACGATGCACTGGCGCTGGGGCTGAAGCCTGGTCCCAAGGTCGGGGCGCTGATCGAAGCGGTCGAGCGCTGGTGGATCGCCGGCGACTTTTCCGCCGACCGCGCCGCCTGCCTCGCCGAGCTGAAGCGCCTCGCCGATGCTCAAGCCTAGCGTCACGTTCATCCTGTGGCTCGCCATCGCGTTGTTCATCGTGCTGAACGACGTGGTCGGCGATACCTGGATCGGCGTCAACCTCACGGTGCGCGCCGTCGAATGGTACAAGGTGCTGGTGCCGCTGCCCTACGTGGCGATGCTGGCCATCATCCACGCCCGCCGCACCGCGGGCCCGCGCTGGTTCGAAGCGGCGCTGCTCGCCGCGCTGCTGTGGCCGGTGTCGACGGTGCTGGTCGATCTCGCCTACGTGCGATTGACCTACGACGCCGAGCCCGCCGCGTTCTTCGATCGCTTCGGTGGACCCTATCCGCTGCTGATCGCGGCCCTGTTCGTGCTGCCTTTACTGACGGGATTGCTGTTGAGGCGTCATGGTCTTCCGGACCGCGCGCCTCCGGCTCGCTCATCGTCATGAGCGCGCGGGTAGGTCGCGTCAAACGCGACCCGGCGCGCGGTCTGGAAGAATCAAGGCCACCGCACCTCCGGCGGCAGCGACATCAGGATCGCCTCGACATTGCCGCCGGTCATCAGGCCGAACTTGGTGCCGCGGTCGTGCAGCAGGTTGAACTCGACGTAGCGGCCGCGGCGCACGAGCTGGTGCTCGCGCTCGGCCGCGGTCCACGGCTCGTTCATGTGCTGGCGCACCAGCCGCGGATAGACGTCGAGGAAGGCCTCGCCGACGGCGCGGGTGAAGCCGAAGTCGCGCGCGAAGTCGCCGCTGTCGAGGTCGTCATAGAAGATGCCGCCGACGCCGCGCGGCTCGCCGCGATGCGACAGATAGAAGTACTCGTCGCACCACTTCTTGAAGCGCGGGTAGTACGTCGCGTCGTGCGCGTCGCAGGCGGCCTTGAGCGCGCCGTGGAAGGCGTCGGTGTCGGGCTGGTGCGGCGTCATCGGCGTGAGATCGGCGCCACCACCGAACCAGGCGCGCGTGGTCACGATATGACGCGTGTTCATGTGCACCGCCGGCACCCGGGGCGAGCGGATGTGCGCCACCAGCGAGATGCCCGTGGCGTAGAAGCGCGGATCCTCGGCCGCCCCCGGGATCTGCTTGCGGAACTCCGGGTTGAACTCGCCGAATACCGTCGAGACGTTCACGCCCACCTTCTCGAACACGCGGCCGCGCATGAGCGACATGGTGCCGCCGCCGCGGTCCTCGTTGGGCCCGGCCTCGCGCCGCCACTGCTTGCGCTCGAAGCGGCCGGGCGCGAGCTCGCTGTGCGTGCCGGTGAGGTCGTCCTCGAGCTTCTCGAAGGCCGCGCAGATGCGATCGCGCAGGCTCTCGAACCAGGTGCGCGCCTCGTCCTTGCGGCGCTGCACGGTGGCATCGTCGGGGAGCGGTGTCGGAGTGCTAGTCGGAGAGCGCATCGAATCCCGAGGTCTGGCGCAGGGCCTCGCTCACTACCATGGCGGCCGCCAGCGCGACATTGAGCGAGCGTGCGCCCTTCTGCAGCGGGATGCGCAGCCTGAGGTCAGCGGTCCGGTGCACGTCGTCGGGCACGCCCGCGCTTTCACGCCCGAACAGCAGGATGTCGTCCTTCGCGAAGGCGACGCCCGGGAAGTCCGTCGCCCCCTTGGTCGTCAGCAGGACCAGCCGACCCGCCGGCCGATCGCGCTTGAAGGCGGCCCAGGATGCATGACGGGCGATGCTTGCCAGGTCGTAGTAGTCCATGGCGGCGCGGCGAATGCGCTTGTCGTCGACCGGGAAGCCGCAGGGTTCGATCACGTCGAGAGGCACTTTCAGACAGGCCGAAAGCCGGATGAAGGCCCCGAGATTCTGGGGAATGTCGGGTTCGAACAGGGCCAGTCGCATGGCCTCCGTTCTACCCGTTGTTCTGGCCGCGTCCGCGTCGCGAAAGCGCCTGCCACAGGCCGTGCGGCGCGCTGTCGCAGAACGCCCGCGGTTCACCTGCGCTTTGGGCCTGCGACCAACAGAGCCTTGAAACATAAGGCCCTTTTGCGGTCTAAAGACCCCATCTCCTCGGGGGGCGGAAAGAGAAAGCAAATGGCTGCATCAACTATTCCGACCGGTGGGCACGGCGATCCCACCCGGCGCGACTTCCTCATGGTCGCAACCGGTGCCTTGGGCGCTGTCGGTGTCGCCGCGACCGCCTGGCCCTTCATCAACAATCTCAACCCGGCCGCCGATACGCTGGCGTTGTCGTCGATCGAGGTGAACATCCAGCCGATCCAGGTCGGCCAGGCCATCACCGTGAAATGGCGCGGCAAGCCGGTGTTCATCCGGCATCGCACGCCGGAGGACATCAAGGTGGCCGAGGCCGTGCCGATGTCGGAGCTGCCCGATCCGCAGACCGACAATGCGCGCGTCACCGACAGCGCCAAGAAGGTGCGGCCCGAGTGGCTGATCATGATCGGCATCTGCACCCATCTCGGCTGCGTGCCGCTCGGCAACAAGCCCGGCCAGGACAAGGGCCCCTACGACGGCTGGTACTGTCCGTGCCACGGCTCGGCCTACGACACGGCGGGCCGCATCCGCAAAGGGCCGGCGCCGAAGAACCTCGAAATTCCGGACTACCTGTTCACGTCCGACACTCTCGTCCGCATCGGCTGATCGTCAGCGGTCGCCCGCCCAGGAGCTAGCAGAATGGCCTCGTCCCACGGCACGCCGCCGGTCTTCAACAACAAGGTGATCGCCTGGATCGATCACCGACTGCCGGTCTTCTCGTATCTCGAGAAGGAGTATAACACCTTCCCGACGCCCCGGAATTTCAACTATTTCTGGAATTTCGGCGCGATCGCGACGGTGATGCTGGTGCTGATGATCGCCACGGGCATTGTGCTCGCGACCAACTACACCCCGCACGTGTTGATGGCCTTCGACTCGGTCGAGCGCATCGACCGCGACGTGCCGCAGGGCTGGCTGATCCGCGACCTGCACATGAACGGCGCCTCGTTCTTCTTCATCGCCGTCTACATCCACATCTTCCGCGGCATGTACTACGGCTCCTACAAGGCGCCGCGCGAACTGCTGTGGATCCTGGGCGTCATCATCTTCCTCTTGATGATGGCGACCGCGTTCATGGGCTACGTGCTGCCGTGGGGCCAGATGAGCTTCTGGGGCGCCACCGTCATCACCAACCTGTTCTCGGCCATCCCGGTGGTCGGCGACGCCATCGTCACCTGGCTGTGGGGCGGCTTCGCCATCGACAATCCGACGCTCAACCGCTTCTACGCGCTGCACTACCTGCTGCCCTTCATCATCGTGGCGGTGGTGGCATTGCACGTGATCGCGCTGCACGTGCATGGCTCGAACAATCCGCTCGGCATCGATCCGCGTGGGCCGCAGGACACCGTGCCGTTCCACCCGTACTACACGATGAAGGACGGCTTCGGCGTCGTGGTCTTCCTGATCGTCTATGCCGGCTTCGCCTTCTTCGCGCCCGACTACATGGGCCATCCCGACAACTACATCCCGGCCAACCCGCTGGTGACGCCCGAGCACATCGTGCCGGAATGGTACTTCCTGCCGTTCTACGCGATCCTGCGCGCGATTCCCGACAAGCTGGGCGGCGTCATCGCCATGTTCGGCGCCATCGCCGTGCTGTTCGTGCTGCCCTGGCTCGACACCTCGCGCGTGCGTTCGGCGACGTTCCGGCCGATCTACAAGTGGTTCATGTTCGTGCTGGTGATCGACGTCGTCGTTCTGGGCTTCTGCGGCGCCAACCCGCCGGCCGGCTTCTGGATCCCGTTGGCCCAGGTCGCCACCGTCTACTATTTCTTCCACTTCCTGATCCTGCTGCCGATCCTGGGCAAGATCGAACGACCGTTGCCATTGCCGCCCAGCATTGCCGACGCCGTGCTCAAGAAGAAGGCGGCCTGATCATGCGCAAGCTTCTCGTCACCGGCGCGATCGCTGCCGCGTCTCTGGCTACGGCTGCCGTCGCTATCGCCGCCGGCACCACGCCGCATCCACCGCACAAGCACTGGCACTTCCAGGGCCCGTTCGGCACCTACGACCGTGCCGCCGCCCAGCGCGGCTATCAGGTCTATCAAGAGGTCTGCGCGGCCTGTCATTCGCTGTCACTCCTGGCCTATCGCAACCTGATGGAGCTCGGGCTCACCGAGAACCAGGTCAAGGACCTGATCAAGGATATCCAGGTTCCCGACCTCAACGACGACGGCCAGCCGATCGAGCGGCCGGCGCGTCCATCCGATCGCTTCAAGAAGCCGTTCCCCAACGAGGCCGCCGCGGCCGCAGCCAACAACGGCAAGGCGCCGCCCGACCTCAGCGTCATCGTCAAGGCGCGCGAGAACGGGCCGGACTACATCCATGCCCTGCTGACCGGCTACGTGCCGTTCGACAAGCTGACGCCCGAGCAGATCAAGGAGTTCGCCGTCACCAAGGACGACAACTTCAACACCTACTTCCCGGGTCACAAGATCGCCATGGCGCCGCCGCTCAGCGACGACAAGGTGACCTATGCGGACGGCACCAAGGCCACGACCGACCAGGAGGCCTCCGACGTCGTCGAGTTCCTGGCCTGGGCGTCCGAGCCGCACATGGAGGACCGCAAGCGCACCGGCGTTCGCGTCGTCCTGTTCCTGCTCGCCATGGCTGGCCTTATGTACGCTGTCAAACGGTCGGTGTGGTCGGACAAACACTGAAAGGTCACTGACCTAGTCAACAGTGCGAACCCTAAATTTCGCCTCGGCGCTTGAACCAATTGGGGGTCATCCCAGTTGAAATAGACGTTCCCTAACTGGAGGACGTCTATGTGTGACTACTCACTCGAACTCTATCGTTCACGGCCTGCCGCCCAAGAAGAGCAGTACACGCTCCACCGCTTCCCCAGCGGAACCATGGGCTTCGTCGCCGGCACTGACTGCGAGACCGCGGTCTGCATGCCGGCCGGGGCCCGCCTCAGCCTCGAAGGCATCAACGAGACGGTGCAGCGCGCCTTCTCGATCGGGCCTGCCGAGGAAGTGACGATGACCCGCCTCGAGGTCACCGGGCATGCCCATCGCGACGCCGTCCGCTTCGCCAACGGCCGCGAGGTGCTGCTGCAGAGCCTCAATGCCGGGGTGACCTGCCGGCTCGCGCCGCGCGACCTGACGGAGGTCCTGGGCCTCAAGACGCCGACGACGGAGCTCGTCGACGCCTAGGATCGCCTAAGCCGGCATTCGATCGCGTCGTGGCGCGCCAGCAGGCGGCGGGCGCGGTCGATCGCCGGGATGTCGATCATCTTGCCATCAACGGTGAAGGAGCCGCGGCCCTCGGCCGCGGCTTTTTCATCGGCCGCGATCAGCTTCCTGGCGTAGGCCACGTCCTCGGCCGACGGCGTGAAGGCCTCGTTCAATGCCTGCACCAGGCCGGGATGCACGCAGGTGCCGCCCGAGAAGCCGAAGCGCCGCGCCCGCTCGGCGCTCCTCTTGTAGGCCGCTGGATCGGAGTAGTCGGCCACGGTGCCCAGAATGCCGATCATCGCCACGCCGTGCGCCTGCGCGGCGAAGGCGACCAGCCGCTTGGGCAGCTCGAGCGATTCGTCGCTCGGGATCGAGCCGGTCTCCAGTGCGAAGTCCTCGCCGCCCAGCATCATGGCGATGACGCGCGGGGCCCTCTCGGCGATGTCGTCGAGCCCGGCGAGCGCGCGCGGATGCTCGATCATGACGCCGAAGCCGACGCTGCCCACCGGCATGCCGCGTTCGCGCTCGAGTTCGCTTACCGCCTCGTCGAGCAGCCGCAGATGCTGCACGCCCTCGGTCTTGGTGATGAACAGCGCCGACAGGCCCGGCCGCACGGCGGCCTCGATGTCGAGGATGGCGAGCCGCATCGGGCGATTGATGCGCACCGCGACGTCGGCGCCGCCGCGCACCACCTTCTTCATCGTCTCGGGCAGCATGGCGCGGGCGGTGGGCTTCTCGGCCGCGGTCACGCTGTCCTCGAGATCGACCAGGATGCAGTCCGCGCCGCGCTCGTGCGCCTTGTCGATGAACTTGGGCACATTGCCCGGCACGTAGAGGATCGAGCGCCAGACGGGCGGAGGAGGGCGGCTCACTTCTTCTTCCCCTTGGAGATGGCGCCGGACTGGCAAAGCTTGTCGTACTCGGCCGCGCCCAAGAGCGGCTTCAGCAAGACCTCGTTGTGCTCGCCGATCTTGGGGGCGGGCGTGCGCAGCGCGCCGGGCGTGCCGGAGAAGCGCGGCACGACGGGATGCGTGGGCAACTCGCCCATCTCCTCGTCGGGAATCTCGATCAGCGCCTCGCGCTCCAGCACGTAGGCGTCGGCCACGATCTGGCCGATGTCGTAGACCGGCCCGATGGTGACGCCGGCGTCGTCGAAGAATTTCAGGTTCGTCACCAGGTCGCGCTCGGCAATGAAACCGCCGATAATGCGGTCGAGCTCCTCGCCGTTCTTCACGCGCTCGATGTTGGTGGCGAAGCGCGGGTCCTTGACCAGCTCGGGCCGGCCGATCTTGACCAGCACGCGCTCGGCCATGCCCTGGGTCGAGGCCGACAAGCAGACCCAATGCCCGTCCTTGGTCTGGTAGACGTTGCGCGGCGCCGCATTGGTCGAGCGGCTGCCGGTGCGCACCTTCATCTCGCCGGTGAGCTTGTGGTTGGCTGCCTGCGGGCCCAGCACCGAGAACAAGGGATCGAACAGCGGCAGGTCCATCACCTGACCCGTGCCGCCGTTCATTTCGACCTCGCGCAGCGCCACCATGACCGCGCCGTAGCCGTAGAGGGCAGCCATCGCGTCGGCGAGATACATCGGCGGCAGCACCGGCTCGCGGTCGGCGAAGCCGTTCATCGAAGCGAAGCCGCTATAGCCTTCGATCAGGGTGCCGAAGCCCGGCTTGTGCCGGTAGCGCCCGTCCTGGCCCCAGCCGGAGATGCGCACAATGACGAGTTTGGGATTGATCTTGTGCAGGTCATCTGGCGCCAGCTGCATGTCCTCGAGCACGCCGGGCCTGAAACTCTCGACCAGGATCTGTGCGCTCCTGGCCAGCTCGCGCACGATCGCGCGGCCGGCGTCCGAGCGCAGGTCGAGCGCCACGCTCTTCTTGTTGCGGCTATAGACCTTCCACGCCGTCTCGATGCCCTTGACGCGCCACGAGCGCAGCGTGTCGCCCTCGGGCGGCTCGATCTTGATCACCTCGGCGCCGAAGTCGGCGAGCTGCAGGGTCAGAATGTTGCCTGCGACCAGGCGCGACAGGTCGGCGACGCGGACCCCGTTCAAGGGTCCGCGCGCCGACGGCGTGAAGGATTTCTTTGAAGGTCGTCTAGCCAACGTGCTTGCCGAAGAACTCCAGCGTGCGCGCCATGGCCTGCTTGGAGGCCGCGGCGTCGTAGCTGCCGCGCTCGTCGCAATGGAAGCCGTGATCGGCCGGGTAGTCGAAGATCTGCACGTCGGGATGGAGCTTCCTGAGCTCGTTCACGTGCGTCATCGGGATGTGCATGTCCTTGTCGCCGAAATGCATCTGGATCGGCACCTGCGGCTTCTCGTTCTTGGTGCCGTAGATGCCACCGCCGTAATAGGCCGACACCGCATCAGGCCTGAGCCGGGTCGCCGACAGCCAGGCGATGGTGCCGCCCCAGCAGTAGCCGGTGACCGCGACCTTCTTGGCGCCGCGCTTCTTCAGCTCCTCGATCGCGGCCTCGACGTCCTGCACCGGCTTGTCGAGCCCGAGCTCGGTCACGTACTTGCGGCCCTCGGCGATGGTGTCGGGCGTGTAGCCGAGCTCGATGCCGGTCTTGATGTGGTCGAAGAACTGCGGCGCCAGCGCGAGATAGCCGTCGGCCGCGAACTTGTCGGTCACCGCCCGGACGTGGTGGTTGACGCCAAAGATCTCCTGGATGACGACCACGCCGCCCTTGGGCGTGCCCTTGGGCGTGGCGAGATAGGCGCCGATCTCGCCGGCCTTTGACTTAAGACGAATATCCTCGCCCATGAGAAATCCTCCCGATTGCGGCGGCATTGGACATGGTATTGGCGCGCCATTCAACCGGTTCCCCATCGGGGAGCGGAAGCGCGCCAAGAAGCCAGCCCAAGAGAGATCCATGTACATTCCCAAACACTTCGAGGGCAGCGAGCCCACAGGTCGCGAGATCATGCAGGCCCACAGCTGGGCTCTGCTGATGACCGCCGACGCCGAGGGCGCGCCAATGGCCACCCATCTGTCGCTGCTCTGGCAGGAAGACGGCAGCGAGCACGGCTCGCTGATCGGTCACATGGCGCGCGCCAACGGCCATTGGGAGCTGTTCGAGCGTCCGGCCGATTCGCTGGCGCTGTTCTGGGGCCCGCACGCCTATGTCTCGCCGACTTGGTACACGCCGGGCCCCAAGGTGCCGACCTGGAACTACGTCACCGTGCATGCCTATGGCCGGCCGCAGATCATCGACGACACCAAAGGCGCGCTGGTCGTGTTGGCCAAGCTCGCGGCGGCCTACGAAGGAACGGGGCCGGACGCCTGGGGCCTCGGCCGCCTGCCGCCCGGCAATGCCGAGATGCAGACCAAGGGCATCGTCGCCTTCCGCATGCCGCTCAAACGCGTCGAGACCAAGATCAAGCTCAGCCAAAATCGCAACCTGGAAGATCGCACGCGCGTCATCGCCAGGCTCGAGGCGAGCGACAGCCAGGATGCGCAGGCCACGGCCAAGTGGATGAAGCGCGTGCTGTCCTGATGGCGGTGCGCGAGTTCAAGACGGCCGAGAGTTTCTATAAGTGGCTCGGCAGGCAGCACGACAAGGCGGACGAGGTCTGGATCAAGATCCACAAGGTCGGCTCGGGCCTGCGATCGATCACGCCCAAGGAAGCGATCGACGTCGTGCTGTGCTGGGGCTGGATCGACGGCATCCGCAAGGGATTTGACGATAAAAGCTTCCTGCAGCGCTACACGCCGCGCGGCCGCAAGAGCACCTGGAGCCAGATCAACGTCGACAACGTCGACCGGCTGATCAAGGAGGGCCGGATGACCGAGCACGGCCTGCGCGAGGTCGAGGCCGCCAAGGCCGACGGGCGCTGGGATCGCGCCTACAGGATCAAGGGCACGACGATGCCGGTCGATCTGCAGGCCGCCATCGACGCCGAGCCGAAGGCCCGGCGCATGTTCGAGAAGCTCAGCGCCCAGAACCGCTTTGCGCTGGCCTTCCGCACCCAGAACATGAAGACCGAGAGCGGGCGACGAAGGAAGATCGAGACCTTCGTCGACATGCTGAAGCGCGGCGAGACGATCTACCCGCAGAAGGGCGTCACTTCGCCTTCAAGAGGTCGGTCACCTTCAGGATGACCAGCTCGTTGTCGTCCGATTTGCCGAGCGCGCGGCCCGACGAGAAAGGCAGGTTGTTGTCGTTGCCGACGATGATGCGATCGCCGTCCAAGACGTCGACATTCTCGATGGTGAAGAACGGGAAGGTGAACTTGCCGTCCTTGCCGCCCTGGCGGGCGACCTTGTTGGGATTGTCGATGTCCATCAAGTCGATGTAGCCCACCTTCTTCACGAACCCGTCGCCGTCGGCCTGGCCGAAGTCGACCTTGTAGATGCGCTTGAACCTGGCAGGCACGTTGAAACAGTCGGGCTTGGGCGCGCCGGCGGCGCAGGCGAGCGCGGGATCGCCTTCGCTGTCGTCGCGCTCGATGATCAGACCGCTCTGAGCGTCGATCAGGTTGAAGTCGCCGATCGAGTTGGTCGGCGCTTCGAGCGCATACTTCCAGCTCTTGCCGGTGTAGGCGCCCTTGTCGACATCGAACTCGAGGATGCGAAGGTAAGTCGTGCCTTCCTTCGACTCGGGCTGGCCGTCGGCCGCCGTCAGCAGCGGCCCCTCGAGCAGAGGATAGAGGAACTTGCCGTCGGGCGAGGCCGCCATGCCCTCGAAGCCCTTGCTGCGACGGACGTCGAACTTTACCGGGCCGGGGACGGCCGGCATCAGTGTCGCCGGATGGTCGGGCGAGCGCACGGGCTTGCCGTCGACCATGGTCTCGAACACCTGCAGCACCTTGCCGTTCTTGTCGGTCTTGATCAGGAACGGCCCGAACTCGTCGCCGAGCCACAGCGTGTCGCCGATCGGCTGGATCGATTCGATGTCGAAGTCTCCGCCTGTGAGATAGCGCTTGGCCGTGTTCTCGTTGACGATGCGGAACGGCACCTTGCGGTCGGGATCGTGCAGGAAGGTCGTCGACGCGCGCTCGACCGCGCCCGTCTTCCAGTCGGGCTTCACCACATGGAACATCAGCATCGCGTCGGGCGAGTTGGCCTTCGAGCCGAAGCCGTTGTCGGTCAGCGTCAGGAACGTGCCGTCCTTCTGGGTCTTGATGCCTGACAGGCCCTGCACCGGCTGGCCCTTGAGCGGCAGGCTGATGCCGGTGGGTCGCGGCGCCGCCTTGTCGGACAGGGCGGAGATGCCGGGCATGCTCTCCGGCGTGTCGACCCGCTTGGCCGGGCGGGCCGGCATAGCGGCCAGAGATCCGCAACTGCTCGGGCGCATCGGCCGGCGGCGGCACGAGCGTCATCGCCGGCAGGACTGCCTGGCCTTCGAGGGCGGCCGGATACTTGGCCTGGGCCATGGCGCTGGTCGCCAGAAGGATCGCAGTTGTGGCGAGCAGGAATGATTTGCGCAAGCTTTGTCTCCCCGAAAAGAGTCCGAGAAGGCGTGCTAGTCCCGCGCCGCTACGGTTTGGCGACGGCCCTGTGGATGGTCGACGGAGCGACAGTCGATCGTAACGAAAATGAAATCCTATCGTCACGGGGCTATCGCCGGTGAGGTCTACCTCCGCCACAAAGTCGCCAAAAGGAGATTGGGATGGACCTGCGCAGCACCGGAAACGTCGACCCCGAGGATACCGGGTCGAACCCCAGCACAGAGGCCTCGATGGGCGAACTGATCGAGCGCCGCCTGGGGCGTCGGGCGGCCCTGCGTGGGCTCGTGGGGGCCGGTGCTGTCGCCACGCTCGCGCATGAGCTGTTGGACAGCACCGCGCTCGCCCAGCCGACCGGCCCCTCGACGCTCACCTTCAAGGAGGTAGCGCACGGCCTGGACAAGACCCAGCATGTGCCCGAGGGCTACGAGGCGCAGGTCCTGATCCGCTGGGGCGATCCCGTCGTCGCTGGTGCGGCGGCCTTCGATCCCAACAACCTGACGCCGGCCGCGCAGGAAAAGCAGTTCGGTTACAACTGCGACTTCATCGGCCTGCATCCGCTGCCGGCCGGCAGCACGACGGGCGATCGCTTCCTCATGGTCGTCAACCACGAATACACCGATCCCGGCCTGATGTTCGCGGGCCTGGGCGCGGGCCGCAGCGTCAACCTCAAGGCCTCCAAACCGCAGGTCGAGGTCGAATTGGCGGCGCATGGCGGCTCGGTCATCGAGGTCGTCCGCGAAGGCGGCACCTGGAAGGTCGTACCGAACAGCAAGTATGCTAGGCGCATCACAGCCAACACGTCCTTCGAGGTATCCGGGCCGGCTGCCGGACACGAAAAGATGAAGACCTCGGCGGATCCGACGGGCCGCAAGGTGCTCGGCATGCTGAACAACTGCGCCGGTGGCGAGACGCCCTGGGGCACTTGGCTGACGGCCGAGGAGAACTTCAACGGCTATTTCGGCGGCGATGCGGAGAAGTTGCCGGACGCCAAGGCCTACAAGCGCTACGGCATCTCGAAGGCGACATGGTACGCCTGGGCACAGCATATCGATCGCTTCAACGTCGAGAAGGAGCCGAACGAGCCCAATCGCTTCGGTTGGATCGTCGAGGTCGATCCCTACGATCCGGGCTCGACGCCCATCAAGCGCACCGCGCTGGGACGCTTCAAGCATGAGGGTTGCCATCACTCCCTGGCCAAGGACGGCCGGGTCGTCATCTACATGGGTGACGATGAGCGCTTCGACTACGTCTACAAGTTCATCACTGCCAAGCCGTGGAACCGCAACGACCGCGCCGCCAACAAGGACCTGCTCGACGAGGGAACGCTCTACGTTGCCCGCTTCGCGGACGATGGCAAGATCGAGTGGCTGCCGCTGGTCCACGGCCAGGGACCGCTGACCGCCGAGAATGGCTTCATCAGCCAAGCCGACGTGGTGATCTACGCGCGCATGGCGGCCGACCTCGTGAAGGCTACGCCGATGGACCGGCCGGAGGACGTCGAGGCCAACCCGGTGAACGGGCGCGTCTACGTCATGCTGACCAACAACACCCGACGAACCGAGCAGCAGGTCAACAAGCCCAACCCGCTCGCGCGCAACGCCCATGGCCATGTCATCGAGATCACGCCCAAGGACGGCGACCACGCCTCGACCGAAGGCACCTGGTCGATCTTCCTGGTCGGCGGCCGGCCCGGCATCGACCCGGGCGCGCGCTATCATCGCGCGGTGACGGAGAATGGCTGGCTGTCTTGCGTCGACAACTGCACCTTCGACAGCAAGGGCCGCATCTGGATCGCCACCGACGGTGCGCCGACGGCGGCCGGCATCGCCGACGGCCTCTATGGCGCCGACACCGCGGGCTATGGCCGTGGGCTGACCCGCTGCTTCTTCCAGGCCCCGAGGGGCGCCGAGGTCTGCGGGCCCATCATCTCGCCCGACGACAGCACGGTGTTTCTGGCCATCCAGCATCCGGGAGAGGATGCCGGCTCGACCTTCGAGAAGCCGTCGACGCGCTGGCCGGACTTCAAGGACGGCATGCCGCCGCGGCCCTCGGTGATCGCCATCACGAAGAAAGGCGGCGGCGCGATCGGGTCATGATGGGAGCGCGGGCCGGAGGCCCGCGCTCCCTTCAAGAATCGATGACCGCTGTCGCGTCGATCTCGAACAGCCAGCCGGGGCGCACCAGGCGGCTGACGAAGACGAAGGTGCTGACGGGCGGTGCCTTGGTGTCGACGTAACGGTCGCGCACCTCGCGGAAGGTGGCGAGCTGTGCCGGATCGACCGAGGCCACGCAGTAGTTGTTGATCTTCACGATGTCCTTGAAGGTGCCGCCGGCAGCGCGCACGGCGGCGTCGAGGTTCTTGAACACCTGCTCGACCTGGGCGCCAAAGTCGTTCTCGCCGACGAGGTTGCCGGCAGCGTCGTGGGCGACCTGGCCCGCGATCAGCACCAGCTTGCCCTTGGTCACCTCGGCGATCTGCGAATAGCCGGTCGGCGGCGGCATGGTCTTTGGGCTGGAGAGGGTGACGGTCATGGCGAGACTCCTGTGGCGGGACGCAGCGGGAACTGGATCTCGGTGAGATCGAAACGGCGATCGCCGGCGCTCGAGAAATAGCGCTCGCGCATCGGCCCTTCGATCTCGAACGGCTGGTCGGCGACCGCTGCCTTGGCCGCGGCGCGCGCCGAGGCGAAGTCCTCCTCGTCGCTGGGATGGACGACGCAGGCCGCGCGACAGGCCGGGAGCTGGTAGAGCTTCACGTTGCGCACTGACACCGGCCGCTCCAGCAGCACCAGCGCCCCGCAATCGATCTGCCGCTTGTGTGGCGCACAGTGATGCCACACCGCGCCGTGCCCGGCGATGCGGGCGGTGTCGGGCAGGGCCCGCGCGATCTCGTCGAACAGCGAATCGACGACGCCGTACTCGGGCACGACCCGGCGCAGGCTGGCGACGAACGCCGCCGGCACGTCGCGCACCACGGCGCCGGGTGCGGCGTCGCGGTCGCCTTCGAGATGGCGGATGCGCGCTTCGATGGCGGCCAGCTGCGCCTGCTCGGCGTCGATGCGCCGGGCCACGGCGGCCCGCCGCTCGTCGAGCAGGCGGCGCATGCGCTCGGGCGAGGGGGCGTCCTGCAGGACCTGGCGGATGCGCTCCAATGACAGGCCGAGCGCGCGCAGCACCATCAGCCGGTGCAGGTCGTCGAGCTGGTCGGTCGCGTAGGAGCGATAGCCGGTGGCGGCGTCGACATGGGCCGGCCTTAGGACGCCGATCGCCTCGTAGTGGCGCAGCGCCTTGACCGAGACGCGGCCGCGGCGGGCGAATTCACCGATCCTGAGCATCATGGCCGGACCGTAGCGCCTCCCCTTACAGGAGAGTCAAGACGCTCAAACTCTGATCTTTTTGCCGTGTTTTCAGGCAGGGACGGGCCGGGTCATCAGCCCTAACGGCCTGGCGGCCATGTATCTGACATTGGCCCGCTTCTTGCTGCCTGTCCCGCAGGGCCAACGATGGCCTGTTTCTAGCGCTTCACCCAACGACGGGTATTCGGCAGTGCCGCCGACGTGTTCTCGGTTCCTCGCGGAATCGAAGGCAATGACCTGCGCGTTCTTTTGTTTGTTGGGTGTACGCGATGGCCTCTCACGCGAAGCAAAGACTCGTCGTCGTCGGCAACGGCATGGCGCCCGGCCGCGCCCTGGAGTGGCTGTTCGAGACCGCGCCCGACGCTTACGAGGTGACGATCTTCAACGCCGAGCCGCGGGTGAACTACGACCGCATCATGCTGTCGCCCGTGCTCTCGGGTGACAGGTCGTTCGAAGAGATCGTGATCCATGGCGACGGCTGGTACGTCAAACACGGCGTCACTCTGTACAAGGGCGCCAGGGTTACGCGCATCGACCGTGCGGCGCGCACCGTCACCGCCGCGTTCGTGCCCTCGCGCAGCGGCCGGCCCTCGCTGCAGCCGCCGGTCACCGTCGCCTACGACAAGCTGATCGTCGCCACCGGCTCCAATCCCATCATCATCCCGGTGCCCGGCCATGACCTGCCGGGCGTGCTGACCTACCGCGATCTCGACGACGTCGAGGCCATGCTGCTGGCCGCCAAGTCGCGCGGCAGCGCGGTCGTCATCGGCGGCGGCCTTTTGGGCCTCGAGGCCGCCGCCGGCCTGCAGGCGCAGCGCATGGACGTCACGGTCGTTCACCTCATGCCGACCCTGATGGAGCGCCAGCTCGATCCCGCCGCCGGCCATCTCCTGCAGCGGGCCATCGAGGCGCGCGGCATCAAGGTGCTGACGCGCGCCAACACCAAGGCGATCGTCGGCAACGGCCGCGTCGAGGGCGTCGAGCTCGACAACGGCACGCGCCTGCCGGCCGACCTGGTCGTGATGGCCGTCGGCATCCGACCCAACATGCAGCTCGCCAAAGATGCGGGCATTACCGTCAACCGCGGCATCGTGGTCGACGCCAAGATGCACACCAGCGATCCCGACATCTTTGCCCTCGGCGAGTGCGCCGAAGCGGACGGCCAGGTGTTCGGCCTGGTGGCGCCGCTCTACGAGATGGCGAACATCGTTGCCGGGCAGCTCGTCGGCAATGCTTCGGCGAGCTTCAAGTCGAGCGCCACGGCGACCAAGCTCAAGGTCACCGGTATCAACCTCTACTCCGCCGGCGACTTCGCCGAGGCCAAGGATCGCGAGGAGATCGTCCTGCGCGACGCCACGCGCGGTGTCTATCGCCGGCTGGTGCTGAAGGACAACCGCATCATCGGCGCGGTGATGTATGGCAACACGTCGGACGGGCCGTGGTTCTTCGACCTCCTGAAGCGCGGGACCGACGTCGCCGACATGCGCGAGACGCTGATCTTCGGCCAGAACTACGCCGGCGGCATTCCGCTCGATCCCGCGGCCGCCGTCGCCGCGCTGCCCGACGATGCCGAGATCTGCGGCTGCAATGGTGTCTGCAAGGGCAAGATCACGGGTGCGATCGCGGGCCTGGGGCTCAAAAGCCTGGACGAGGTAAGGGCGCACACCAAGGCCTCGGCCTCGTGCGGCTCCTGCACCGGGCTGGTCGAGCAGCTCCTCAAGGCCCAGCTCGGCGACGCCTACAATCCGGCGGCCGTGCAGCCGATGTGCGGCTGCACCGACTTGGGCCACGACGACGTGCGCCGGCTGATCGTCGCCAAGGAGCTGAAGTCGATCCCGCAGCTCATGCAGGAGCTGGAGTGGAAGACCTCGTGCGGCTGCGGCAAGTGCCGGCCGGCGCTGAACTACTACATGCTGTGCAACTGGCCCGGCGAATATGTCGACGACAGCCAATCGCGCTTCATCAACGAGCGGGTCCACGCCAACATCCAGAAGGACGGCACCTACTCGGTCGTGCCGCGCATGTGGGGCGGCCAGACCAGCGCCAAGGAACTGCGCGCCATCGCCGACATCGTCGACAAGTACAAGATCCCGACAGTCAAGGTGACCGGCGGCCAGCGCATCGACATGCTGGGCGTCGCCAAGGAGGACCTGCCCGGCGTGTGGGCCGACCTGAGTGCTGCCGGCATGGTCTCGGGCCACGCCTACGCCAAGGGGTTGCGCACGGTGAAGACCTGCGTCGGCACCGACTGGTGCCGCTTCGGCACGCAGGATTCGACGGGGCTGGGCGTCAAGCTCGAGAAGTTCATGTGGGGTTCGTGGACGCCGGCCAAGGTCAAGCTCGCCGTCTCGGGCTGCCCGCGCAACTGCGCCGAGGCGACCTGCAAGGACATCGGCGTCATCTGCATCGACTCCGGCTACGACATCCACTTCGCCGGCGCCGCGGGCCTCGAGATCAAGGGCACCGAGCTTTTGGGCCACGTCGCCACCGAGGAGGAGGCGATCGAGGCGATCGGCGCACTGACCCAGCTCTATCGCGAGCAGGGCCGCTATCTCGAGCGTATCTACAAGTGGGCCAAGCGCGTCGGCCTGGAAACCATCCGCCAGCAGATCATGGAGGACGGCGAGCGCCGCCGCACTCTCTACGACCGCTTCGTCTTCTCCCAGCAGTTTGCCCAGATCGATCCCTGGGCCGAGCGCGCCCAGGGCAAGGACGCGCACGAGTTCGCGCCGGTCGCCGACCTCACCCTGCGCGAGGCCGCGGAATGAGCGCCCTCGACAGCCCCTGGATCGAGGTCTGCCCGATCGACAGCATTCCCTTGCGCGGCTGCCGCGTCGTGCGCACGCGGCACATGCAGATCGCCCTCTTTCGGACGGCGAGTGACGAGGTGTTCGCGCTCGAGAACCGCTGTCCGCACAAGAACGGCCCCTTGAGCGAAGGCATCGTGCACGACCGCAAGGTCACCTGCCCGCTGCACAACTGGGTCATCAGTCTCGAGAGCGGCGAGGCGGCCGGTGCGGACAAGGGTTGCACCCGAAGCTTCCCGGTCAGGCTCGACAAGGGCCGGGTCTATCTCGAAGCGAGCGTGGCAACGGCGCCATGAACACCGATCAACGCCGAACACCAACAAGGGGAATTGAGTAATGGCCTATCTGGTACCTTCCGAGTTCGTCACCAAGATGGTGGACGCGGGCGAGTCCAAGATCTTCATGTCGACCCGCGACACGGTGATCCGCGCCTACATGGCGGGCGCCATCCTGGCGCTGGCGGCGGCCTTCGCCGTCACGGTGACGGTGCAGACCGGCGTGCCGATCGTCGGCGCCATCCTGTTCCCGGTCGGCTTCTGCATGCTCTACCTGTTCGGCTTCGACCTGCTGACCGGCGTGTTCGTGCTGGCGCCGCTGGCCCTGATCGACCGGCGCCCCGGCGTCACCCTCGAGGGCGTGCTGCGCAACTGGGGCCTGGTCTTCATCGGCAACTTCTTCGGCGCCTTCACGGTGGCCGTGATGATGGCGATCGTCGTCACCTTCGGCTTCTCCTCGCCGGCGGACAAGGTCGGTGTGACGCTGGCCAATATCGGCGTGGCCCGCACGCTGGGCTATGAGGAGCACGGCGCGGCCGGCATGCTCACCCTGTTCATCCGCGGCGTGCTGTGCAACTGGATGGTCTCGGCCGGCGTGGTCGGCGCCATGATCTCGACCTCGGTCAGCGGCAAGGTGATCGCCATGTGGATGCCGATCATGCTGTTCTTCGGCATGACCTTCGAGCATTCCATCGTCAACATGTTCCTGTTCCCGACGGCCTTGCTGATCGGCGGCAAGTTCTCGGTCATGGACTACCTGATCTGGAACGAGATCCCGACCGTGCTGGGCAACCTGGTGGGTGGGCTCGCCTTCACCGGCCTCACCCTCTACGCCACGCACGCCCGCACGGCGCCCAAGCGCCAGCGTCTGATGGCGGATGCCGACTGACGCAGGATGGCGCGTGAGCTGAAGGTCTCGATCGGCCAGCACTCCGACAAGGGCCGCAAGGAGTCCAACCAGGATTTCCACGGCGCCATGATGCCCGCACAGCCGACGCTCGGCTCGAAGGGGATCGCGGTGGCGCTGGCCGACGGGATCAGCAGCAGCAGCGTCAGCCGGATGGCGAGCGAATCGGCGGTAAAAAGCTTCCTGACGGACTACTACTGCACGTCGGATGCCTGGTCGGTCAAAACCGCGGCGCAGCGCGTCATCGACGCCACGAACTCGTGGCTGCATTCGCAGACGCGCCGGGCGCACGTTGAAGACGCCGACCGCGGCTATGTCTGCACGCTGAACGTCATGGTGGTGAAGGGTCGGACGGCGCACATCTTCCACATCGGCGATTCGCGCGTCTATCGCGTCGCCGGCACTGCGCTGGAGCAGCTCACCGATGACCATCGCGTGGTGCTGTCGTCGCAGCAGATCTATCTCGGCCGGGCGCTCGGCATGAGCCCGCAGGTCGAGATCGACTACCGGCCGATCCTGCTCGAGGAAGGCGACGTCTTCCTGCAGGCGACGGACGGGGTCTGCGAGCATCTCGACGCCGGCGTGGTGGCCGACGCCATCGCGGCCAATGAGAACGATCTCGACGGCGCGGCCAAGGCCATCGTCGCCGAAGCCTATCGGCGCGGCAGCCCGGACAACCTCACCGTCCAGCTGGTGCGGATCGATACCCTGCCGGAAGGCGATGCGGGTGAAAGCCTGGGGATCGGGGCCGACCTGCCGCTGCCGCCGCTGCTCGAGCCGCGCCAGGAATTCGACGGCTACCGGATCGTCCGCAAGATCCACGGCAGCAGCCGCAGCCACGCCTATCTCGCGGTCGACGGCGAGAGCAACGAGACCGTGGTCCTGAAGATTCCGTCGATCGACCTCAGGGCCGATCCGGCCAACCTGAAACCCTTCATGATGGAGGAGTGGATCGCGCGGCGCCTCAACAGCGCCCATGTGCTCCGGCCCCAGCAGCATACGCGCAAGCGCAACTTCCTCTATGTCATCACCGAGTTCGTCGAGGGCCAGACGCTGCGCCAATGGATGATCGACAATCCCAAACCGGACCTCGAGACGGTACGGGGCATCGTCGAGCAGATCGCGCGCGGGCTCCGGGCCTTCCACCGCATGGAGATGCTGCACCAGGACCTGCGGCCCGAGAACGTCATGATCGACAAAACCGGGACGGTGAAGATCATCGATTTCGGCGCCGTGCGGGTCGCCGGTGTCGCCGAGACCGAACGGCCGGCCGACCGCGACCGCATCAAGGGCACCGCCCAGTACACCGCGCCGGAGTATTTCTTGGGCGAAGGCGGCACGCCGTCGTCCGACCTGTTCTCGCTGGGCGTGATCGCCTACGAGATGCTGACGGGCCGGCTGCCCTACGGCGCGCACATGGCAACGGCGCGCACCCGCGCCCAGCAGCGCAGCGCGCCCTACGCCTCGGCGCTGGACAGCGAGCGCGAGATCCCCGCCTGGATCGACGGCACACTGCGCAAGGCGGTGCATCCCGATCCCAACAAGCGCTACGGCGAGCTATCCGAGTTCATCTACGACCTGCGGCATCCCAACGAAAGCTTTATGCGCTCGGCGTCGGTGCCCCTGATCGAGCGCAACCCGCTGCTGTTCTGGAAGGGGCTGTCGTTGGTGCTGGGATGCGCGGTGCTGGTGTTGCTAGCGCTGCAGTTCCGCTGATCTTCGGAGCGCGGGCCTCTGGCCCGCATCTTCTGGACCGCCGGCCTCCGGCCGGCATCATGATCATGAGCCGGCCGGAGGCCGGCGGTCCGGAAGAGCATGAGCGGGCCGGAGGCCCGCGCTCCCGTTAAACGTTGAACCTGAAATGGAAGACGTCGCCGTCCTTGACGGCGTATTCCTTTCCTTCCAGTCGCAACTTTCCGGCGTCGCGGGCGCCGGCTTCGCCGTTCAGGGAGACGTAGTCGTCGTAGGCGATGGTCTCCGCGCGGATGAAGCCTTTCTCGAAGTCGGTATGGATCACGCCCGCGGCTTCCGGCGCCTTGGCCTCGCGGCGCACCGTCCAGGCGCGCGCCTCCTTCGGCCCGACGGTGAAGAAGGTCACCAGGTCGAGGAGCTGGTAGCCGGCGTGGACGACGCGGGCGAGACCGGTCTCCTTCAAGCCGAGCGACGCCAGGTAGTCACCCTGGTCCTCCGGTGCGAGCTGCGCCACCTCGGCCTCGATGGCGGCCGAGATCACGACCGACGGCATGCCGCGCTTCTCGGCGTACTCCTCCGCCACCTCGCTGTACTTGTTGCCGGTCGCCGCCGAGGCCTCGTCGACATTCAGCACGTACATCATCGGCTTGGCGGTGATGAGCTGCAGGCGCTGGAAGACCGGCCGCTCCTCGTTGGTGAGCTCGGCCTCGCGCGCCGGCTTGCCGTCGCGTAGGGCCGCCAATGCCTTCGCCACCACAGGCGCCTCGAGCGCCGCTTCCTTGTCGCCGCCCTTGGCCCGCTTCTCGAGGTTGGGCAGGCGCTTCTCGAGCGAATCGAGGTCGGCCAGCATCAATTCGGTCTTGACGATCTCGGCGTCGCGCACCGGGTCGACGTTGCCCGAAACATGTGTCACGTCGCTGTCCCCGAAGCAGCGCAGCACGTGGGCGATGGCGTCGACCTCGCGGATGTTGGCCAGGAACTGGTTGCCCAGGCCCTCGCCCTGGGAGGCGCCCTTCACCAGGCCGGCGATGTCGATGAACTCGAGCTGGGTGTTGATGATCTTGGCCGAGCCCGCGATGCCTGCGAGCTTGTCGAGCCGCGGGTCGGGCACGGCGACGCGGCCGACATTGGGCTCGATGGTACAGAACGGATAGTTGGCCGCCTGCGCCGCCTGGGTGGCGGTGAGCGCATTGAACAGGGTCGACTTGCCGACATTGGGCAGGCCGACGATTCCACAGTTGAAACCCATCTCTTACGCTTTCGACTCTTCGGCTGGTGGTTTTGGCGGCGGCGCGAGATGCGCCACGCGGCTCATATAACGTTCGTCGGCCTTGGCGCCGCCTTCGGCCAGCAATGCCGCTTCTTCGGCCAGCGCGCCCAAGACCTTGGGCAGCCAGCCGTCCCCGGGATCGCGCTCATCGGGCTCGAAGTCGCGCAGCACCCAGTGCAGCACCAGGTCCTTGTGGCCGGGATGGCCGATGCCGATGCGCACGCGGCGATAGTCCTTGCCGACATGGGCGTCGAGGTCGCGCAAGCCATTATGGCCGCCGGCGCCGCCGCCCTTCTTCACGCGCACCCGGCCGGGCGCGAGATCGAGCTCGTCGTGGAACACCACGACGCGATCGAGCGGGATCTTCAGGAAGCGCACGGCTTCACCCACGGCCTTGCTCGATTCGTTCATGAAGGTCATGGGCTTCAGGATCAGCGTGCGCTCGCCGCCGAGATGGCCTTCCGCCACCTCGCCGTTGAAGCGCGCACGCCAGGGCGAGAAGACACGGCGGCGGACGATCTCGTCCACCGCCATGAATCCCACATTGTGCCGGTGCCCCGCATAGCGTGGCCCGGGATTGCCGAGCCCGACCAGCAGAAGCATCGAACGTACGGACTAGATGCCCGCCTCTTACTTCTTGGCCGGAGCCGCCGCGCCTGCCGCTGGAGCCGCACCCGCCGCGGGTGCAGCACCCGGAGCCGGAGCCGGAGCCGCGCCTGGAGCCGCTGCCGCGCCCTCGGCTGCCGCCGGAGCCGCCGCCGCTGCCGCCGCATCGGCCGCCGCCTGGGCCGCCGCTTCACGGACCACGGTCGGTGCCGCGATCGAGGCCACGGTGGCGTTCTTGTCGCGTGTCACCACGCGCACGCCATCGGGGATCGCGAGCGCCGACAGATGGATCGAGTGGCCGATCTCGAGGCCGGTCAGGTCGACCTCGAAGTACTCGGGGATGGTGGCGGGCTTGGTGCGCACGGTGATCTCGTGGAGCACGACATTCAGCACGCCGCCGCGCTTGATGCCGGGCGACGCCGCTTCGTTCCTGAAGTGGACCGGCACCTGGACGCTGATGATCGAGTCGGGCCCGATGCGCAGAAAGTCGAGATGCAGAGGCTTGTCGGTCACCGGATCGACCTGCACGTCGCGCGGCAGGACATCATAGCCCTGGCCCTCGACGTCGATCTTGATCTGGTGATTGAAGAAGCCCTCCTTGTGCAGCTCGCGCGCGATCGATTTCGGCTCGACCGCGATCATCAGGGGGGGCTGCTTGTCGCCGTAGATCACGGCGGGAATCAGTCCATCGCGACGGCTGGAACGGGCGCCCCCTTTGCCGGCCCGGTCCCGCTTCTTCGCGACGACCTTTGTCGTCTCTGCCATTTCAACTTCTCCTAGGGTTTGCTGTTTCTCTCTCTCACTCACGGCGTGGCCTCCAGGGGTGCCCATCGCCGGATCTCTAAAAACTTCTCCTAGAGCACATTCCGTCCGGCTGCAATCAGCTGGACGGAATGTGCCTTTTGCAACCAACATCTCCCGCGCGCGCGTTCCCGATGGGATGGAACCGCGAGCGGTTCCATCCCATCGGGAACCGCTCTAATCGAAGAGGCTCGAAACCGAGGTCTCCTCCGAAATCCGCTTGATCGCCTCGGCCATCAGCGTGGCGATGCTGAGCGGCCGCACGTTGGGCGAGACGCGGACCGCTTCGGTCGGCTGGATCGAATCGGTGATCACCATCTTCTCCATCGGCGAGGCCGCGACGCGGGCCACCGCGCCGCCCGACAGCACGCCGTGCGTCACATAGGCCGACACCGACTTGGCACCCTGGTCCATCAGGGCGACGGCGGCGTTGCAGAGCGTGCCAGCCGAGTCGACGATGTCGTCGATCAGGATGCAGTCGCGGTTCTTGACGTCGCCGATGACGTTCATAACCTCGCTGACGCCGGCCTGTTCGCGGCGCTTATCGATGATGGCGAGATCGGCGTCAATCCGCTTGGCGACCGCCCGGGCGCGCACCACGCCGCCGACGTCGGGCGACACCACGGTGAGCTCGCGGTTCGCCAGGGTCTCCTTGATGTCCTTGCCGAACAACGGCCCGGCAAAAAGGTTGTCGACCGGGATGTCGAAGAAGCCCTGGATCTGCGCGGCATGCAGGTCGAGCGTGAGCACGCGGCTGGCGCCGGCATGGGTC
The DNA here is from genome assembly GCA_009377525.1 of Rhodospirillales bacterium. Lineage (GTDB taxonomy): Bacteria > Pseudomonadota > Alphaproteobacteria > Reyranellales > Reyranellaceae > Reyranella. The sequence continues at coordinate 58,989 of WHTW01000003.1, forward strand.
AAGAGATTGGCCACCAGCTTGGCCGAGATCGGCGTGCGCGGACCGGTGCGGCGATCCTGGCGGGCGTAGCCGTAGTAGGGCATCACCGCAGTGATGCGGCGCGCCGAGCTGCGGCGCAGCGCATCGATGGTGATCAGGAGCTCCATCAGATGGTCGTTGGCGGGGAAGCTCGTCGATTGCAGGACGAACATGTCCTCGCCGCGCACGTTCTCCAGGATCTCGACGAAGATCTCGTTGTCGGAGAAGCGGCGGACGTTGGCCTTGACCAGCGGCAACGCCAGCTTGGCGGAAATGGCTTCAGCCAGCGGACGATTGCTGTTGCCGGTGAGAATCTTCATATCGCGACCCCTGAGCCGGGCGGGGTCATCATAAGTCGTTGAACTATAACGACAAAATGGCCTTCCCCGGCCGCGACGCGGCGGACCATACCAATGAGTCCTCGTTCTGTAAACGGCCTGAAATGGCGCGCTTTTACGCGGTTTTCAGCCCTTCTGAGGATCGATCGACGGCCACTTCGCTTTATGGAAACACGGTGTCAATGCCCGCCAAGGTCCTTGAGAAGACGCGCGACTTCGCGTTTCAGGTCAGGCAGGTCATTCTGGATGACGTCCCAGACAAGTAGGAGATCTACGCTCCAATAGCGGTGGATGAGGCGATTTCGGAAAGCGATGACCCGCTGCCAGACAGCGCCGACGGGGATCGCGTGCCGCCGGAGACAAGCGGTTGGCAGCCTCGCCGATGACTTCGAAATTGCGAATGACTGCGTCTTGGATCATTCGCTCCCGCAGGAAAGTCTCGCGTCCGTCAGCGACATAGGCCTCGATGGCGGCGATGGCATCGTTGATGTGACCGAGATAGGGAAGGTCGCTCTTCACAAAGGCTGCGCCTCAGCCTCGATATAGGGACGGAAATGAGGGCTGAGGCTTCGCTCGATGACGACGTCTACTCGTCGGGAGAGCGCGTCTTCTAATTCTTCGACCAGAGCCAGATAGTCACCGAAGCCACGATCTTCTGCCATGTCGATCAGAAGATCGACATCGCTGTCCGGCCGCTCTTCATGGCGCAGCACCGAGCCGAACAGGCGCAGGTTCGTCGCGCCATGACGCGCGGCGATGGCTATAAGCTGCTCACGGCGGCTATGGAGATCGTCGCGTAACGCCATGATGATGTTCCCGGATCCGGGCCCGATCATATATCAGCGCGGGGCGGTCGGCGATAAGGGTTGGCCACGACATCTTTCCAGGAAAATGGTCTAGGCTTGCAGCATGACCGCCCCCAAATTCCACATTCTCGACGGCTTCCCAAAGTCCGTCTCGCCCAGCAGCCATGCCACGGAAGCCGACGGCCTCGTGTTCCTGACCGGCCAGTTCGGCCGCGACCTCGACGATCCGGCGAAGCCACTGCCCGAGGGCATCCGCGCCCAGACCGAGCGGACGCTCGGCAACATGCGGCGTGTGCTGGAATCGCTCGGCCTTTCCATGGGCCAGGTGATGAGCGTCCGGGTGTTCCTGACCCACTTCAAGCGCGACTACGACGCCATGAACGAGGTCTATGCCGGGTTCTTTGCCGAGAATGCGCGGCCGACGCGGACCTGCGTCGGGGTCACCGACCTGGTGCGCGATGCGCTGATCGAGATCGACTGCATCGCCAAGAGGTAGCGTTTACTTCTTCGCCGGCGCGTAGAAGACGCTGTCGATCTCGATGATGTCGTTGTCGAACAGCCGCTTGGCCTCGAACATGGTGCGTGGCGGGTAGGGCGGCTTGCCCCACAGCTCGGCCTGCACCTTGTCGACCAGGGGCGCGATCCGCGCGAGGTCGCTGACATAGAGGGTGAGTCTCACGCAATCCTGCAGCGTGGCGCCCTCGGATTGGGCAATCGTCTTGATGTCGAGGAAGGCCTGGCGGATGCGGGCCTCGTCGCCTTCGACCAGCTTGTTGGTCGCGGGGGCGACGCCCTGCATGCCGGCGACGAAGACGAAGTCGCCGGCGCGCGCGCCCAGGCTCCAGGTGCCCTCGACCTTGATGGCGCCGGGCGGACTGAGCGTGCGCACGCCGTTCGGCGACTGCGCGACGGCGCTGCCCGCCACTGCGGCGAGCAAGGCGCCGGCGAGGACGAGCGATCTCACGCGGCGTGCGGGTTGGCGACGAACGGCCATTGCGCCTTGTCGACCTTGGTGTAGGGCAGCAGCGACCAGTCGGGCACCAGAGCACCAGGGGCCGCGACGTAGACAACTTCGCTGGCGATCGGGGCGTAGGCGGCATGGAAATGCTGCATGGACTTCACGACCACGATCTTCTTGGTCGAGGGATCGACGCCCAGCTTGGTGAAGCAGTCGCGGCTGTGGCACTGGCTGCGCTTGCTGTTGACGATCACCGTCACGCCCTCGATCTGCAGCGCGGCCACATCGCCGATCGGATTCACGCCCTTGCGCTGGCCGCCGAACTCGATGGAGACGTCCTTCTCGACCTTGAGCACCTTGGCGCGGGCATCGATCGGCGGGCCGGATTGCGGTCCGAGCTTGCCGCCGAGACGAATGTCGAGCTCGGCGCCTTCGCCGACCTCGAAGGCGAGCTTCACCGCGCCGGGATCCCAGATCATGGCGATGGCGGCGTCCTTCACCTTCTTGTCGAGCAGGGCCTTGAGGATGAAGGTCGAATCGGAGGCGGCCCCGCCGCCGGCATTGTCCGACACGTCGGCCAGCACCATGGGCTTGGGCAGATTGTGCGAGCTCACGCGCGCCATCGCCGCGTCGAGCGAGACGTAGGGCGGCTGGGTGGCCTCGCGCATGGCGAAGAACTCCTTGCCAAGCTCGCACGCCAGTTTCTCGGCCTGCGCTTTGTCGCCGTCGGTGATGGCGATGACCTTGCTGCCCATCTCCTTGATGTCGGACCACGGGAAGCCGTGGGCGATCGACAAGGACAGCACGCTGTCCTTGCCTTCCATCGCCTGAAGCTTGTCGACGAAGCCGCGCATCGGCTGGCGCGTGGTGTGGAAGATGCCGATCATCTTGCAGTTCCACGCCGCCATCACCGGCCTGGTGCGGCCCTCGATGGCGCCTTCCATCACATTGAACAGGTCGTCGGCGCGCTCCGGCACGTCGACATGCGGGTATTCCTTGAACAGTACCAGGGCGGTGGCGTCGCGCAGGGTGCCGTCGCCGATGTTGCAATGGAGGTCGAGCTCGACGCCCACCGGCACGTCGGGCCCGACGACCTTGCGGACATGGGCCAGGATGTCGCTTTCGCAGTCGTCGTAGCCTTCGGCGACCATGGCGCCGTGCATGGACAGGAACACGCCGTCGACCGGCAGGGCCGCCTTCAGGTCGGCGATGATCTCGCCGCGGAAGCGTTCGTAGACCTTCTTCACGGTCTTGCCGGCGGGCTGGGCGAAAGCGCACAGGCTCTCGACCACCTGCCAGCCCTTGGCCTCGGCACGGCCGCGCCATACGGCGAGCGGTGCGCCGAACATCGGCACGTTCTGGCCGTAGCTGCCCTTGCGGAAGAGGCAGGTCTCCTCGAAAAGCTGGTGGCCGGTAGGGATGGAAGCGAAGGTGTTGGTCTCGGTGCCGAGGCAAGCGGTGAAGATCTTTTTCATGCGACGATCTTAGAGCATGTTCGTCGGCCTACAGGAGGATAAATGAACGAACTGTCCGGCCTGCGAGCCGTGCCGCTCTACACCCATGTCGACCGCATCACGCGCGGCCTGGCGGCGCGTGGAATCGGCTCCAACGATGCGATACCGCCCGATGAACTGTTCGCCCTCGACCAGTGGCACTACCACGGCACCGACGCCATTCGCGACGCCGCCGGCTTCCTGGGCCTCGGTTCGGGGAGCCGCGTGCTCGACATCGGTGCGGGCATTGGCGGCCCCGCCCGATTCCTTGCCCACGCGACGGGATGTCATGTCACGGCGCTGGAATTGCAACCCGAGCTTCACCGCGTCGGCGTCGACCTCACGCGCCGCAGCGGGCTGGCCGACCGAGTGACCCATGTGTGCGGAAACGCGCTCAGCCAGTCGCTGTCCACGGCGGCGTTCGATGCCGTCATCAGTTTTCTCGCAATCCTTCACATTCCGGATCGGCCGGCTTTGATGAAACGTGTCCAGACGGTCCTGCGTCCGGGCGGCCAGTGCTACATCGAGGATCTCGCACGGCGGGCGCCCTTTGCGCCGCACGACCGCGAGGATCTGCTCACCGTCGTGCAGGGCGTCGCGCTCACCAGCATCGAGGACTACGCCGCCGATCTGCGGCAAGCCGGTCTGGTCGATGTCGTCGCCACCGACACGACGAACGACTGGGCGCTCTTTGCCGCTCAGCGCCTCGCCGACTGGCGGCGCGACCGTGTCTCCTATGCCGCCGTGCATGGCGAAGAGGCTTGGGAGGCGCAGGAGAGGTTCTACAGCGTGATCGACCGTCTCTACCGCAGCGGCAGCCTGGGTGGCGTCCGACTGACAGCCCGGGCCTAGAGCGGAATCCGATCAGAAGGAACCGCGCGCGGTTCCATCTGATCGGATTCGCGCGCACTGGGGATGCTTGTTTCACAGGGCACAATCCGCCCAACTGATTCCAGCTGGGCGGATTGTGCTTTAGGTCGCCAATGCGCGATCCATCAGGGCCTGCTCGGCGTCGCCGAGGTCGGCCGTGCCGAACTGCGCGAACTTCGCGCCCTTGAATCGGGTATCGCCGTAGAGCGTGGCGAAGTCGGACTTGACCTCGGCCAACGCCGCCAGGGCCGCGATCTTGGCCAGACCCTCGCACAGGAAGCGCGCGCGGCGCTCGGCATCGCCGGATTTGAGGACGTTAGCCATCGTCTCGGCGAGCGGTCGCACGTCGAAGGCGGCGGATGCTGTCTTGGCCAGCGCGCCGACCGTGGCCATCGCCTGGTCGGGATGGCGACCGGCGGCGCGCAGGACATCGAGCGCCATGACGTTGCCCGAGCCTTCCCAGATGGCGTTGAGCGGCGATTCGCGGAAGTAGCGCGCCAAGGGCAGGTCCTCGGTGTAGCCGTTGCCGCCCAGGCACTCGAGGGATTCGTAGACGATCTGCGGCGTGCTCTTGCACACCAGGAATTTCACCGCCGGCGTCAGAAGCCGCACGTAGGCGGCTTCGGCGGGATCGCTGGCGGCGCGGTCGGAGGCGCGGCACAGGCGGAACACCAGTGCCACCTGGGCCTCGAGCTCGAGCGCCAAGTCGGCCACGGTGGCGCGCATCGATGGCTGGTCGGCGAGCTTGCGCTGGAACACCGAGCGGTTGCGGATGTGGTTCAGCGCCTGGCTGAGCGCAATGCGCGACTGGCCGGCCGAGGCGATGGCGCAGTCGAGGCGCGTGAGGTTCACCATCTCGATGATGGTGCGCACGCCCGCGCCCTCAGGCCCGACGCGCTCGGCATAGGCGCCGTGGAACTCGACCTCGGACGAGGCATTTGACTTGTTGCCGAGCTTGTCCTTCAGGCGCTGGAAGCGGATCTGGTTCTTCGATCCGTCGGGCCGGTAGCGCGGCATCAGATAGCAGGTGAGACCGCCACCCTTTTCGCCATTTTCGGCCTGCGCCAGCACCAGGAAGGCATCGCACATCGGCGCCGACATGAACCACTTGTGGCCGGTGATCTCGACATGATCGCCGTGCGCCTCGGCACGGGTGATGTTGGCGCGCACGTCGGTGCCGCCCTGGCGCTCGGTCATGCCCATGCCGAGCGTGACGCCGTTCTTCTCCCACCACGGCAAGGGCCGCGGATCGTAGGTGCGCGTCTGGATCCTGGGCAACCACTTCGCCAGCAGCGCGGGCTCGGAGCGCAGCGCGCAGATGCAGGCGTGGGTCATGGTGACGGGGCACATGTGCCCGCTCTCGGCCTGGGTGGCGAGATAGAGCCGCACGGCGCGAGTCGAGACCGGGCCCGGCTTGTCGCTGCCGTCATGCGCCGAGGCATGGATGCCGTGACCGATGCTCTTGGCCATCATGGCGTGATAGGCGGGATGGAACTCGACCAGGTCCAGCCGGTTGCCCTTGCCGTCCATGATGTGGAGCTTGGGTGGGTTCTCGTTGGCGACGCGGCCGAGATCGAGCGTGGCCGCGGCACCATAGTCCTTGCCGCAGGCGGCGAGGCCCGCCAGGTCGAGCCCGGCGCGCTGAGCGGCATCCGCCAGCGGCCGGTCGGCGCTGAACAGGTCGACATCGCCGAACGCCGGCGACTGGTTGAACGAGGCGTCTTCGAGCAGGCCGGAGGACATGGCGCGAGTCTATCTCGCCGGACCGCGGGCCTCCAGGCCGCTCATAGTCTTCGTCTTCCAGACCGCGCGCATCCTGCGCGCTCATGATCATGAGCGTAGGGAGCCGAATCGACCTTCGGTCGATTCAGCGTGGAGGCTCGCGGTCCAGAAGAGCATGAGCGGGCCGGAGGCCCGCGCTCCGGCAAGAGGTCAGCCGCCGCCTTCGTACTTGAAGGAGAGTTTCAGCTTGGTGCGGTAGGCCGTGACCTTGCCTTCTTCGATGACCAGGTCCTGCTCGATGATCTCGGCGACGCGCAGGTCGCGCAGCGACTTGGCCGCCCGATCGACCGCTACCTTTGCCGCCTTTTCCCAGGATTCGCTGCTGGTGCCTACGAGCTCGATCACCTTGTAGACGCTGTCCGCCATGGGTACCTCCCTCGACACGGTTTCACCGTCTCATCCGGTGCCGGGTCAGGGGGAGGCGCGGCAGCGGTCGCCTGAAGGCCTTTCCTTGCCGTCCAGGCTAGCACGCCATGGCGGCGCCGTCGCCCCGAGCGTGCCGAGGGGCCTTGCCTGCGTCAGGCAAGGTCTCTCCGCTCGTCGCTGCGCTCCTCGGTCGAGACGACGGCTACGCCGTCGCGAACTTGCCGAATTCCCAGTGCCGGCCGGGAGCCGCGGCGAACAGCGCCTTGGTGTAGTCGTCGCGCGGCGAGCCGAACACCTGCTCGGCCGAGCCGTACTCGACGACACGGCCCTTGCTCATCACCGCGACGTAGTCGCAGATCTGGGCGGCGACGCGAAGGTCGTGGGTGATGAACAGCACGGCGAGGTTCAAGCGCTGGCGAATCTCGTCCAGGAGCTCCAGCACCTGCTTCTGCACCGAGACGTCGAGCGCGGAGACCGCCTCGTCGGCGATCAGCAGCTCGGGCTCCATGGCGAGCGCGCGGGCGATGCAGATGCGCTGGCGCTGGCCGCCCGAGAATTGGTGCGGATAGCGGTCGAGCGAGTTGGGATCGAGGCGCACGGTTTCCATCAGCTTGCGCGCCCGCGCCATCGCCTCGTCGCGCTTGAGACCGAAGTTCATCGGTCCCTCGATGATGAACTCGCCCACGGTGATGCGCGGGTTCATCGAGCGGTAGGGATCCTGGAAGACGATCTGCACCTTGCGACGATGCGGACGCAGCTTGCCGGCCGTCATGGTGGCGATCTCGGTGTCGCCGAGGAAGACCCTGCCCTCGCTGGGATCGATCAGGCGGGCGATGCAGCGCGCCACGGTCGACTTGCCGGAGCCCGATTCGCCCACGATGCCGAGCGTCTCACCTCGCCGGATGTCGAGGTCGACGTCGACCGCGGCCTTCACCACCCGCGCCTTCTGGAAGAAGGCATTGCCGCTGTAGGTCTTGCCGAGCTTTTCGGTGCGCAGCACGGTGATGCCGTCCTTGCGAACGCCGCGATGCTGCGGATGGATCGACGGCACCGAGGAGATCAGCATCTTGGTGTAGCTGTGCTCGGGCCGCGACAGGATCTTCTCGGTCGGCCCCATCTCGACCAGCTCGCCCCAGCGCAACACGGCGACGCGATGGGCGATCTCGGCGACCACGCCGAAGTCGTGGGTGATGAACAGTACTCCGGTGCCCTGGCCTTCCTGCAGCTCGGCGATCAGCTTCAGGATCTCGGCCTGGGTCGTGACGTCGAGCGCCGTGGTTGGCTCGTCGGCGATCAGCAGCACGGGATCGAGGACCAGCGCCATGGCGATCATGATGCGCTGGCGCTGGCCGCCCGAGAGCTGGTGTGGGTAGGAGGCGTAGATGCGCTCGGGCTCCGGCAGCTGCACGCGGCCGAGGATGGCGATGATCTTGGCCTTGCGCTCGGCGGCGTCGAGCCTGGTGTGGGTCTCCAGCACCTCGTCGATCTGCAGGCCGCAGGTCATGACAGGGTTGAGCGCGGTCATCGGCTCCTGGAAGATCATCGACATGCGCGTGCAGCGCAGTTCGCGCAGGCGCGCCTCGTCGGCGGCGAGCACGTTCTCGCCCTCGAGCAGGATCTCGCCCGAGGTCGGCTTCAACGCCTTGGCCAGGAGCCCCATGACGGTGAAGGCGATGACCGATTTGCCCGAGCCCGATTCGCCCACCAGGCAGACGATCTCGCCGGGGTTGACCGTGAAGCTCACCTTCTCGACGGCGTGGGCGCGGTCGGCGCCGGGCGGCAGGGCAACGCTGAGATCGCGGACTTCGAGGACAGGTTTTTTTGCTTCGCTCATCGACTACACCAACTACACCGTCGCCCCGACCGGAGCGCACAGCGCGCAGCGGAGGGACCTGATCATGACTGCGACGATCTCGCAGTCGGGAGAAGGTCCCGCGGCTGCGCTTCGCTTCGCTCGGGGTGTGATGCTTCGCATCACACTTTCTTGCTCATCTTCGGATCGAGCGTGTCCCTGAAGCCGTCGCCCATGATGTTGATCGCCAGCACCGTGAGGGCCAGGAAGATGCCGGGATAGAGGATGTTGTGCGGGAAGACACGGAACAGCGTGCGGCCCTCGGCCATGATGTTGCCCCAACTCGGGATCTCCGGCGGGATGCCGAGGCCCAGGAACGACAGGATCGCCTCGACGATAATCGCCGCCGCGGCGATGAAGGTGCCCTGCACGATCAACGGCGCCACGGTGTTGGGCAGGATGTGGCGGAACATCAGGGTCCAGGTCGGCGTGCCGACCGAGATGGCACCCTCGACATAGGGCTCCTCGCGCACCGTCAGCACGACCGAGCGCACCAGGCGGACGACCCTCGGCACGTCGGGCACGACGATGGCGAAGATCACGGTAATCAGGCTGGCGCGCCAGATCGAGATCAGCGCAATGGCGAGCAATATAGCCGGTATCGCCATCAGGCCATCCATGATGCGCATGATGATGCCGTCGAGCCACCTGATGTAGCCCGATACCAGACCGATCACGAGACCGATGGCGATCGAGACGATCGCGACGGCCACGCCGATCACCAGCGACACGCGCGTGCCGTACATCACGCGGCTGTAGACGTCGCGGCCCAGGCTGTCGGTGCCCATGATGGCCATGCGCTTGGCCGTCTCGCCGTCATCGAGCCGGAAGGTGATCTCGGTGCCCGGTTTCTTGTTGCGTGCCGCCGGATCGATGCGCGTGGGATCCACCGTGCCGAGGAAAGGTGCCAGGATGGCAATGGCCAGCATGACCAGCAGGATGGTGCCGCCGAAAATGACGGCGGTGTTGCGGATGGCCAGGGCCCACAGGCTCTTGCGCTTGGTCGAGGCCGCCGCGATGGAGGCGGAGTCGACGACGTCTTCTTCGATTATCGCGCTCAATAGCGGATCCTCGGGTCGAATAAAGTGTAGCTGATGTCGATCAGCAGGTTGATCAGGACGTAAACCACGGAGAACAGAAGGATGACGGTCTGGATGGTCGGGAAGTCGCGGCTGAGCACGGCTTCGACGGTGAGACGGCCGAGGCCTGGCAGACCGAAGACGCTTTCGGTCACCACGGCGCCGCTGATCAGCCCAGCGATGCCGAGGCCGATCACGGTCAGGATCGGCACGGCGGCATTGCGCAGGGCATGGCGCATCAGCACGACCCGGTTGGACAGCCCCTTGGCGCGGGCGGTGCGGATGTAGTCCTCGTTCAGCACTTCGAGCACGCTGGCGCGGGTCATGCGGGCGATCAGCGCGATAAAGACCACAGCAAGCGTCACACTGGGCAGGACCATGCGCTCGAGGAAGCCCCAGAAGTCGACGCCGATGCGGATGTAGCCCTGCACCGGCAGCAGGCCGAGCTCGATGGCGAAGACATAGATCAGGCAGTAGCCGATCACGAACACCGGCACCGAGAAGCCCAGCACCGAGAAGGCCATCACGAACCGATCAAGCAGCGAGCCATGCCGGTAGGCCGCGAGGACGCCGAGCGGCACAGCGATCGACACGGCGATGACCAGGGCGCAAATCGCCAGCGCCAGCGTCGGCTCGACGCGCTGGGCGATCAGTTCGGCGACGGTCTTCTTGAAGAAGAAGCTCTCGCCGAAATTGCCCTGCAGGATGTTGCCGATCCAGATGGCGAACTGCGTCCAGATCGGTTCGTTGAGGCCGAGAGCTGCGCGGATAGCGTCGATCTGGTCGGAGGTGGCGTTGTCGCCGGCGATCACCGCGGCCGGATCACCCGGCGTCAATCGCAGCATGAGGAAGACGAACACCGCCACCACCGTGAGCACGGGGATGATGGCGATGAGACGACGGGCGATGAAGTCGAGCATTGTTCTCCTGTGTACCAACGTCATGTTCCCCGCTAGGGGGAGAGGCTAGGTGAGGGGGCATCGACGTGCGTAGCCCCCTCACCCGTCCTCTCCCCCTAGCGCGGGAGAGGAGAATGACGCGTCATACTCATTTCTTCTCGACGTTCCACATCACCGGCACCGGGGCCTTGAGCCAGCCGGAGACGTTGGAGCGGGTGGCGCCGGGACCGTACCACTGGCCGAGCCAGCCATACTGCGCGGTGGCAAGCGCGCGCGTCTGGATCGCGCCGGCGAGCGCCTTGCCCTTGGCCGGATCGGTCTCCTTGGCGTACTGGTCGCGCAGCTTCTCCATCTCCGGATCGTCCGGCCAGCCGAACCAGGCCTTGGCGCCGTTGGCGGCCATGTAGGCATCGGAGATCGGGTTCAGCACGTCGGCCGCCACCGAGTAGGTGTGGAAGATGTTCCAGCCGCCCTTGTCGGCCGGCTCCTTCTTGGTGCGGCGCGTCACCAGGGTCTGCCAGTCCATCGACTGCATGTCGACCTTGAAGCCGCCCTTCTCGAGCAGGGCCTTGGTCACCGGCGCCATGTTGGTCAGCACCGGCAGGGTGGTGGACTGCATCAGCACGATCGGCGTACCGTCATAGCCCGCTTCCTTCAGGAGCGCCTTGGACTTCTCGAAGTCCGGCTTCACCAGCAAGCCGTTGGGCGTGTCGAAGGCGTTGGGCGTGCCGCAGACGAAGGCGGCGCTACAGACCTTGTAGTAGTCCTTCTCGCCGACCGTCGCCTTGAGGTAGTCCTCCTGCTGCATGCAGTAGAGCGCGGCCATCCGCATCTTGGGATTGTCGAACGGCTTGTTCGCCCAGTTGAAACGGATGACGAACTGGTGCCCGAGCGGATTCCAGTCGACCAGCGTGACGCCCTTCTCCTTCTTCAGGACGGGGATCAGGTCGTGGGGCAGCTGCTCGAGCACGTCGATCTCGCCGGCGATGATGGCGTTCACCTGCTGCTGCGTGTCGGGCATCTCGATGACTTCGACCCGATCGACCTTGACGACCTTGCCGCCGGCCAGGCCCGACGCGGGCTCCGCGCGCGGCTTGTACTTGGTGTTCTTGGCGTAAACGTGCTTCTCGCCGGGCTTGGATTCGGCTTCGACGTAGATGAAGGGCCCCGAGCCGATGTGGCTGCTGATCTGCTTGAACGGATCGGTCTCGGCGACCGCCTTGGGCATCATGAAGGGCACGACCGAGCTGGGCTTGCCCAGCGTCTCGAGCACCAGGCCGTACGGCTCCTTGAGCTGCATGGTGAGGGTCTTGGCGTCGACCGCCTTGAACTCCTTGACGAAGTCCATGAGCTTCTGGCCCATCGTGTCGCGCACGCCCCAGCGCTTGAGCGAAGCGACGCAGTCTTCCGCCGTGACCGGCTTGCCGTCGTGCCACTCCAGCCCGTCACGCAAGGTGAAGGTCCACAGCGTCTTGTCGGGCGAGGCCTCGTACTTGCCAACCATCTGCGGCTTGAAGGCGTTGTTCTCGTCCATCGCGAACAGCGTGTCGTAGATCATGTAGCCGTGGTCGCGTGTGACGTAGGCGGTCGTCCAGATCGGATCGAGGATGGTCAGATTGCCGTTCTTCACGTAGCGCAGGACGCTCGGCGCAGCCGCCGCCGGCCGGATTGTCGTCGCCACTGCCGCACCGGCTGTCAGGGCCGCGAACCCACGCCGTCCAATTGTCGGTTTCATTGAAGCCTCCGGTTCTTTCCCATGGAAGAAGGCGGCTTCCCATTTCCGCCCTCGTCGATGGGCGCGCGGAGCGATGGCTCCGCGCGCATGTCGACTACTTCTTCGTCACGTTCCAGAACACCGTCACCGGCGCCTGGACGTTGCCGTCGACCGAGGTGCGCAGCGCGAAGGGCTGGTACCATTGGCCGAGATGGACGTGCGTCGGATATTCGGTCACGCGCACCTGGACGGCTTCGGCAAACGCCTTCTGCTTGGCCGGATCGGTTTCCTTGGCGTAGTCGTCGCGCAGCTTCTGGATTTGCTCGTCGCAGGGCCAGCCGAACATCGCCTTGTCGCAGCCAGCGTTGAAGAAGCCGGCCATCACCGGGTTGAGGACGTCGGCCGCCACCCACGAGGTGAGGAACGCGTTCCAGCCGCCCTTGTCCAGCGGATCCTTCTTGGCGCGGCGGGCGACCAGCGTCTGCCAGTCCATCGACTGCATGTCGACCTTGAAGCCGCCTTTCTCCATCAGGTCCTTGGCGACCGGCGCAAGGTTGGCCAGCACCGCGAGGTCGGTCGAGTGCATCAGCACGACGGGCGTGCCGTCATAGCCCGCCTCCTTGAGCAGTGCCTTCGATTTCTCGAAGTTGGAAGAGAGCTTGTCGTCCCAGCCCTTGGACGTCTCCAGCGGCGTGCCGCAGATGAACATCGCCTTGCATTCCTTGTACCACTTGGGATCGCCGATCACGGCGTCAAGGAAGTCCTTCTGGTTGAAGGCATAGAGCACGGCCTGACGGACCTTCGCGTTGTCGAAGGGCTTGTGCAGGGCGTTGAAGCGGAAGGTGAACTGGCTGCCCAGCGGATTGGCGCTGAACAGCTTGACGTTCTTGTCCTTGGCGAGCACCGGCAAGAGGTCGTGCGGCGGCGATTCGATCATATCCACTTCGCCGTTCAGCAGCGCGTTGACCGCGGTCTGGTGGTCGCCGAGCACGCGCCATTCGACGCGGTCGAGCTTGACGACCTTGCCGCCGGCCAGGCCCGACGCCGGTTCGCTGCGCGGCTTGTACTTCGGGTTCTTGACGTAGACCGTCTTCTCGCCCGGCTTCCATTCGTCGCCCTTGAAGATGAACGGACCGGAGCCGATCACGTCCTCGGCCTTGATCTGCGTGTTGGGATCGGTGGCAGCGACGCGCGCCGGCATCATGAACGGCACGTTCGACGAGGGCTTGCCGAGCGACTGCAGCACCAAGCCGTACGGCTCCTTCAGCGTGAGCGTGAAGGTCTTGTCGTTCACCGCCTTCATGTCGCCAACGCGGGCCATCAGCGACTGGCCCATCGAATCCTTGGCGCCCCAGCGCTTGATCGAGGCGATGCAGTCGGCCGAAGTGACCGGCTTGCCGTCGTGCCATTCCAGGCCGTCGCGCAGGGTGAAGGTGTAGGTGAGCTTGTCGGCCGAGACGTCGTACTTGTCGACCATCTGCGGCTTCACCTCGAGCTTGCCGTCCATCGAGAACAGCGTGTCCCACACGAGGTAACCGTGATTGCGCACGATGTAGGCGGTGGTCCAGATCGGATCGAGGATCTTGAGGTCCGAATGCATGACCACGTTGAGCGTCTGTGCGCTGGCCGGCGCTGCTCCCAGCAGCCCCGCAACGCTTGCGACGGCCGCGAAGGCCGCGACCGACTTCCTGAAATTCAACATAAGCAACGTCTCCCTATTATGCGGTCTTCTCTGCAAGAATCGAGCCGCTGGCGGGAACAGTAGCAGCCGGCTACCCCCCTCTGACAAGACGATTCAGCCTGCGCGAAGCTTACGGTCTCGGCCGGGTGATCGCCTTTTCCAGCAGTTCGAGCACGCCTTCCGAGGCCGCCGTTGCCACAATGTCGCCGAATCCGGCCCAGGTCCCCTTGGTCGCGGCGAGCGGCACGGGATTGGACTGTTCGAGGTCGCCGACATTGCGGCCGGCAGGGTCCTTGACCAGCCATTTGATGACGAGCTGGCCCCGTTGCTCGTCGATTTTGGTCAGGTTGACGTTGCCGATCACGGTGAAGACGTCGGCGCCCGCGGCATCGACGATGACGATCTTGCTCGAACCGAGCGCGCGGCGCATGCCGGAGTAGAGCTGGCGGTTGCCGTCGGACGGCGCACCGGTCACCGGCGCCACCATCACTTTCACGTGCGCTTCCTGCGGCTGCGATGGCTGAGTGGCGGCGGGCGGCGGCGCACCGGACGACGCGGCCGCCATCGCCGTCGCCGTCACCGGATCGATCGGCGGTTCCATCGGCACGCTGACGCCGGCCGCGACCTGGCCGGGCGAGCGCGCCAGGAAGGTCGGGGGCTTGCCGATCAGGGTGGCGACGCGCGGGGCGGCCTGCTGGGCGATGCGCGAAACCAGCCGTTCGCTCGCCTCGCCGTAGTCCTCGGGCCGCGCTTTGGTGCGGCTGGTCTGCGGATCCTGGGTCTTGGGCGCGCCGTCGATGCGCCAGTCGATCTGGATTTCGATGCCGGGATCGGCGTCGCGCGTGCTCATGGTGCCGTTGACCTGGATCGGCGCGTCGGCCGGCTGCACGGCGGCGACGATGCCGTAGGCCTGCAGCTCCATGGCGAGGGCGGCCGCCACGCGCTGGCCCATCGCCGGCGGCATGTTGCGCGGCGCGCCGATGGCGAGCTCGATCTTGTCGCGCGGCAGGCGCCGCACCGGTGCGGCCGAATCGTCGTGCTCGAACGGTCTGGGGGGCGCAGCGCAGGCCGACAGCACGACGAGGCCCAGAATCGGGCCAAGCAGCGCGCCGAGCAGGCGCCTCATAGCATGGCACATGTCGCGATCACGCCCAGCAGGCAGCAGAACATCAGGATGATCAGGTAAGGCACGTCATCCCCTGAGTGCCACACCGGACAGGCCGCGGCCGTAGTCGCGCACGCCGTTGAGCGTGTTGCGGCGATAGCTGAAGAAATCGTCGGTCGCCGCCAGCGTGTCGTGGCCGGTGGCGCTCGCCGTCACGCCGGCGAGCGCCAGCCGCTGCAGCAGGTAGCCCGCGAGATCGAACATGAAATGGCCGGCGCGACTGGCCGGTTGGAAGAACATGTCGGTGGCCTTGTCCCGCGCGAGGAACGGCGCGGGGAACTCGGGGCCGACCTCGTAGGACTCGGCGCCGATGCAGGGGCCGATCGCGGCCCGCACGCGCTCGCGACGCGCGCCGAGCTTCTCCATGGCGGCGATCGTGGTGTCGACGACGCCGCCCAGCGCACCCTTCCAGCCGGCATGGGCGGCGCCGATCACCCGGGCCTCAGCGTCGGCAAACAGCACCGGCGCGCAGTCGGCCGCCAGCACGCCCAGCGCGACACCCGGCCGGTCGGTCACCAGCGCGTCGGCCCTGGGCGCGCCGGGCGAGGTCCAGCGCTCGGTGCCGATGGTCAGCACGTCGGTCGAATGGATCTGGTGCACGGTGAGAAGATCGGCTTCGCCCAGGGCGAACGCCGCGGCGGCGCGGCGGCGGTTCTCGCGCACATTGTCGGGCAGATCGCCCGAGCCGTAGCCGCAGTTGAGAGAGGAGTAGAGGCCTTCGCTCACGCCGCCCTGACGCGTGAAGAAGCGATGCTGCACGCCGTCGAGGTCGGCAAGGGTGCGCGCTTGGATCATGTCGTTTCCGAGGGGGAGGCCCAATGGGTATCCGAAAAGCCGGCCGGCGCGGCGCTTCTGTCGTCGCCCACGGCCAAAACGCGGAAGAGGGTGCCCATTTGGTCGGGCGCGATCAAGCGAGCCGACGCCGCATCGATCGCCGCGCGCTGGGCCTCGCTGGCGTGGGCTTTCAGGGCACGGGCGCGCGCAGCGATGCCGAGCCGCCGCAGGAAGTCGCCCTGGCCAACCGGGCCGAAAGTCGGCCGGCCGGTCGCGGCGGCCACGGCGGCAAAGTCGACATGGGCGCTGAGGTCGGTCTCGCCCGGCCGATCGAGGATGTCGGCGCCGCGATGGCCGCGTACCGCCTGCAACGAGGCGCCGAGCGCGCCGTCATGGCCGTAGTCGACGATCAGCGCCCAGCCGCCATGGCGTTGCAGGCGTTGGCCGATGGCGCCGGCCAGCGCGAGTGCTGCTTCGCAGAGCTCGGCCTGCGCGCCCACGGCCGCGTCGGGTAGTGCCGGGGCGTAGGGCGTCACGCCGGGCGCCAGCGCCAAGCGCAGGGTGCCGTCATCGCCCAAGCCGACCATGCGCTCGACCCAGCCGTGCGCGGTCTTCTCGAACTGGCGCACCGGCAAGGCGTCGAAGAACTCGTTGGCGACCAGGAGCAACGGTCCCTCGGGTACGTCGTCGAAGCGCGTATGCCAGGCGGGCTGATAGGCGGCGAGCGCCTGGCCCTGCACGGTGCGCAGTTGCTCGTTGATCTCGACGAGATGGAGGTCGATGGCGGCATGGAAGCCCGGCACGCCGCGCGTGGCGCGCAAGGCATCGGCCATCAAGGTGCCGCGTCCCGGTCCCAGCTCGACCAGCCGCACGCTGGGCGGACGGCCCATCGCCAGCCAGCGCTCGGCCAGCCAGGCGCCCAAAAGCTCGCCGAACATCTGGGAGATCTCCGGCGCGGTCGTGAAGTCGCCGGCCGCACCCACGGGCAGAGCGCGGCGGTAGTAGCCCAGCCGCGGATGGCCGAGCGCCTCGGCCATGAAGTCGGCGAGCGAGATCGGGCCGGTGAGCGCGATGCGTCGGGCGATCAGCCGGCCGAGCTCGCCAGTCATCCCTTGCTCGTCACGACACGGCAGGGCGGGAGTAGGCGCGGGTGATCATCCAGCCGCCGACGGCCAGCAACGGCACCGACAGCAGCATGCCCATGGTGAACGGCCCCCACAGATAGCCGAGATGCGCGTCGGGCTCGCGGAACAGCTCGCCCACGATGCGGGCGACGCCATAGCCCGCGAAAAACACGCCGCAGAGCAGGCCCGGGCGGCGCCGGCCGTCGGTCAGGCGCCACACCAGCAGCATGACGGCGAACAGCGCGATGCCCTCGAAGAAGGCCTGGTAGAGCTGGCTGGGATGGCGTGGCAGCGGACCGCCGCGCGGGAACACCATGGCCCAGGCGACGTCGGTGGTGCGGCCCCACAGCTCGCCGTTGATGAAGTTGGCCAGCCGGCCGAAGAACAAGCCGATCGGCGACACGACCGCCAGAAGGTCGCCCAGCATGAACGGGTCGGTCTTGTTGCGCAGCGAGAAGACGATGGTGGCGACAATGACGCCCAGGAAGCCGCCATGGAACGACATGCCGCCTTCCCACAAGGTCAGGATGGCGAGCGGGTTGGTGAGGTAGAAGCCGGGCTTGTAGAACAGCACATAGCCCAGCCGGCCGCCCAGGATGACGCCCAGCGCCGCCCACAACAAAAAGTCGTCGATCTTGGCAGGCGTCAGAACCTTGGGCGGCTGCTCGCACAGGCGGCGAACGACCTGCCAGCCGACGACCAGTCCCGCGATATAGGCGAGCGCGTACCAGCGGATGGCGAGCGGCCCGAGCTGGACCAGCACCGGGTCGATCTCGGGATAGGGGATGACGAGGGGATTCATTGGGCTAAGCACATTCCGTCCGGCTGGGATCAGCCGGGCGGAATGTGCCCTGTGTAGCCAGCCATCTCCAGTGCGCGCTTTCGCGATTGGATGGAACCGCGAGCGGTTCCATCCAATCAGGAAACGCTCTGGCGAACCTTATAGCCCAGAATCGTCGCGGCGCCGGTCTGGGGGACCGGCGCCGCTGAGGACAATCCAACTACAGAGACTTATTGGTCTTTGTTGTTACACGAGGGGGCGTCGGAAGGTCCTTTTCCGCTCAGGCTTCGCCGACCGTCTCGAGGATCGAGGCGGTCAGCGCATCGAGGGGCGTCTTGCCGGCCCACACGACGTACTGAAAGGCGGGGTAGAAGCGCTCGCTCTCGCTGATCGCCACTTCGACCAGGTCGTTGAGCTGTTCGGGCATCAGGCCCGTGGTGCCACGCAAGGGGATGGCGTGGCGGAACATCGGCAGGCCTTCGTCGGTCCACAGATCGAAGTGGCCGAGCCACATCTTCTCGTTGATCAGGGCCAGCAGGACATGGATGTCGTTGTGGCGCTCGGTCGGGATGCGCACGTCGTAGGCGCAGGTGAAGTGCAGCGCCTCGACATCCTCGCGCCAGCTGAAGAACATGCGGTAGTCGCACCAGCGGCCGGCGACCTCGACGGCGATCTCACGGTCCGATGTGCGATCGAAGGGCCAATCATTGGCGGAGACGACCTTCTCGATCAACTCGAGCGGGTTGAGATCGACTTTTCGTCTGGTCCGCTCGTGTCGCGATAACGCCATCGACCCACTCCCCAACCATTTCCGCCTTGCGGCTCCGGATGAGCCATTCTTGAGGCGATTGGCCGACATATCGTGGTGGGTACCCAACAACCCACAAGCGGTAGACTGCCATATCGGTAAGTCACACCGCAATAAGAAATCAAACGGAAATCGGGGAAAGAGTCAGGGATTCCATCGATTTAATCCCCAGAGCTAAGATTCGAATCGCAAAATTCCGCTTGTCGAATCGCGCGATCGTTGAAGCTGCATATGCCTTGCAGCCCTTGTCGGCATGCGGTGGTCATGCAAGATTGTCGACAATCGACGATCGGCTAGATGCGAGGGATGTTGGCTCTTTTCGACCTTTCCGCGCCGGAACTCGGCTTGGGGCCAGTCCCAAAGGCGACGTTGCACGTCCAAATCGCCGAGCGTCTGCGCGCCGCGATCCTGGCCGGCGACATCGCGCCGGGTGCGCCGTTGACCGAAACGGCGCTGTCGAAGCGCTTCAATGTCAGCCGCGGGCCGCTGCGCGAGGCGATGCGTCAGCTCATCGAGGAGGGGCTGCTGGTGACGGTGCCCTATACCGGCACCCACGTCGCCTCGCTGTCCGTCGAGGACGTGCGCGAGATCTATTCGCTTCGCACCGCGCTGGAGATCTTCGCCTTCGAGCAGGTGTGGGAGCGCCGCGACGACCGCTTCCGCCACGAGCTCCATCGGCGCAACGAGGCGCTGCTGGCCAGCATCGATGCCGGCGACGATCGCACCAGCATCTCGACCGAGCTCGAGCTGCATGGCCTGGTCTTCGAGGCGAGCGGCCACAAGCTGCTGCAGCGCGCCTGGCACGGCCTGCGCGGCCGACTTCAGCTCTACTGGGCGGCGCACCATCGCGCCCACGGCCGACGCGGTCCCAGGCGCGACAGCCACGACAGCTACATCAAGGCGGCTCTCGGCAGCGATCTCGACGCGCTGCGGTTGGAAATCGCCGACCACATGCGCCGCGGCGCCGTGGTCACCGAGAAGTTCGTTTTGGGGGAATCGAAGAGGGAGACGTGACATGACGATCAAGCGCCGCAAGGTCCTGGTTGGGGCCGCCTTGGGGTTCGCCGCAGGAGCCTTGGCGCCGCTGGTGGCGCACGCCGGCACCATCGAGGAGACCAAGAAGCGCGGCACCTTCCGCGTCGGCGTCACGCAGGCGCCGCCCTGGTTCTCCAAGGATCCCAAGACCGGCCAGTGGTCGTCGGGTCTCGGCATCTCCATGGGCAAGGCGATGGCCGACGCGCTGGGCGCCAAGCTCGAGACCGTCGAGGTGAGCTGGGGCAATGCCATCGCCGCGCTCCAGTCCGACAAGATCGACATCATGTTCATGCTCGACGCCACGCCGGAGCGTAAGCAGGCCGTCGACTTCCCGGAATCGCCGCTGCTCTACTATTCGCTGGCCGTGCTGGCGCGCGACGACCTGCCGGTGAAGACCTGGGAGGACCTCAACAAGCCCGGCGTGCGCATCGCCGTGCCCCAGGCCTCGTCGATGGACCGTTTCGTCAGCGAGCACGCCGCCAAGGCCGACCTGCAGCGCTTCCCCGACAATGCCGCGGCCATCGCGGCGTTCCAGTCGGGTCGCGTCGATGCCGTGTGCCTGTTCCATCCGCCGCTGCTTGCCGCCCGCCAGCGTCTCGGCAAGGGCAAGATCGTGGTACCGACGCCGGCGCAGTCGCAGGCCTCGAGCGCGGCGATACGCAAGAACGATCCGGAGTTCGTCGCCTGGGTCGATAAGCAGCTCGCCGGCTTCTACAAGAGCGGCCAGACCCAGAAGTGGTACGAGGCCGCGCTCAGCGACTTCGGCCTCGAGCCTGCGCTCGCTCCGCCGGTCATGAAGGAAATGATCAAGTAGGCTCGCGTGGCCTACCAGTGGGACTTCACCCCGGTCTTCGCCAACGCCGATCTGTTGGCGCAGGGCCTTGTGAACACGCTCAAGGTCACGGGCGTTTCGCTTGCCTGTGGCTTGGTGCTTGGGCTGGGGTTTGCGCTGATGCGGCTGTCGCGGCAGCGCCTGGTCTCCTGGCCGGCCGGCTTCGTCATAGAAGTGTTCCGCACCACGCCGCCGCTGGTCCAGCTCTTCTGGTTCTTCTTCGCCCTGCCGCTGATCGTGGGCATCGAGATGACGCCGTTGCTGGCCGCGGTCGTCACCTTCTCGATCCAGTCGGCCGCCTTCTTCGCCGAGGTGTTCCGCGCCGGCATCGTCTCGGTCGAGCGCGGCCAGTGGGACGGTGCGCGCGCCATCGGCATGACGCACGGCCAGGCGCTGCGCCGCATCGTGCTGCCGCAGGCCGTCAAGCGCATGATTCCAGCCTTCATGGAGCGCGCCATCGAGCTCATGAAGACGACCACGCTGGTGGCGACCATCGCCTACGCCGACCTGCTGTTCGCCGCCAACGAAATCGCGCAGAAAACTTTTCGACCGCTCGAGACCTTCACCGTCGTGGCGCTGATCTACTTCGTGGTCATCACCGCCTTCAGCTTGGCGGCGCGCCAGCTCGAACGCCGCCTGGCGGTGAGCGGTGAATCGACGGTGCATTGACATGCACCAGTGGGATTTTGCTTCCGTCCTGGCCAACACCGATGCCCTGGCCGTCGGTGCGCTGGGCACGCTGCGCATCTTCGCCATCTGCCTGGTCGCCGGTTTGAGCCTTGGTCTGCTGGTCGGCCTCGGGCGCTATTCGCAGCGGCGGGCCTTCTACTGGCCGGCGACGGCCTTCGTCGAATTCTTCCGCAACACGCCGGTGCTGGTGCAGATCATCTGGTTCTACTTCGCGCTGCCGATCCTGATGCCCTTCTCGATCAGCCCGCTGGCGGCGGCCTCGCTCGGCATCTCGCTCAACTCGGCGGCGTTCTCGGCCGAGATCTATCGCGGCGGCATCCAGTCGATCGACCGCGGCCAGTGGGATGGTGCGCGGGCGCTCGGCATGACCTTCCTGCAGGCGATGCGGCGCATCATCCTGCCGCAGGCGCTGAAGCGCATGACGCCGGCGCTGACCAACCGCGCCATCGAGATCTTCAAGATGTCGACGCTCGCCTCGGCCATCGCCTATGTCGAGCTGCTGCAGCAGGCCAAGCTGATCGCCTCGCTGAACTTCAATCCCATCGAGGCCTACACGGCCGTCGCCGTCATCTTCTTCGTCTTCCTCTGGCCGCTGGTGCAGCTGACCTACGTGCTGGAGCGGCGCCTGGCGAGGGACGAATGACCATTTTGGGCGTCTCCGGCCTCACCAAGCGCTTCGGCGCCAACACCGTGATCGCCGGCATCGATCTCGACGTGAAGAAGGGCGAGCGCATTGCCGTGCTGGGCGCTTCCGGCTCGGGCAAGTCGACGCTGCTGCGCTGCCTCAACTTCATGGAGATGCCGGACGCCGGGACGATCGCGCTCGACGGCAAGGTGATCGGCCGACGGGAGAGCGAGCTCACGCTGGTGCGCCAGCGCATCGGCATGGTGTTCCAGCAGTTCAACCTTTTCCCGCACATGACGGCGCTGGGCAACGTCATGGAGGGCCTGCGCACGGTGCGCCGCATGAGCAAGCCGGACGCCCGGGCGCGTGCCGAACGGGAACTGGCGAGGGTCGGGCTGGCCGACAAGGCGGCGCACTATCCGGCGCACCTTTCGGGCGGCCAGAAGCAGCGCGTCGCCATCGCCCGCGCGCTCGCCATGGATCCCGAGCTGCTGCTGTTCGACGAGCCGACCTCCGCGCTCGATCCCGAGCTGGTGGGCGAGGTGCTGGGCGTCATCCGGGCGCTGGCCGAGGAGGGGCGCACCATGCTGCTGGTCACCCATGAGCTCGGCTTCGCCTACCACGTGGCGACGCGCGTGATCTTCCTTGCCGACGGCACGATACACGAGCAGGGCACCCCCGACGAGGTGCTGAAGCATCCGCGGCGCGAACGCACACAGGCCTTCCTGGCCCGCCACAAGGAATTCAGTCTCTAGGAGCACCAGCATGACGACGGAGCAGGCGAGCGCGCAGGCCTATCTTGCCGACGCGCGCAACGAGAACGTTCTGGTCTACGTGAACGGCGCATTCGTGCCGCGCAACGAGGCGCGCGTCTCGGTGTTCGATTCGGGCTTTGTGCTGGGCGACGGCGTGTGGGAGGGGCTGCGCCTGGTGAAAGGCAGGCTGATCAGCCTGGACGCCCATCTCGACCGGCTGTTCGAGGGCGCGCGCTCGATCCAGCTCGACATCGGGCTGTCACGCGAGGGTGTCGTCAAGGCTGTGCAGGACACGCTCGACCGCAACGGCATGACCGACGGCGCCCATGTCCGCCTGATGGTGACGCGCGGCCTGAAGAAGACGCCCAACCAGGATCCGCGGTTCGTGATCGGCCCCGCCACCATCGTGATCGTGGCCGAGTACAAGACGCCGATCCCGGAAGCGAAGGAGAGGGGCTACGCGCTCTTCACCTCGACCTTTCGCACGACCGGGCCCGACCAGTTCGACCTGCGTCTGAACTCGCATTCGCGCCTCAACCTCATCCAGGCCCTCATCCAGGCGATCAACGCCGGTGCCGACGAGGCCTTGATGCTCGATCCGCGCGGCTTCGTCGCCTCCTGCAACTCGACCAACTTCTTCATCGTGCGCGGCCGCGAGCTCGGGACCTCGACCAGCCTCTACAGCTTCAAGGGCATCACCCAGGCCAACGTGATCGAGGCCTGGCGCAAGGCCGGCAACGTCGCGCGCGAGTGCGATTTCACCCTGGCGCAGGTCTACTCGGCGGACGAAGCCTTCGTGACCGGCACCCTGGGCGGGGTCACGCCGGTCACCAGGGTCGATGGCCGGCCGATCGCCGACGGCAAAGCCGGCAAGGTCACGAACGAGGCGAGCGAGCTCTATCTGCGGTCGGTGGGAGCGCTTTAGGCGCCGGGGTAAGCTACGCTGTTGGCGTATATGCGCTTATAGCGTATAATGCCGGTAGCGATGTCGATGCAGATTGAGTACGACCCTGCCAAGGCCCGGCTCAACCGGCAGAAGTACGGGGTCGGTCTTGAGGTCGCCGCGGTGATCTTCGCGACGCCGTCCGTCCAGTGGACCAGCTTGCGCTAGGGGCACGGCGAAGTTCGCTATGTCGCCGTCGGCCTGGTCGAAGGCCTGGAGTTCACCTGCGTCTTCACGATGCGCCGACAGGTGGCTCGGATCATATCCGTGAGGAGGTCGAGGCATGAGGAAAGGGAACGTTTCTGGAAAGTCCGGCGCGCGCAAGTTCGTGCGGGTGACGGTGACGCCTGAGCAGGCGCAGAAGGCCTTGCGCTCGATCGACTGGAAGCGCGTGAAGGCCATGTCCGAGCGGGAAATCGAGCAGAATGCGCTGGATGATCCCGACAGCATCGTGCAAGTCGACGAGGCGACAGAGCCGCAACTGGTGCCACCGATGCCCGACGTCGCCGTACTGCGTCGGCGCCTGAAGCTCAGTCAGGCCGAGTTCGCAAACCGCTTCGGCTTCAGTGTCGCGACAGTACGCAATTGGGAACAGGGGCGCGTGATGGCTGATGGACCCGCCCGCGTCCTGCTGACCGTGATCGCCAACGAGCCGCAGGCCGTCATCCGGGCGTTGCGGCCGCCGCTACACTCGAAGCCGAAGAAGAAAGCCGCCTGACGCGGCTACTCAGCAGCGAGCTTGCGCGCCGCCCGCGGATCGCGCGTGAGCAGTCCGTCGGCGAGGTCGCGCTCGATCAGCGAGTCCGGCCGCTCGGATATGCGGCCGAAGCCGCCGCCGCCGCCCACGAACATCTCGACGATGTCGCCCTTGGCGAGGTCGACGGCGGCCTTGCTCCTGAGGTCGTCGACCGTGCCGTTGGCGCGGTGGACGCGGCAGTAGCCGCGCTGGCCGGGCTCGCCGCCCTGCAGGCCTTCGGGCGCGAGCCGGAAGCGGTCGGAGTAGATGGCGAGCTGCACGTCGTCCTTCACGATCTCGCAGCGGCGGAAGAAGCCCGCGCCGCCGCGCCGCGCGCCCAGGCCGAAGGAGTCGGGGGCGAGCTCGTAGCCGACGATGCGGAAGAAGTCGTAGTCGATGTCGAGCGATTCGACCGGTGCGTTGGAGCAGTTGCTGAGCGGCGAATCGACGGCGTCGCAGCCGTCTGAGTCCTTGGAGGCGCCGTAGCCGCCGCCGAAGATCTCCAGGTAAACGCTATAGCCCTTCTCGCCGAGATGGCTGAGGCAGAAGGCCGTCGTGCAGTCGAAGCCGGTGGCGATCACCTTGTCGGGCAGCGCCTGGGCCATCGCCTTCATCACCGCGTTGAACACGCGATAGGCCGGGATCATGCGCGCCCGCACCGGCGCCGGCGGCCGCGGGTTGAGCAGCGAGCCGTAGGGCACCTTGATCCGGATCGGCCGCGCCATGCCCTCGTTGTAGGGAATGTCCGGGCTGGTCAGCACCGACTTCACGCAGCTGAGCGCGGCCGACAGCGTGCTGGAGAAGGGGCAGTTGAGGTTGCGCTTGACCTGCGGGCAGGTGCCCTCGAAGTCGATCTCGACCGAATCGTCGGCGATGGTGACCTTGGCCTTCACCACCAGCGGATCGTCGCTGAGCCCGTCGTCGTCGACCGCGTCCTCGCCGTAGAACGTGCCCTTGGGCGCCTGGGCGATGGCGGCGCGCACGCGGCGCTCGGAGTAGTCCTGCATCTCCTTCATCGCCGCTTCGACCTTGTCGGCGCCATAGCGCTCGCAGAGCTGTTTTACCCGCAACACGCCGATCGCATTGGCGGCGAACTGGGCATTGAAGTCGCCGATCGTGAGATCGGGCACGCGCACATTGGCCGTCACCAGGCGCTCGAACGAGCCGCCGTTCCAGTCGCGCTGGAAGTCGTACTTGCTGGGTGGGAAGCGCAGTCCCTCCTGGTAGACGTCGGACGCATGGATGTTGAGGCCGGGCGCGCCGCCGCCGAGATCGAGGTGATGCGCCACCGAGGCGCCGAAGCCCACGACGCGGCCGGCCACGAAGATCGGCGTGAAGATGAAGACGTCGGGGATGTGCTGGCCGCCCTCGAACGGGTCGTTGTTGATCAGGAAGTCGCCTTCCTTCAGCGTCTCGACCGGATGGCGCCTGAGGCAGGCGCGCAGCGTCTCGCCGATCGGGCCCAACTGCATGGGAATGAGCTCGGCCTGCGCCACTGTGTTGCCGTGGCGGTCCATCAGGCCCGCCGAGCCGTCGCGCGCCTCGCGCAGGATGGTCGAATAGGCCGAGCGAATCAGCTTCACGCCCATCTCGCGGGCGGCGGCGATCAGCGCCTGGCTGATCACGGCATAGTCGATGGGACTGAGCGCGGTCATGGAGTTCTCCGCAGGATGAGATTGTCGGCCGCGTCCAGCTCGGCTGTCCAGCCGGGCGGCACCCACGTCGTGGCCGTGTAGCCCTCGATGACCGCGGCACCCGTGATCTTCTGGCCGGCCGTCAGGGTCTCGGCCGTGTAGCGCGCGCAGTCGATCCGGGCGTCGTCGTGGAAGATCCTGGCCTTCTCCGGCGCGCGGCTCGCCAGCATCTCGCGGTCGAGCCGCGGCGCCGTGTCGATGGGCAGGGTGGCGCCGACCCGCAAAGTCACGATCTCGACCGGCCGGTCTAGCGTGGCACCGTGCATGAAAGTGCGGTGATGGGCGTCGGCGAACAGCTCGGCGAGATAGGCCGCGTCGAGTGAGCCGAGCCGGTTGGCCGGCACCTCGACTCCGACCTCGAAGGCCTGGCCGACGAAGCGCATGTCGAGTGTGTGCACATAGACGAGATCACCCGGCAGCTTCATGTCGGCGAACTGTGCGGCGAGCCGCGCGCGCATCTCGCCGAAGATGCGGCCTGCTTCCTTGGCCGCCGCATCGTCGAGCTTCATCTTGCGCGTGACGGCGTCGAACTTGGTGTAGTCCGAGGCGACCAGCCCGTAGGCCGAGATCACGCCGGCATTGGGCGGGACAACAATGGTCGAGATGCCGAGTTCCTCGGCGATGCGCGCGGCGTGCAGCGGGCCCGCGCCGCCGAACGGCACCAGCGCATAGTCGCGCGGATCGCGACCGCGCTCGGTCGAGACGAGCTGGATGGCGCGCACGATGTTGGCGTCGGCGAGCTGCAGGGCGGAGGAGGCGGCTTGCTCGACGCTGAGACCGAAGCGTTGCGCCAGCGGCTCGAAGGCGCGCTTGGCTGCTTCGCCGTCGAGGCTCATGCGGCCGCCCAGGAACGCACCGGGCCGTATCGTGCCGATGACGATATGGGCGTCGGTCGTGGCGGGTTCGGCGCCGCCCTTGCCGTAGCAGGCCGGGCCGGGATCGGCGCCGGCGCTTTGGGGACCCACCCGCAGCATGCCGCCGTCGTCGACCCAGGCGATCGAGCCGCCGCCCGCGCCGACCGAGACGATGTCGAGCACCGGCGTGCGGATCGGCAGGCCGTCGATCTCGCTTTCCGAGGCGAGCGAGGGTCTTCCGTCCTGCACCAGGCAGACGTCGGTCGAGGTGCCGCCCATGTCGAAGGTGATGAGATCGTCGAAGCCCGAACGTGCGGCCTGGCGCGTCGCACCCACCACGCCGGCGGCCGGACCGGAGTAGAGCGCGGTGATGGCGCTTTCGCGCATCGCCTCCGCCGGCAGGCGCCCGCCGTTGGACTGCATCACCGTGAAGCGGCCCTTGAAGCCCGCTTCGGCGAGCTTGCTTTCGAAGCGATGCAGGTAGCCGTCGATCACCGGCTGAACATAGGCCGAGAGCAGCGTCGTCGAAGCGCGCTCGAACTCGCGGAACTCGCGCGCCACCTGATGGCTCGCTGTGACCAGCACGCCGGGCAGCGCCTCGCCGAGCAGCGCCGCCAGCCGCTTCTCGTGGACGGGATTGGCGTAGGCGTTGAGCAGGCAGATCGCGACCGCACGATAGCTGCCGGCCTTGATGGCTGGGATCAATTCGCTTTTGACTGCCGGCTCATCGAGCGGCTTCTCGATCGACCCGTCGGCGCTGATCCGCTCCCGCGCCTCGAAGCAGTCCTTGCGACGTACCGGCGGTGCCGGCTTGGCATAAAAGAGATCGTATATGTTGCGCCGGTCGTGGCGCTGCATGAACAGGAGATCGCGGAAGCCCGCCGTGGCGATGAAGGCGACAGCGGCACCCTTGCGCTCCAGCACGGCATTGGTCGCCACCGTCGAGCCATGCCCGAGATCTTCGATGCGCGCGAGGTCGATGCCCGAGGCGGTGAGTGCCGCGAACGCGCCCACGTCCGGACTCCTGGGCGTGCTCGGGACCTTGGTGACGATAACCTTGCCGCCTTCGACGGCCACAAGGTCGGTAAAGGTCCCGCCGACCTCGACACCTACGCGCATGTCCAAAACCCTTCCCTGGGGCTGCTATGCTACGGGGGTCGCAATACGTATACTAGTCGTATTGAGGGCCATCATGAAGAAACTGACCATAACCGTCGACAATGACGTCTATCGCGGCCTGAAGAAGAAAGTAGGGCCCAGACGCATCAGTCGCTTCCTCAATGATCTCGCGCGACCGCACGTCGTCGACGACGATCTGCTGAAGGCGTACCGCCAGATGGCAGAGGATCGAGGCCGCGAAGCGGAAGCGGACGAATGGGTCGAAGGGCTGATCGAAGATGCCGCGCCGCAGCCTGAGTGAGCCGGCGCGCCCCTTTGAACTCCGTCGGCCTCCTCGTCGCGGTGAAGTGTATTGGGTCGCTTTCGGACCGGCAATTGGCGGTGAAATTCAGAAACCACGCCCCGCCGTCGTGGTGAGCAATGATGCGGCGAATACCGCACTCAATCGCGTACAGGTCGTTCCGATCACCAGCCAGACGGCACGAGTCTATCCGTCCGAGGCGCTTGTCAGGCTGCGCGGCGAACCGCGCAAGGCCATGGCCGATCAACTGACGACCGCAAGTCGCAAGCGCCTGATGGGCTATCTCGGCAAGTTGGGCGCCGGCGACATGGAACAGGTCGACCGCGCCATTCGTCTGCAACTCGCCCTGTCCTGAACAGCCGCGATCAGCTCTGCGGCCCGGCGAGCTTGGCCTGCAGCTCGGCGATCTGCTTCTTCAGCTCCTCGTTCTCCTCGCGCGCCTTGGCGGCCATGGCTTTCACCGCCTCGAACTCGTCGCGGCGGGGAATGTCCATGCCGTCCAGGATCTTGGCGATCTGGTCGCGGACGCGGCCTTCGACCTCGTCCTTCACGCCGGTCAACGCGCCCATGGCGCCGTTGGCCATCTTGGTGAGGTCGTCGATGAACGGATTGCGGGTCTGCATGGCTGTGACTCCTGATGCGGCGAGTATGGGCGGCTGGTAGCATCCCATCAAGAACGCCCGAGAACGCCGGAGGAGCCTGTGGATCTGGTCAAAGTCGAGTCGAGCGAAGGCATCACCACCATCACCATGACGCGTGCCGACAAGCGCAATGCGTTGAATCAGCAGATTTGCGACGCGTTGTGCGATGCCTATACGGCCTTCGAAGCGGGGTCCGACCAGGTAGCGATTTTGCAGGCCGATGGCCCGGCCTTCTGCGTCGGCGCCGATCTCAAGGAGCCGCCGGCCGCGATGTGGAAGGCCGTCCCGGATGTCAGCCACAAGCTCAGCAAGCCGGTGATCGCCGCTACCCAGGGCTGGGTGATCGGCGGCGCCATCTGCATGGTCATGACCTGCGACCTGATGGTGTCGGCCGACACCACCAAGTTCATGTACCCTGAGGCCAAGGTCGGCGTATTCGGCGGCCTGATGCCCGGCATCGTCTCGCGCATGCCGCATAAAGTTGCCATGGAGCTCCTCCTCTTGGGGGAAGAGATTTCCGTCAAGCGCGCCTACGATGTCGGCTTCGTCAACAAGGTCGTGCCGCTCGGCGAGGAGCGCAAGGAAGCGCGGCGCATGGCCAAGGTGATTGCCGATTCCGCACCGCTGGTGATCCGCACCCTGCGCGACTTCGCCAACCAGACCTTGCCGCGCGGTCCGGCCGAGGTCTTCGTGCCCGAGCGCTACAAGCTCGAGCGCATCGCCACCAGCGAGGACCGCAAGGAAGGCGCCGCCGCCTTCCGCGAGAAGCGCGCGGCGCGATTCAAAGGCAGGTAGCCATGGGCGATCTTCTCCTCGTCGGTTGCGGCAAGATGGGCGGCGCCATGCTGGAAGGCTGGCTGGCGCGCGGTCTGTCTGCCGGCGATGTCGTCGTCGCCGAGCCGGTCGATGCACTGCGGCCGCATATGCCCGGCCTGCGCGCCGTCGCCTCGACTTCCGACATGGCCAGGACGCCTGAGATCGTCGTGCTGGCGGTCAAGCCACAGTCGATGGATGGCGTGCTGCCCGACCTGAAACGCTTCGCCGACGAGGGCGCGGTGTTCCTGTCGATCGCTGCCGGCAAGACGCTGAAGTATTTCGCAAGCCACCTCGGTTCGACGGCCAAGGTCGTGCGCTCGATGCCCAACACGCCGGCAGCGGTGCGCCAGGGCATCACGGTGGCGACGGCGGCGCGCGGCGTGTCGGAGGCCGAGAAGAAGCGCTGCCATCAATTGCTCGAGGCCGTCGGCCAGGTCGTGTGGGTCGACGACGAGGCCTTGATGGATCCGGTGACGGCCCTGTCGGGCAGCGGGCCGGCCTATGTCTTCCTGCTGGTCGAGGCGATGGCGGCGGCCGGCACCAAGCTCGGACTCACGCCCGACATGGCCATGCAGCTCGCCCGCGCCACCGTGGTGGGCAGTGGCGAGCTCCTGAAGCAGTCGAGCGAACCTGCATCGCAGTTGCGCGTTAACGTGACGAGTCCCGGCGGCACCACGGCCGAGGCGCTGAAGGTGTTGATGGCGGCCGACGGCATCCAGCCGGTGTTCGACAAGGCACTGGCCGCAGCCTCGCGGCGATCGAAGGAGCTCGCGGGATGAAGCCTGCCAACGAAGCGGCGCTGGATGCTTTCATCAAGCTGATCGCCGAGAAGGGCTTTGCCGATGTCGCCTTGCGCGACATCGCCGAAGCCGCAGGGCTGAGCCTGGCCGAGCTCTACCGGGTCTATCCCGACAAGGTGGCGCTTGCGGCGGCCTTCATGGCGAAGATCGATGCGGAGGTTTTGGCCGGCACGCCGACCCGCAGCGATCCCGAGGAGACGGCGCGCGACCGCCTGTTCGACGCCATGATGCGCCGTTACGATGCGCTCAGGCCATACCGCGAGGTCCTGGGGGCGATCCGTCGCGCCAGCACCCGCGACCCCATGCTGGCGCTGGCGATGGGCCCGGCACTTCGCCGATCGATGGCCGCCATGCTGGAAGCAGCATCGGTGCCGAGCGAAGGGTTGACTGGTGCGCTGCGGCAAAATGGGCTGCTGGCGATCCATTATGTCGTGTCGCGAGTTTACGAGCAGGACGAGACCACCGATCTGTCCAAGACCATGGCGGCCTTGGACAGCCGGCTGAAAATGGCAGAGCGTTGGGCTCAACTATTTGAAAAATATGTGAAATCTCCTCAGAAGCAGAAGCCGCAGAACGAGGTGAATTCGCCTGCTGCGTGAACTTTTTGTGCAGCGCACAAAAAGTTCTCTTGACTTGGTGCACCGCAAGCATAGATTAAGCCTCGTTGTGCACCGCAGCAAAGCGGTTCAGCCCCAGTCTTCCACGCGCTTCGTTTCTCGCAGGAGAGCCCCATGTTCGCCAACGGTACGTTCAAGAACCCCTTCACTGACTACGACTTCACCAAGATCGCCGGCGAGTTCAAGCTGCCGACCGTCAACGTCGAGAGCGTCGTCGAGACCGCGCGCAAGAATTTTGCCGTGCTGACCTCGGCCAACACCGCCGCCGTCGAGACGATGAAGACCATCGCTCAGCGCCAGGGCGACATGGTCCGCGCGGCGATGGAGGACTTCTCCAAGCATGGCAGCGAAGTGCTCGCCGCCGCGACGGTCGAGGAGAAGGCCATCAAGCAGATCGACTTCGCCAAGAAGAGCTACGAGACGGCGATCGCCAACACCAAGGAGATCGCGGATCTCGTCGGCAAGAGCCAGGCCGAGGCTTTCGAGGCGCTGAGCGCGCGCGTCGCCGAGCTGACCGAAGAGGTCAAGGCCGCGATCGCCAAGAAGTAATTTCGGTCAGCCCGACCAAGGCCCTCCCCCGCCAGACAGGGGAGGGCTAGGTTGGGGCATGAGCACGATCACTTACGACGACTTCACGCGGGTCGATATCCGCGTCGGCACCATCCGCGAAGCAGCGCCGCTCGAGGGCGTCCGCAAGCCAGCCTATCGACTGTTGATCGACTTCGGGCCCGAGATCGGCCAGCGCAAGTCATCGGCGCAGATCACGATCCACTATCGGGCTGACGAATTGATCGGCCGCCAGGTCGCCGCCGTCGTCAATTTCCCGCCGCGCCAGATCGGCAAGTTCATGTCCGAAGTTCTGACGCTCGGCTTTCCCGCCGAGGACGGCAGCGTCGTGCTGATCGCGCCAGACAAGAAAATTCCCAACGGCGGCAAGCTGTTCTAGTCATCGGAGCGCGGGCCTCCGGCCCGCTCAAGTGGAGCGCGGACCTCCAGGTCCGCTCATTATTCATGATGCGGACTTGGAGGCCCGCGCTCCACTAAAGCACCTTGTGGATCCAGCCGTACTTGTCGGCGGCATGCCCGCGCTGGATGCCGACCAGGGCCGATTTCAGTTCCTCGGTCTGGGTGCCGGGGCCGCCGTTGCCGATCTTGAACTCGCCATCCTTGCTGCGGACCGTGCCGATCGGCGTGACCACGGCGGCGGTGCCGCAGGCGAACGCTTCGCGCAGGCGGCCGCTGCGCGCGTCGTTGCGCCACTGGTCGATCGAATAGCGGTCCTCGCGGACCTTGATGCCCTTGTCCTTGGCGAGCGTGAGCAGGGAGGAGCGCGTGATGCCGGGCAGGATCGTGCCGCCGAGCGGCGGCGTCACCATCGAGCCGTCGTCGAACACGAAGAAGATGTTCATGCCACCCAGCTCTTCGACCCATTTCTGCTCGACGGCATCGAGGAACACGACCTGGTCGCAGCCGTGGCGGGTCGCTTCGGCCTGGGCGAGCAGGCTCGCGGCATAGTTGCCGCCGCATTTCGCGGCGCCCGTTCCGCCGGGTGCGGCGCGCGTGAATTCCTGCGACACCCAGAGCGACACCGCCGGCGCGTCGGTCTTGAAGTACGAGCCGACCGACGAGGCGATGACGATGAACAGGTAGACGGACGACGGCTTCACGCCGAGGAAGATCTCGTTGGCGAACATGAAGGGCCGCAGGTAGAGGCTGCCGTCGCCGTCAGGAATCCACTCGCGGTCGGTCTTGACCAAGAGGTCGCACGCCTCGAGGAACAATTCCTCCGGCAGGTCCGGCATGGCAAGCCGCTCGGCCGACTTCTGGAAACGCCGCGCGTTCTCTTCCGGCCGGAACAGGGTCGCGCCGCCGTCCTTGGTGCGATAGGCCTTGAGGCCCTCGAAGACCTCCTGCGCGTAGTGCAGTACGGCCGCGGCCGGATCCATCGGGATCGGCGCCCGCGGCTCGATGCGCGCGTCGTACCATCCCTTGGACTCGTGATAACGGATGGTCACCATGTGATCGGAGAACACCCGGCCGAAGCCCGGATTCTTGAGCAGCTCCGCACGCTTGGCGGCAGGCACCGGCGACGGGTGGGGATGGTGAACGAACTGAAGCTTGGTCTTGGACATTTTGCTCTCGGATTTCTTGTCTAACTGTACCACAGGGGGGTCCGGCGCAAGCCGTCGCGCCTACGCCGCCCGATCGACCGGCGGCGCGAGATGCGTGGACTCGCCGAAACCTTCGCAATCAGGCGCGCGCACTAGCTTCTGGAAATCCGCCACCAGGGTGCGAGCGACCGGCCCGGCCTGGTAGTGATGCCCGTCGAGCGATCCCACCGGCACGATTTCCGCCGCCGTACCGCACAGGAACACCTCGCTCGCCTGGGCGAGCTCCTGCGGCTTGACGGTGCGCTCCTCGACCGACCAGCCGCGCTTCTTCGCCATGCTCATGACGGCACGCCGCGTGATGCCGTCCAAAAAGTTCTCCGGCGTCGGCGTCACCAGCGTGCCGTCGATCACCAGGAAGATGTTGGCACCGGTCGATTCGGCAAGGTCGCCCTTCCAATCGAGCATCAGCGCATCGTCGA
Organism: Rhodospirillales bacterium; assembly: GCA_009377525.1. Taxonomy (GTDB): domain Bacteria; phylum Pseudomonadota; class Alphaproteobacteria; order Reyranellales; family Reyranellaceae; genus Reyranella. The sequence continues at coordinate 92,545 of WHTW01000003.1, forward strand.
AGCCCGCCTTGAGCGCCTTGTCCTTCTCGATGCCGCAGATGAGGTAGAGGCCCGCCACTTTGGCGTGGCCAGGCGCGAAGTCGGCCGACGGACGGCGGTACCTGGCCATGGTGACGCTGATGCCGGCATCGCGCGCCTGCACCGACAGCCGGCCCTCCTGCGCCCACGGCGCGATGGCAAGATGCACGGTGGTGCCGATGGCCGACACGCCCATCACCTCCGAACCACGCCAGGCGATCGGCCGCACATAGCCCGACTGCAGGCCGTTGGCCTTGATCACGGCGCGCGTCGCTTCCTCGATCTCGGCGCGCGTCCACGGGATCTCGTAGTCGAGCAGGCGAGCGGAGTTGATCAGGCGCTGGCTATGGGCGGCCAGGCGGAAGACGCGGCCGTCGTAGATGCGCTCGCCCTCGAAGACGGCCGAGCCGTAATGCAGGGCATGGGTCAGCACGTGCATGCGGCTGTCGCGCCAGGAGACGAGCTTGCCGTCGAGCCAGATGAAGCCGTCGCGGTCATCCATGCCTAAGGACATTGCTTTTCCTCCTCTCGATTTTTGCCAAATCGGTCGTTTAGAATCACGGAAATGCAAGCTTCTGAGCATATAGGTCAGCACTACTGACATTGTCAATATGTCTGAAGGACTTCCCGGAGGGCGATGTAGAATCGGTCCATGGGTCATTCGCACGCCGGGCACACGCATGGAGGCGGCACCGCCGGGGGCCGGCACAAGGGCAAGCTGAAGGGCGCCTTGGCGCTCACCGCCGGCTTCATGGTGGTCGAGGCCGTTGGCGGCTTGCTGACCGGCAGCCTGGCGCTGGTCGCCGATGCCGCGCACATGCTGACCGATGCCGGCGGGCTCGCGCTCGCGCTGATCGCCATCCGCTTCGCCGAGCGGGCGGCAACGCCGCAGAAGACCTACGGCTATGTCCGCCTCGAGATCCTCGCTGCACTGCTCAATGCGGTCGTCCTGCTGCTGCTGACGATCTTCATCCTCTACGAGGCGGTCGACCGGTTCCTCAATCCGCCGCCGATCCTGGCTGGGCCGATGCTGGCGGTGGCCCTGGTCGGTCTCGCCGTCAATCTCGGCAGCATGAAGCTCTTGGCCGCAGGATCGAGCGAAAGCCTGAACGTCAAGAGCGCCTATTTCGAGGTCATGGGCGACATGCTGGGGTCGCTCGGCGTCATCATCGCCGCCCTGGTCGTGATGTTCACGGGCTGGCGGTTGGCCGATCCGATCATCGGCGCCGGCATCGGCCTGTTCATCGTGCCGCGCACCTGGTCACTGATGAAGCAGACGATCCATATCCTGATGGAGGGGACGCCGCCCGAGATCGATCTCGTGCTGCTGGAAGGCGCGATCAAGGAGATCCCTGGCGTGGTGTCGGTTCACGACCTGCACGTCTGGACCATCACCTCGGGCCTCGATTCGATGAGCTGTCACGTCGTCATCGCCGACATGACGAGGGCGCGCGAGACGCTGCTGCAGATCAATGAGGCGATGAAGGCGAAGTTCAACCTGACCCACACGACCATCCAGATCGAGGACCAGGCGCTGCGCGACGCCGAGGGACATCGGGGCCTCTAGAGAAACGGCAAGATTATGTCGGAGCGGGAAGCCGGCTGCGCAAACATCCGGCTTCTTGGGATGCTATAGTCAAACAACGCACGAGAATCGGCACAGACCGACAAACGTAGATCACATGGTGGAACCGAAAACTCCCGCTAACCCGCTGTTCCTGCGCGACGAGGAGCTGCGTCAGGGCATAGAGCTGATGTTCTATGCCTACCGCGACTTCACGTTCGAGTCCGACCAGCAGCTCAAGCGCTACCAGCTCGGTCGGGCGCACCACCGCGCGCTCTATTTCATCGGACGCCATCCCGGCCACACCGTCGGCCATCTGCTGTCGATCCTGAAGGTCACCAAGCAGTCGATCTCGCGCGTGCTGAGGGACCTGCTGGAGCAGGGCTATGTCGAGCAGAAGAGCGGCGCGCGCGACCGCCGCGAGCGATTGCTGTGGCTCACCGAGAAAGGCGTGAAGCTCGAGCACGAGCTGACCGACCGCCAGAGCCAGCGCTTCGCCCGCGCCTATCGCGAGACCGGCGCCGACTCCGTCGAAGGCTTCCGCAAGGTGCTGCTGGGCCTGCTCGATCCCGCCGAACGCGCCATCGTCGACAAGCGGGTGCGTGGCAGCCGGTGAGCGTCATGGATGCCTCGGCCGACAAGCCGCACATCCTGGTCGTCGACGACGACACCCGCCTGCGCGAGCTGCTGCGCAACTTCCTCTCGCGCAACGGCTTTCGCGTCACCGTCGCCAGCCACGCCGCCGAGGCGCGCGAGCGGCTGGGCTCGCTCGATTTCGACCTGATCGTGCTCGACGTCATGATGCCGGGTCAGACCGGCCTGGATTTCGCTACCGAGATCAGGCGCGCCGACGACGTGCCGATCCTGATGCTGACGGCCATGGGCGACACCAAAGATCGCATCGCCGGCCTGGAGACCGGCGTCGACGACTATCTCGGCAAGCCGTTCGAGCCGCGCGAGCTGCTACTGCGCATCCAGAACGTGCTGAAGCGCAACCGCGCGCCGGCCAGCCCGTCGGGCGAGCCGCAGCGCATCGTCTCGTTCGGTCCCTTCCAGTTCGACCACGAGCTGGGCGAGCTCACCAACAAAGGCAAGCGCGTGCCCCTCACCGACGCGGAGACCGCGCTGCTGCGCGTGTTCACTGCCCGCCTGGGCGAGGTGCTGAGCCGCGAGACGCTGTGCAAGAGCGTAGGCCTGGCGGTCAACGAGCGCGCCATCGACGTTCAGGTCACGCGGCTGCGCCGCAAGATCGAGCCTGATCCGTCCTTCCCGCGCTATCTGCGCACTGTCCGCAGCCAGGGCTACCGGCTGGTCGACGCATGATCATCGGCGCCGCCCGCGATCTCTTCGAACGCATCGCCCGCTTCGCCGACCGGCATTCTCCCCAGACGCTGTTCGCAAGAGCGCTGATCATCATCGTCGTGCCGATGCTGCTGCTGCAGGCGCTGTCCGCCTGGTGGTTCTACAGCCAGCGCGGCGACAACGTGACCAACCGGCTGGCCATCCTGCTGGTGCGCGACCTGCGCATGCTGATCGCGTTGCGCGCCGAGTTTCCCGACGATGCGCACCGCGCCTGGATCATCAGCCGTTCGGCCCAGGACCTGCTGCTCTATGTCAGCTTCCGCAAGGGCATCGTGCGGCCGTTCAAGGACCCGGAGTATTTCGACATCGCCGCCCGCGAGGTCCAGGGCGCGCTCGAGGCCGACCTCAAGCGTCCCTACTACATCGACAACAACGTCGGCGGCGGCCAGCTGTTGATCGAGATCCAGCTCAACGACGGCGACGTCATGGACGTGCTGGTGCCGCATGTGCGATTGACCTTCGGCTCGAGCTTCGCCTATGTCATCGCCCAGCTCGGCCTCGCCCTGGTGCTGTTCGGTCTCGCCATCTGGTTCATGCACCGCGAGCTGGTGCCGATCGCCCATCTCGGCGTCGCCGCCGACGCGCTGGGCAAGGGGCGCGACGTGCCCGACTTCGCCTTCTCCGGCGGCACCCGCGAGGTGCGCAACGCCGCCACCGCCTTCCACACCATGCGCATCCGGCTGCGCCGCTCGATCCAGCAGCGCACCGAGATGCTGGCCGGCGTCAGCCATGACCTGCGCACGCCGCTCACCCGCATGAAGCTGTCGCTGGCGCTCTTGCCCGATTCGCCCGAGACCAAGGAGCTCGCCGACGACGTCACCGACATGGAGCGCATGATCGAGGGCTACCTCGCCTTTGCCCGCGGCGAGGGCGACGAGGACCCGATTCCGACCGATCTCTCCGAGATCCTGGAGGACGTGGCCGCCGGCGCGCGGCGCGACAACGCCAATGTCGAGGTGACCTGGCAGGGCGACATGAACGTCCAGCTGCGGCCGCTCGCCATCAAGCGCTGTCTGACCAACCTGGTGTCCAACGCGCTGCGCTACGGCACCATGGTGCAATTGCAGGCGCTGCGCGGCCGCACCTCGGTCGAGATCACCATCGGCGACAACGGGCCGGGCATCCCGCCCGACAAGTACGAAGATGTGTTCCGGCCATTCTTCCGGCTCGACGAATCGCGCAATGTCGACACCGGCGGCGTCGGCCTCGGCCTCACCATCGCGCGCGACGTGGCGCGCAGCCATGGCGGCGATGTGGCCCTCGCCTCGTCCTCGCTGGGCGGCCTGCGCGTCATCGTGAGAATTCCGATCTGAGGGACAAGGACCACCGGCCGCCGTCCATCGGGGCGTCGGCGGGAAAAGAGCCCTATGTAGGCGCGCCATTCACGAACCAAGAACACTCAACTATCGCGTCGGCGCCATATCCGCCTTCTTTGATGACGGTCACCAGTAGCTCGTCACAGAGGTTTTGACGGTTGGAGTTGCGTCACGCGAGGATCTGCAGCTCCCGCGGCTGGACGAGAATAGTGATGAAGCCGTTGCGTGGGCAGTTGTCGGGCTGTTGCCTGTCGAGGCGCCGTGTTGGCGTTGAAAGCATCGCTGGCACTCGGGCTCGGCGACACAAGCAGTGGTGTCGTCGCCCGGACGACCCGCCAGATGGGGCCCTCTACGGAGCCCAAAAAGTCGCGAAAACGAAACGGGCCGATCATAATTGAAGTTCTTGACACGATGCTTACTTGAGTTATAGTATCGGCCTGTTGCGTTGCTTCCCCGCGTTGCCGCTCTATGCATCGTCGATCCGAGACCAAAAGGGCGCGGCGGACACCGCGCGGCCCGTCGGGCCGCCTGCATCCGGACGGGACGGGCTCGCCGCTCCGGACCCCCGGCGCGGCGATTCCAATAGCGAAACTTGCGTAACTATCCGAATTCGCCGGCAGTACAATCAATAGAGGGTTCGCTCTCCTTCGACCACAAGAGCACTCTGTGAGAAACGCGAAAACTCGTTGCGGAAATTGCGGGAATTGCGGGAATTCGCAC
>WHTW01000003.1:97533-113917 GCA_009377525.1 Rhodospirillales bacterium
AAACGGCGGAAATGCCGGAAAATCCTCGCACCGCTGACGGCAGTGCATGCACCGCGCAGTAGCCTCTCAGCCGGTCGGCTGCCAACTGGTCAAAGTCACCGTGCCGCGGAACTCGTGGGCCGCCAGATTTCAGTCTTACGGTGACGCCGCCGTCGCTCCGCCCATTGAAACTCTACCCACGGACGCCGCCGCTTGACAGGGGTGGGCTTTCGGCAGTTTCTCTCAGCGACGTCCGAGGGGTGTCCGGCCTCCGCAAGGAGACCGGGCTGAGACAGCCAGTGGGGCTGAACCCTTTGAACCTGATCCGGGTCATGCCGGCGAAGGAACGGGAGTTAGCCATTGGCCAAGCCAACCATCATCGTCATCGGCGCCGGCGTTGCCGGCCTTACCTGCGCGCTCGAACTGGCCGAGCGCGGCCTCAGCGTCGAGGTGGTCGAGCGCGGCCGCGCATTGGGCGAGGGCAGCTGCTCGTGGATGGCGGGCGGCATGCTGGCGCCGTGGTGCGAGCGCGCCACCACCGAACCCGAGGTCGCGGATTGGGGCGCGCCGTCGATCGCCTGGTGGGCCGAACGTTGCCCCGAGACGGTGCGCCAGGGCAGCGTGGTCGTCGTCCAGCCGCGCGACCTGCCCGATCTCACGCGCTTCGCCCAGCGCACCGAGCGCTTCGAATGGCTGGACGCCGATCGCATCGCCGCGCTCGAGCCTGATCTTGCCGGCCGCTTCCGGCGCGCACTGTTCTTTCCCGACGAGGCCCATCTCGATCCGCGGCGGGCGCTCTGCGCCCTGGCGAAGCGCCTACAGCGCCATGGCGTCGCGATCCGCTTCGGTGTCGAGCTGGCGCCGCAGGAAGCGCACGCCGACATTGTCGTCGATTGCCGGGGGCTGGCCGCGCGCGACGCCCTGCCGGACCTGCGCGGCGTGCGCGGCGAGATGGTGGTGGTGCGTTCGCCCGACGTGTCGCTGCGGCGGCCGGTGCGCATGCTGCATCCGCGTATCCCGCTCTACATCGTCCCGCGCGGCGATGGCCTGTTCATGATCGGCGCCACTATGATCGAAAGCGAGCGGCGCGGCCCGGTCAGCGTGCGTTCGGCCGTCGAGCTTTTGGGGGCCGCCTACGCGCTGCACCCGGCGTTTGGCGAGGCCGAGATCGTCGAGCTGGGCGCCGATCTGCGGCCGGCCTTTCCCGACAACCTGCCGGACGTCAGGCGAAGCGGCCATGTGCTGCATGCCAACGGTCTGTTCCGTCACGGCTTCCTGCTGGCGCCCGCGCTCGCGCGGCGCGCCGCCGACGCCGCCCTGTCGATGCTTCAACCGGAGACCAACCATGCGGATCTTCCTCAACGACAACGCGCATGACGTCGACGCGGCCACCCTGGCCGCGGCCCTCGAGTCATTGGGCTTTGGCGGCCGCAAGATCGCGACCGCGGTGAACGGCCGCTTCGTCGCGGCCGCAGCCCGCCCATCCACCAAGCTCGCCGACGGCGACCGCATCGAGGTCATTGCGCCAATGCAGGGAGGCTAGTCATGTTCTACGGCGTAGACCTTTCCTCGCGCCTGCTGCTGGGCACGGCGCGCTACCCATCGCCCGCCATTCTCGAACGCGCCATCAAGGCTTCGGGTGCAGAGGTCGTCACCGTCTCGCTGCGCCGCGAAGGCGGCGACGCCCGGTCCGGCCAGAGCTTCTGGCAGTTCATCCAGTCGCTCGGCCTGCGCGTGCTGCCCAACACCGCGGGTTGCCATTCGGTGAAGGAGGCGGTGACCACCGCGCACATGGCGCGCGAGCTGTTCGACACGCCATGGATCAAGCTCGAGGTGATAGGCGATGCCGACACCCTGCAGCCTGACGTGTTCGGCCTGGTCGAGGCGGCGCGCATCCTGAGCCAGGACGGCTTCGAGGTGTTTCCCTACACGACCGAGGATCTCGTGGTCGCCGACCGCCTGGTCGAGGCCGGCTGCCGGGTGCTGATGCCGTGGGGCGCGCCGATCGGCTCGGCGCGCGGGCTGAACAACGTCTACGGGTTGAAGTCGCTGCGCGCCCATTTCCCCGACATACCGCTGGTGGTCGATGCCGGGCTGGGCGTGCCCTCGCACGCGGCGGCGGCCATGGAGCTGGGCTACGACGCCGTGCTGCTCAACACCGCGGTCGCCGAGGCGGGCGATCCCGTCGAGATGGCACGCGCCTTCGCGCTGGCCGTCAAGGCTGGCCGTGCCGCCCATCTCGCCCAACCGTTGGAACCGCGCGACATGGCCCAGCCGTCGACACCGGTGATCGGCAAGGCCGTGCTGGGGGGCATCTGACGTGCTCGATCCCTTCTATCCCGTCGTCCCGGACGTGAGCTGGGTGAAGCGCCTCGCGCCGATCGGCACGCGGCTGATCCAGCTTCGCATCAAGGACCAGCCGGTCGACGAGATCGGCCGCCAGGTGCGGGAGGCGAGGGACATCTGCGTCCTCCATGGCGCCCAGCTCATCGTCAACGACTACTGGCAGACGGCGATCGACGAGGGCTGCGACTGGGTCCATCTCGGCCAGGAGGACCTTGCGGACGCCGACATCAAGGCGCTGCGCCGCGCCGGCATCAAGATCGGCGTCAGCACCCATGATCATGCCGAGCTGGACAAAGGGCTGGCGGTCGATCCCGACTATGTCGCTTTGGGCCCGATCTGGCCGACCCAGCTCAAGCAGATGCCGTGGGCGCCGCAGGGCACAGAACGACTGGCCGAATGGAAGCGGCTGATCGGCAAGCGGCCGCTGGTGGCGATCGGCGGCCTCACCCTGGAGCGCGCGCTGCTTTGCCTGAAGGCCGGCGCCGACATCGCCGCCGTGGTCGGCGACATCGTCAACCATCGCGATCCCGACGGCCAGGCGAAGGCGTGGATCGCCGCCACAAGGAGGAAGCCATGAGCGATCGCTACGCGCGGCAGACGGTGCTTCCCGAGGTCGGCTCGGATGGACAGGCCAGGCTTGCCGCGGCTTCGGTGCTGGTGGTCGGCGCCGGCGGGCTGGGCTGCCCGGTGCTGCTGTATCTCGCCGGCGCCGGTGTCGGCCGTCTCGCCATCGTCGACCACGACACGGTCGAGGAGACCAATCTCCATCGCCAGCCGCTCTATGCGATGGCCGACATCGGCAAGCCCAAGGCCGAAGTCGCGGCCACCGCGCTGCGGCGCTTCAATCCGCACATCACGATGAAGCCTGTCGTCGAGCGCCTGACGCCGCAGAACGCCGCGACGCTGGTGGCCGGTGTCGACCTGGTGATCGACGCCGCCGACAGCTTCGCAGTGAGTTACATCCTGAGCGATGCCTGTTACGCGGCAGGCAAGCCGCTGGTCAGCGCCTCGGTGATCGGCATGACCGGCTATGCCGGTGCCTTCTGCGGCGGCGGGGCGAGCTACCGCGCGGTCTTTCCCGACATCTCGGTCGAGGGCGGTACCTGCGCCAGCGTCGGCGTGCTGGGCACGGCGGTTGCGGTCCTCGGCAGCCTGCAGGCCCATCTGGCGTTGCACCTGTTGCTGGGCCTGGAGCCGAGCGTGCTGGGACGGGTGGTCACCTTCGACGCCAAACGTCTCGGCTTCGGCGGCTTCGCCTTTGCCGGCAGCCCCGAGCCCGACAGGTTCGTCCCCTTCATCGCGCCCGAAGCGGTCAGGGCCGACGATCTCGTGGTCGACCTGCGCGGCCTCGACGAAGCGCCGCAGTCTCCATTCTCCGGTGCGCGGCGCCTCAGCGTCGAGACGGTCGAGAGCCTGTTCACGCAACCGCCGCCTTCGGCGCGCATTGTCCTCTGTTGCCGCAGCGGCCAACGCGCCCTGGCCGCCGCCGGCCGGTTACGCGAACGGGGCGCCGTCGATCTGGCGCTGGTGGCATTGGGTTAGAGTCAGCGTTGTCGGAGGTCGCCATGACTTTGCACACGACGGACAAGAACGTTCTTGCCCACATCGAGCACCTCGTGGCCGAGGAGAAGAAACTCTACGCCGAGAAGGACATGACGGACGCCCAGCGTGCCCGCTTGGCGGCGATCGATGTCGAGCTCGATCGCTGCTGGGACCTGCTGCGCCAGCGCCGAGCGCTCCGCGAATTCGGCCGCAACCCCGACGAAGCCGACGTGCGCCCGGCCAAAGTCGTCGAGAACTACAAAGGCTGACCAGAGTCAGCTCGGCCCCGCACCCTGTACGCCCACGTAGAGGGCATAGAGCGACTGGCTCGCCGCCATGAACAGGCGGTTGCGCTTGGGTCCGCCGAAGCAGACGTTGCCGCAGACTTCGGGCAGGCGGATGCGGCCTATGAGCTTGCCCTCGGGGTTCCAGACCGTGACGCCGCTGTAGCCGACGTTGCGGCCGGCGTTGCTGGAGATCCAGACATTGCCGAACACGTCGCAACGCAGGCCGTCGGGGCCGCACTTGATGTCGTTGATCACAAAGTCGCTGAACAGCTCGCGGTTGGAGACCTTGTTGTCGGCTCCGACGGTGAAGGAATAGACCTCGCCCTTGCCGCCTGGCCCGGTGTCGCCCGGCCCTTTGCCGGTGCTGGCGACATAGAGCGTCTTGTAGTCGGGCGAGAAGCAGAGGCCGTTGGGATCGGGAACCTGTTCTTCGGTGATCACCAGATCGATCCGTCCGCTGGGATCGATGCGATAGCAGTTGGTCGGCAGCTCGCGCTTGGCCACGGTGCCGATGCCGGGCGGCTGGCCGAGCCGCGGATTGATCTTGCCGGTCGGGTTGTTCGGTCCGCCGGCGACGTCCGGCGTGCCCTCGTAGAGCTGGCCGCCGTAGGGCGGATCGGTGAACCAGTAGCTGCCGTCGGGATGGGCCACGACGTCGTTGGGCGAGTTCAGCTTCTTGCCGTCGAAGGCTTCGGCCAGCACGGTCGCCGAGCCGTCGAGCTCGTAGCGCACGACGCGCCGCGTCAGGTGCTCGCAGGAGAGCTGGCGGCCCTGGAAGTCGAAGGTGTTGCCGTTGCTGTTGTTGGAGGGGCTGCGGAAGACGCTGACTCGCCCGTTGTCCTCGATCCAGCGCAGTTGGCGATTGTTGGGGATGTCGCTCCACACCAGGTAGCGGCCCTGCGCATTCCACGCCGGCCCTTCCGACCACAGCGCGCCGGTCCACAGCCGCTGGATCGGCGCGTTGGGCTGGCGCAGCGCATTGAAGCTCGGATCGACGGTGATGACGTCGGGATCGGTGAAGTAGGTGGTGGGCGCACCACCGGGCCCGAAGTCGCGCGGCGGCGTCGTGATCGTGGAGGGCGGTGCCGCGGGCGCGGTGGGCTCCGCCGGGGGTGCCTGCTGGGCGAAGGCCCGTCCGGCCAGGACGGTTGCCGCCGTCACGCCGGCTGCACCGACGAGCGCGCGACGGGACACCGTCGCTCCGCCCTTGTCCTCGAATCGCTTCGATGAGCTCATGAGCGTCACTCCCAACGGTTTTTCGTTGTGTGAACTTATCAGGGCAAAGAAGTACGCGGACGCATACCTAAGAGGTCGTCAGCGCTACTGGCGTCTCTTCTCCCAGCGCGCCGCGGCGGCATCGTCGCCTTCGTGGGCGCCGACCCATTTCTCGCCGGCCGGCGTCTCTTCCAGCTTCCAGAATGGTGCCTTGGTCTTGAGCCAGTCTACCAGGAATTCGCAGGCTTCGAAGGCGGCCTCGCGATGCGGCGAGCCGACGGCCACCAGCACGATGCGGTCACCGGCCTCGAGCCGGCCGTAGCGATGCACGATCAGTGTAGCCTCGAGCGGCCAGCGTTTGTTGGCTTCGGCCTCGATGTCCTCCAGCGCCTTCTCGGTCATGCCGGGATAGTGCTCGAGCGTCAGCGCATCGATGCGGTCGCGGTGCAGGCCCTCGCGCACATGCATCTCGCGCACCAGGCCCACGAACACGGCAAGCCCGCCGATGCGCTTGTTGCCGCGGGTGATCCGGTCGAGCTCGGCGCCAGTGTCGAAGTCGGCCTCCTGGACGCGCACGGTCATGTCAGCCTCCCGTGAAGGGCGGGAAGAACGCGACCTCGCGCGCGCCGCCGATCGGCACGTCGAAAGTCGCGGTGCGCTGGTCGACCGCCGCGCCGAACGCGGCACCCTCGGCCAGCGCCTCGGCGTGGCCGGTGCTGCGGCCGCGCAGCCAGACGACGAGATCGCCGACCGTCTTCACGTCGGCCGGCGGCGCCACTTCCTCGTCGGCGACGCCGACGGTGCGCTTCATCCAGGCGAAATAACGGACCTTCACGTCGGCCCGCCTTCGGCCATGTGACGCAGGCCGGTGCGCAGGTAGTCATAACCGGTGATCAGGGTGAGCACGGCGGCGACCCAGATCAGCACCAGGCCGATCTGGCCGATGAGGGGCGGCACGGCATTGCCCAGCAGCAGGAAGGTGATGGCCACCATCTGGGCGCCGGTCTTCCACTTGGCGAGTTGGCTGACGGGCACGCCGATCTTCAGCTCGGCTAAAAACTCGCGCAGGCCGGAGACCAGGATCTCGCGCGCCAGGATGATCAGGGCGGCGAGCACGTTCAGACCCTTCAGTTCCCCGTGTTCGATCAGCATCACCAGCGCCGCCGCCACCAAAAGCTTGTCGGCAATCGGGTCGAGGAAGCGGCCGAACCGCGAGATCTGGTGGTAGCGGCGCGCGAAATAGCCGTCGAACCAATCGGTGATGCAGGCGATCGCGAACAGGCCGGCCGACAGCCACTGCGCCCAGCCGTGATCGAGCCAGAAGCAGGCGACGACCAGCGGAATGGCCGCGATACGCGACAGCGTCAGCAGGTTGGGGAGGTTGAGCATCAGCCCGTCCTTCTTAGCGACCGCCCCGGAAGTGGTCATGGATTTTCTGGGCGAGCGCGTCGGAGATGCCCGGCACCGACTTGATGTCTTCCAGGGTGGCGACGGCCACTGCACGGGCGCTGCCGAAATGATGCAGCAAGGCGCGCTTGCGGCCGGCGCCGATGCCCGGCACCTCGTCGAGCGCCGACTTGGTGATGTCGGCGGCGCGCCGCGTGCGATGCGTGCCGATGGCGAAGCGATGCGCCTCGTCGCGCAGCCGCTGCAGGAAGTACAGGACGGGATCGCGCGGCTCGAGCGAGAAGGGCGGCTTGCCCGGCATGAAAAAGCGCTCGCGGCCGGCGTCGCGGTCGGGGCCCTTGGCGATGCCGACGATGGCGATGTCTTCCAGGCCGAGCTCGCTCAGCACCTGGCGCGCCACTTCGAGCTGGCCCTGGCCGCCGTCGATCAGCACCAGGTCGGGCCAGCTCTCGTCGCCGCGCTCGGGATCCTCGCGCAGCGCGCGGCCGAAGCGGCGTGTCAGGACCTCGCGCATCATGGCGAAGTCGTCACCGGCCGCACCCTCGGTCTTGATGTTGAACTTGCGATAGGAATTCTTGGTGAAGCCGTCCGGTCCGGCCACGACCATGGCGCCGATCGGCGCCGTCCCCTGGATGTGGCTGTTGTCGTAGATTTCGATGCGCTCGGGCGGGCCGTCGAGGCTGAACAGGCGGGCCACGCCCTCCAGCAGCTGGCGCTGCGTGCCGCGCTCGGCCATGCGCCGCGCCAGCGCCTCGCGGGCGTTGACCACGGCCTGGTCGAGCGCGTCCTTCTGGTCGCCGCGCTTGGGATGGCGGATCTCGACCTTGTGGCCGGCGGTCATGGCGAGCGCGCTTTCCAGCAACTCGCGTTCGGCCACGTCGTGGCTGGTCAGGATCAGCTTGGGTGCCTGACGTGCTTCGTAGAACTGGCCGATGAAAGCCGACAGCACGGCAGGCTCGTCGAGATCCCTGGTGTGGCTGGGGAAATAGGCGCGGTTGCCGAGGTTCTGCCCGGCACGCAGGAAGAACACTTGGACGCACACTTGGCCACCCTCGGCGTGCGCGGCGAAGATGTCGGCTTCGTCGATCGACGGCAGGCTGATCGACTGGTGCGATTGTATGTGGGCCAGCGCGCGGATGCGGTCGCGCAGGACCGCGGCGCGTTCGAATTCGAGACCGACCGAGGCCTGCTCCATGCGCTGCGACAATGCCTGCTGGACCTCGCGGTTGCGTCCGCCCAGGAAGCCGCGCACCTCGTCGACGATGGCGCCGTATTCGGTGTGGTCGATGCGGCCGACGCAAGGGGCGGTGCAGCGCTTGATCTGGTACTGCAGGCAGGGCCGGGTGCGGGTCGAGAATACGCCGTCGGAGCAGGAACGCAGGGGGAAGGCGCGCTGCAGGGCGTAGAGCGTGCGGTTGACCGCGGTGGCCGAGGCGAAGGGGCCGAAATACTCGTTGCCGGGATCGCGCACGCCGCGGTGCTTGGCGAGCTGCGGCCATTCGGTGTCGCGGCGGATGACGATGTAGGGGAACGACTTGTCGTCGCGCAGCAGCACGTTGAAGCGCGGCTTGAAGCGCTTGATCAGGTTGTTCTCGAGCAGCAGGGCCTCGGCCTCGCTGTCGGTGACCGAGAACTCCATGGTCTTGGTGCCCGAGACCATGCGCAGCAGGCGGGTGTCGAGCCGCGTCGGCTGGGTGTAGGCCGCGACTCGGCTCCTGAGGGAGCGCGCCTTGCCGACATAGAGGACCTCGCCGTCGGCCGCGATCATGCGATAGACGCCCGGCTTGCGCGGCAAGGTGTGCACGAACTCGCCGATGATGCGCATGCCGTCGGCCAGCGAGCCTTCGCTGGGCGGTGCCTCCTCGGCGGGTTTCAGATCGATGTCGGTTTCGTTGCTCACAAGGTCCTGCCGCAGGCGCCATCCGTAGGCCGCCGCCGGGTTGCAAGACAGTGGGCCACCGCGAGCCCCTTTGGGAGCCCATGTGGGGAAGTCTGTGAACAAGCCCGGTGTCAGCTCACCGTTGCGCCATCGTCACTGTACTGACTCAATGTAGGGGCGGTGGCAGCAGGCCGCTATGTAGGCCTTAATCACCTGATTTCAATACGGAATTTAACCTGGGGACGGTCTGAATATATCACTGGCAGCGGCAGATGTTCGTGTTTTGATCCGATCGTCTGCCGCGTTCCAATGTGTGGGTAAGTTCGGTCGCTTTACAGCACTGACAGCATCCGTCCGACCAGCGGATGGCGCACCACGTCCTTGTCGGTCAGGCGTACGATGGCGACGTCGTCGAGCCCTTCGAGCCGCTGGGCGATCGCCCCCAGGCCCGACAGCTCGGGCAACAGGTCAGTCTGGTCGGGATCGCCGGTCATCACCATGGTCGAATGCCAGCCCAGTCGGGTTAGCAGCATCTTGAGCTGGCCGTAGGTGCAGTTCTGGGCCTCGTCGATCAGCACGAAGCTGTTGTTGAGGGTGCGGCCGCGCATGAAGGCGACGGGCGCGATCTCGATCGTGCCGTCGTCGAGGTTCTGTCGCAGGCGCTTGGCGCCCAGCCGGTCGTTCAGGGCATCCCACAGGGGACGCAGGTAGGGATCGAGCTTCTCGCGCATGTCGCCGGGCAGGAAACCCAGGTTCTCGCCGGCCTCGACGGCCGGCCTCGACAGCATGATGCGCGAGACGGTACCGGCCTCGAGGGCCTCCACGGCGGCTGAGATGGCGAGATAGGTCTTGCCGGTTCCGGCGGGGCCCAGGGCAACGGTCAGCGGCCTGGTATCTATCGCCTCCATCAATATTCGCTGGTTGTCGCTCCTGGGTCGGATTTTTCGGATGTAGCTTTGGTCGCGGTCGTTGGCCGGAGTGTGGTCGAAGACAAGGTTGTGAATACGGGCGCTATCGATGGCGTGCAGCTTGGCGCGGCGTGCGGCGCGTTTGGCCATATTCGTACTCCGGAGGCATGGTCAGAGGAGCGGGAACCGGTCGCCCAAAAGCAAAACGCCCCCGCAAGCGGAGGCGAGGGCGATCGGTGGTCAGGCGGAAGGTGAGGCTGACAGGGCACGCGGTGGAGGGTCCACCGGTGATCTGATCTCCGTCGGGGTACGAACACCTCGGACGGATAAGCACCTCCTTCAGCTACCGGAGGAAGCGTACTCTGATTGAGGTGGCCCGGCCACAATATTGTGGGTCTAAACGCAAAATTCACACTATAGACTGGGGTTTGTAACCTCGTGGTCCCGCTCGTGAACCAGACGGCCAGCGACATAGGTGGCCTGCACGGCGCGGTCGTCGCCGAGCGTCATCTGGATGAAGAGCTGCTCGGCGAAGTCGCGGGCGAAGCTCATGCGGAAGTCGATCAGCGGCGTCGAACGCATGTCGAGCACGACCAGATCGGCCTCCATGCCCGGGGCGATGCTTCCGATACGGTCGTCGAGGTACATCGCCCGCGCCGAGCCGCGCGTGGCGAGATAGTAGGCGTGGCCGGCCGACAGCGACTGGCGATTGAGCTGGGCCGCCTTGTAGGCCTCGCCCAGGGTAGCGAGGATCGAGAACGACGTGCCGGCGCCGATGTCGGTGCCCAGCCCGACCCGCACCGGCCGCTCGCGCTTGAGTGCGCGGCTGAGGTCGAAGGCGCCGCTGCCCAGGAAGAAGTTGGAGGTCGGGCAGTGGGCGATGGCGGCACCGCAGACGTGCAGGCGCTGCAGCTCTGGCTCGTCGAGCCAGATGCCATGGCCGAACATGGCGCGTTGTCCGCACAGGCCGTGGTGGTCGTAGACGTCGAGGTAGCCGCGGCGGTCGGGGAACAGCTCCTTGATCCAGGCGACCTCGGCTCGCGTTTCGGCGATGTGGGTCTGCATCAAGCAGTCGCCGTGCTCACGCCACAGCGCGCCGGCGGCCGCGAGTTGCTCCGGCGAACTCGATCCGGCGTAGCGCGGCGTGATGGCGTAGAGCAGCCGGCCGCGGCCGTGCCATTTGGCGATCAAGGCCTTCGACTGATCGTAGCCCGACTGCGGCGTGTCGCAGAGTGCCTCGGGCGCGTTGCGGTCCATCAGCGCCTTGCCGGCGGCCAGCCGGAGACCGAGCTTCTCGGCCTCCTCGAACAGCACATCGACCGAATGTGGATGAACGGTGCAGTAGACGCAGCTCGTGGTGATGCCGTTGCGCAGGTTCTCGCGCAGGAAAGTGCGGGCGACGGCGCGGGCATACTCCTTGTCGGCGAACTTGAGCTCGGCGGGAAAGGTGTACCGGTTCAGCCAATCGAGGAGCTGCGCGCCGTAGGCCGCGATCATCGGCGTCTGCGGGAAGTGGACATGGCAGTCGATGAAGCCCGCCGAGATCAGCGCATCCTTGCCGAAGTCGCGGATCTCGATGCCCGCCGGCAATTCGCCGAGCACGCGGCTGGCCGGTCCGACATGCGTGATGCGCCCGTCCGCCATGGCGACGATGGCGTCGGGCTCGTGGACCATCGTCCTGTCGAGGCCGTCACGGAACGGATCGCCGGTGAAGGTGAGAACGGGCCCGCGCACGGCGGTCGGACGGGATGGAATCGCTGGCATCTCGACCGACGTTCGCACTGAACGCTGTGTGAGAAAAGCCATCGGCAGCGCGGCGTCGCTTGCTGCAGCCGCCGGTGCGTGAACGCTCCGCCCACGCAGCATCAGGAGAGCGGCATGGGCTCATTCTCACTTTGGCACTGGCTGATCATCATTTTCTTGATGCTGATCTGGAGCTATCCGCTTGCCGTCATCTGCCGGCGGGCGGGCAAGCCAGCGGCCGTCGGCTGGATTGCCGGGACGATCGGATTGCCCATCGGCGGTCCCTTTTGGTGCATTTGGTGGCTCGCCCTGACCTCGTGGGAAAATCAAAGGGCCTAGTCGCCCGATTCAGTCAGATCGAAGGGTAGAGGTGCTTGCGATTCGGCGGTTGAGGCACTGGGACGACAGGACGCCCAGTTCGGACTCGGCCAGATCGAGCCAACTGCCGTGCTTTGGCGTGAAGTGCCATTCGAAGCGCTCGACGAGCCGCCTGGCTTCGGCCAGGGAGCCGCTAGAGGATCGCATTTCGGACATCGTCGCTGCCACGAGAGTGCATGCCCAGGCCATCGAGGCGCGAGAGCAGCGCATTGCCGAGCGCACCGCTTCGCGCCGGGCTGAAGAACTCGAGCGGGCACAATCCTCAAAGCGCCTCACGTTCTTAACTGAGCATGCCGATAGGCTGGTTGAAGCCGAAAAGTTGGACCGCCTGCTGACGCACCTTCGACAGACTGACGATGGGTTCGTCGCTGAGGTTGCCCGAAATCTTGCGCTGGACTGATGCTTACGTTGCGCAGTTGCGGGAACGCTGCAGCGCCGTGAACGTCGCTCGCGAGGCAGGGGACTGGCGCATCTGGTAGGGGGGAGGGCGCATTGCGACAAATGGTAGGGGGGAGGGCGCATTGCGACAAATGACGCGGCAGCAGCTCTACGAGCTTGCGCGACATTGCAAACGGCAGGCAGCATCGTCAGCGAATGACCATTGCCCCCGCAGCGGGATGGGTTATGTTTCTTCCACCACCTGCAACCGGGTGGAGGAGGCGCCGTATCTTGAGGTTTCTGGCTTGCCTGGTTGGCGGCTCTTTGGCGTTACTGCCGGCGACGTCGGCGTCAGCGCAGCCCGTGAAGTGGGAATGTAAGTTCGCCGCCGCGGCTACCTATCACGGCGGGCGGGAAACCACGCTGCGTCCTGACAGGTACGCGGTCAGACCCCGATGGACGTGACGTTCCTTGAGACAGAAAGCGGCGCGTATATCGTCGGGAACGCCGGGGCCGACAAAGTGGCGGTCTACCGAACAGACCTCGGGAGCGCGCAATTCCTCGAGCGCACACAAGCCGGAATTATTCACTTGGCGGTGATCGATCGGCACGGCAACGCCGTCTATTCCCGCAGCTCTGTGGCGTTCGATGGCGCGCTGCTCGCGTCGCAATACTACGGGCAATGCAGAGCGCTCTAACGCCCCATTTGTGGCATCGGGTGCAACCGCGGGAAGGAACTCGCAACATTCGCCGACTGCTTGCCGCGGCTTGCGCGCTGGTTGCGCTTCCGGCCGCCGCCCAGACCATCACCGATGGCGACACGCTCAAGCAGGGTGGCGTCACCTATCGACTGTGGGGCATCGACGCGCTCGAGGCAAAGCAGGTTTGCCCTGATGGCTGGCCGGCTGGCAGCCTTGCTACAACCAGGCTGCAGGCGCTGACTGCAGGCTGATCGATCGTCTGCCAGGAGAAGGACCGCGACCGCTACGGCCGCATCGTCGCCATCTGCCGAGCGTCGGGCGATTATCAGTCCAATTGCGGCCAGCCGTCCTTGGGATGCCCTCGATCTGCCGGCAAAGACGCACGCTGGTCTCGGATTATTCGTTCGAGGTCTGCCAGCATGTAGGTCCGAGGCCGCTTATACGGATCTGGTTCCGTCTGGGCTGCTTCCTTTTCTGCCGCATCCAGCGCCCGATCAGCGGATTCCAGCAGGCGATCGCGATGGCCGGCCTGGAAGTCTTCATGGGTCGACGGCGCGATGTCAGGGAGCGCGCTGGCGAGTGCAGTCCCAGGGACATGGTTCTGGCGGACCGCAGGCAGCCAACGGGGCCAATAGAAGTATTAGCAGGAAAAGTCTTATCGCCATCGGTGTCTCCGTTATTCAGCGCCCAGCGATCCTTTGTCCCTCGCCAAACTGACCCGCTACCCATGACGTTGACACCCGCGCCCGCCGCCCGCCTAGCCCTGTTTGCGGCCTGCGACTGGCGCAGCTCGCGCGTGCTCCACTCCTGCTCCTCGGCCTGGTCGAGCAGCGCGTCCGCTTCGGCGGTGAGTCGCCGCCTCGGGTTGTGAGAAGCAAGCTTGTTGGTTTCGGCTAGCTTCGCTTTTGTGTTGTCCGTTCTTGAGGTTGGCCAGCTTGGCCGCGATCATCGCCCGCTGGCTCTCATTGAGATGTCGGCGGTCGGCAGAGCGGCAACTTCGCGGTGGTGTTTAAATGTCACTACCAGGCGCGTGAGCTGCGGCTTGATCCATTTCGGCGGCCGAGAAGACGTTCCCACGTTAGGCAGTTTAGCGGCAGCGTTCGGGCCGAAGCCACTCAGTTTAAATGTTGTGCTGCCGAGTGTTGGCTTGCAGAGGGGGCGGCTGATCTTTGTTCGAGCGCGGCCAGCCTATCCCATACCTCGGCGGCCATCAGCATACCCTGCCGAGCCCGCTCGTCTGACGAATTGTCAGCCTTCGCTCGTACCTCGGCCGCGATGTTCCGATAGCGTGCAGCCCGATTTTCCATTGTTTTCGTGACGCTGTGGACAGCCTCCGAGCCTCACGCTGCATGTAAACTGTGACCGCATGACGGCCGGTATATCGGCGTCAGGAGAAAGCCGGCCAGCACCCCCGGAGTTTGAAAGGGCTAGCCGGCTTCCCCTTGACTCAATGCGAGGGCAACTGGGGGTTACCCTACGCTCAAGGGGCTGGCAGCGTAGCATCGGCAGCAGTTCGGCAGTGGAGACCTTTTGGGGGCCATGCTGCGGGGAACCTGGCCGACCTACAGCCCCTGGGCTGGCCCCCGGCAACTGTCGTCGCAAGGGTCCCGAAGTCGGCCAGCCGGCACACGGCTCACCGGGAGCGCTCGGAATTAAATATTGAGATCTAGTCGAGCGCTACGGCGCTACAAAAATTGTAGTGACATCGGGCCTCGGCTACACTGCCGGGAATTAGTAGGCCCCAGCGCGCGTGCGCGCACACGTCATGGCGGCTTACTGGCAGCCTTGGGCGGTGCTACAATTCCTGTAGTAGCCATGCGACGCAAGATCCTCTGTGGAGCCACGACCCGGCGCGGGACGCCCTGCCAGTGCAAGGCGATCCGAACGAAACACGGCGCCTGGCGCTGCAGGCTTCACGGCGGCCTCTCGACCGGCCCGACCACGCCCGAGGGACGCGAGCGTATCGCCGCCGCCGTCCGCCATCGCTGGGCAGCCTGGCGCACCGCTCGATCGGCCGGCGCACCCCCATTGCATAGCAATGCAGAGCAATGACCGCGCCTGTCGGCCATAACGGCGGCCCGCCGATCGACAACGCGACATCGCCCAGGAAGCGCGGCCGGCCCAGTCTCTACACGCCCGAGCTGGCCGCCATCATCTTTGACAGGCTCGCCGCTGCCGAGTCCCTGAAAGCGATATGCCGAGATCCTGGCATGCCATCCGAAAGTGCCGTGCTGCGGTGGGGTGACACACCGGCCCGAGTTTTGACGGCAGTACGACCTAGCCCGAGAGCTGGGCCAGCACCTTGGCGCAGAGGACGTGTTGGCGATTGCTGACGGCGTGACGGCCCGGAACATGCCCATAGACATCGCGCGCCGCCTGATCGACGCCAAGAAATGGCACCTCGGGCGGATGGCGCCAAAGCGTCGAGGGCCGTTGCCGTGCCGTCGTGTCGCGAATTAAGAGCGCAGTACGCGCGCGCCATGGGGTTATAGCTTGGTTGTCGATCGGCGCCGCGCGGCGAGTGATACCCCTCACCTCGAAGTCATCGAACGATTACAACGGCCCGAGGAATTAAATAGAGGGTTTGGGCATGCCTAAACACGTCTGCGGCGCATGGAAGCTCGGCCTGGGCGATCGAGCGATGATGCACGTCCTGGGGCTTGGGCGATTCGCAAAAGACCGATGCAAGGCCACGGCGATCAAGACCAGGCGCGGGGCGTGGCGCTGTCCGCTGCATGGTGGGCTCTCGACGGCCCCAAGACGGCCGAAGGCAAGGCGAGGATCAGCGCTGCGGCCCGAGCCCGTTGGGAAGCCTACCGGACAGCGAAGGCGGCAGCCTCGGCATGAGGGCGGCGTCTAAAATAGACCCAAATAGACAGGGCCACGGGAACTAGCCCAACTTGCGCAGTTGGAGGGTGGATTTCGTTTTTTTTTGAGCGAGTGGATTGAGCGCGATCAAGGGGTTGGCAGGCGAGCGGCGCGGGAATCGGCGTGTAGTGCCGACCATCCCCATTTTCTTTTGCGAAGCGTTGGGTTGTGATGGGCGCATGTACTTGCGCTACACGACGCGGAAGAAGGACGGGAAGGTCCATCGTTACTGGCGTCTCGTGCGCAGCGTGCGGGTTGGCCGGCGCGTCATCCAGCAGACGGTGGCGCAGCTTGGCGAGCTCGATGCGCGGGGCCGGCTTGAGGCGCGGGCGCTGGCGCGTCATCTGATCGGCGCGCCCGAGCAGGCGGGCCTGTTCGACGACGGCCAGCAGCATTTGACGGTGCCGGTTCGGCTGAAGGGCGTGCGGGTCGAACGCTCACGCCAGTTCGGCGATGTCTATCTGGCGCTGGCGCTGTGGCGCGGCACGGGCCTGGCCGATCTGTGCGAGAAGCTTCTGCCGTCGGGCAAGGAGGCGGTGCCGTGGGCGAAGATGGCGGCGGTTCTGGTGGCGGCGCGGCTGTGCGAGCCGTCGAGCGAGCTGCACATCGCCGAGGACTGGTTCCGGCGCACGGCGCTTTGCGATCTGCTGCAGCTCGATGCCGATCTGGTCAACAAGGATCGGCTCTATCGCGCGCTCGACCTGCTGCTGGAGCACAAGGCCGAGCTGGAGGCGCACCTGTCGCGGCGCAGCG
>WHTW01000040.1 GCA_009377525.1 Rhodospirillales bacterium
GACCATCCTTCCCTTCGTCTCTCAACTCCCAGACCTCAGTCCGACAGGCTGCTAGCGCGTCTCCTTCATGAGCTGCGCCTTGGCCTCATCCGCGAGGCGCTCGGCCTGCTTGCGGATGGTGTGGTCTTCCATCGGCTTGCCGGCGGCGGCGAGGTCCTTCGCCAGCTTCTCGATGACATCGCTGTCGCCCGGCCTCTCGAGATCGGCCATCACGACGTCCTTGGCATAGGCCTCGGCGTCAGCGCCGCTCTTGCCGATCAGGCCGGCGGCCCACAGGCCGAGCAGCTTGTTCTTACGCGCGTTGACCTTGAACTTCAGGTCCTGGTCGTGCTCGTACTTCTTTTCGAAGGCTTTTTCGCGCTCGTTGAACGTGGTCATGGCCGCTCCGGTTTGGCTCTTGCGGTATATAGCGACGCGGGCGCCGTCTTTCCACCTCCCGCTGGCAGTGGCAGAGTTGCAGGCCAAGGGGAGGGAAAGCCGGATGTCGCTGGAAGACATGCGCCAATGGGTCGGCCGCACGCGGGCCGTCGAGGATTTCGCGGCGCCGTTCCCGGTGCGGGCGTTGATCGCCACCTTCGACGAGCAGGACCCAGATCCAAAGCCCGGCGATCCCCTGTCGCCGCTCTGGCATTGGCTCTATTTCCTCGAAACCGCACCGCTTTCGAAGGTCGGGCCGGACGGCCACGCCGAGCGCGGCGACTTCCTGCCGCCCGTGCCGTTGCCGCGCCGCATGTGGGCGGGCAGCCGGTTCGCCTTCACAGGCCCGCCGCTCCGGGTCGGCCAGACGATCCGCCGCTCCTCGCGCATCAAGTCGGTCGAGCCCAAGACCGGCACGACCGGCGACATGGTGTTCGTCACCGTGGAACACACAATCTCCGGGCCGGACGGCGTCTCCTTCATCGAGGATCACGACATCGTCTATCGCGAGGCGGCCAAGCCGGGCGAGATGCAGCGCAAGCCCAAGCCCGCCCCGACCGACGCCACCTGGTCGAAGACGATCATGGCGGACCCTGTGCTGCTGTTCCGGTTTTCTGCACTCACCTTCAACGGTCATCGCATCCACTACGACCAGCCTTATGTCACCGGCACCGAAGGTTATCCCGGCCTGATCGTTCATGGCCCTTTGATGGGCATGGTGCAAATCGAGCTGGCCCGCCGAGCCAACCCCGATAAAGTGGCAAGGAGCTTCGAGTTCCGCGCGCTGGCGCCAGTCTACGCTGGAGCCGCTTTTTCGGTCCTGGCGCGCCGCGAAGCCGATGGGGTCATCACGACATGGATCGCCGATCGCAACGGCGGCCTGGCACAACAAGGGAGGGCGACGTTCCAATGACCAATCATGTTCATCACGCGGGATGCGGCTGCATGGCGGCCCTGTCCCGCCGCTCACTGTTCGGCATGGGCGTCGCGGCGGGCGCCGTGGCGATGGCCACGCCGCGTCTCGCCTTCGCCCAGAAGCCCAGCCCGACCTACGAAGCGATGCTGATGAACTGCATCGATCCGCGCTTCTCCACCTTCACCTGGGCATACATGGCGAGCAGCGGCTGGCAGAACCTCTACAGCCAGTTCACCATCGCCGGCGGCCCGGTCGCCGCCGTCGCACCGGTATTCGAGGCGTGGCGCAAGGCATGGTGGGACAATCTCGACATCTCGATCAAGCTGCACCAGGTCAAGCGCGTGGTCGGCCTTTGCCATCGCGACTGCGGCGCCGCCGTCGTGGCTTATGGCGATCAGATCAAGACCAACCCGGCCTTCGAGACCGCCAAGCTCAGCGAGGCGCTGCGCAGCTTCCGCACCGAGGTCAAGAAGCGCCACCCGACGCTCGACGTCGATCTCGGCATCATGGCCTTGAG
Source organism: Rhodospirillales bacterium (assembly GCA_009377525.1). Taxonomy (GTDB): domain Bacteria; phylum Pseudomonadota; class Alphaproteobacteria; order Reyranellales; family Reyranellaceae; genus Reyranella. Next base: position 1,851 of record WHTW01000040.1, read on the forward strand.
CGGTGCCGTCGAGCGCGTGACCTGATAGAATGCGGGGGTCTGCCGGTAACCCCCGTTCGTGCCTGAATCGATCCTTCCCGTCCCGCAACTGAGCGGCAGCGCCCTGGAACGCCAGCTCGGCGGCCAGCGCGCGCGCCGGCCGGCCGACCCGCTTCTGTCGCTCGTGGTGCCCGTGTTCAACGAGGAAGAGTCGATCGACCTCTTCCTCGATACGGTGCCGCCGCTGATGGAGCGCGACGGCTTTCGCTTCGAGATCGTGTTCGTGAACGACGGCTCGAGCGACAACACGCTGGCGCATCTGCTCGACCGCGGCGCGCTGGACCGGCGCCTCAGGATCGTCAACCTGTCACGCAACTTCGGCAAGGAGGCGGCGCTGACCGCCGGCATCGACCACGCGCGTGGCGACGTCATCGTGCCCATGGACATCGACCTGCAGGACCCGCCGGAGTTGATCGAGCCCTTCATGGCGCGCTGGCGCGAGGGCTACGACATCGTCTACGGCGTGCGCACCCAGCGCGCCTGGGACACCGCGGCCAAGCGGCTGTCGGCCAACTGGTTCTATCGCGTGTTCAATTCGATGTCGCCGGTGCGCATCCCCGAGAACGTCGGCGACTTCCGCCTGGTCGACCGCCGCGCCGTCGAGGTGCTGCGCCAGCTGCCCGAGCGCAACCGGTTCATGAAGGGCTTGTTCGCCTGGGTCGGCTTCAACGCCGTCGGTGTGCCCTACGAGCGGCCGCGGCGCGCCGCGGGCTCGAGCAAGTTCAACCTGTGGCGGCTGTGGAACTTTGCCCTCGACGGCGTGGTCTCCTTCTCGACCGCGCCCTTGCGCGCCTGGTTCTATGTCGGCGTGGTGATCGCCGCCATCGCCGTGCTCTACGCCCTGTTCATCGTCACCCGCGTGCTGCTGTTCGGCATCGACACGCCGGGCTACGCCTCGCTCTTGATCGCGGTGCTGCTGATGGGCGCCATCCAGCTGCTGTCGCTCGGCATCATCGGCGAATATCTCGGCCGCCTCTTCCTCGAGGTCAAAGGCCGGCCGATCTACGTGATCGAAGGCATCTACGAGAACGGGGATATCCGGGCGCCGAAGCCCTGACCGCCCCAGCTCAAGCACATGGACCTCAAGGAAGAAGACATCCTAGGCGCCGACATCGGACGGCACTGGTACTACCGGTCGAAGGCGGCGGCGCTCAGGCGCATGGTCGGTGGTCTCGGACCCCAGCGCATCCTCGATGTCGGTGCAGGCTCGGGTTTCTTTTCGCGTCATCTGCTGGCCGAGGCCGGCGCGCAATCGGCGCTGTGCGTCGACATCGGTTATCCGAGCGATAGCGACGACAGCGAAGGCGGCAAGCCGGTTCTCTATCGCCGCGACACCGGGCCGACCGACTGCGACCTGGTGCTGATGATGGACGTGCTGGAGCACGTCGACGACGACCGCGGCCTTCTGCGCCACTACGCGGCCAAGGTGCTGCCGGGCGCGCATTTCCTGGTGACGGTGCCGGCCTTCCGCTTCCTGTGGAGCGGCCACGACGTCTTCCTCGAACACAAGCGGCGCTATCGCCTTGGCGAGATCGAGGCGGCGGTGCGCGATGCCGGCCTCGATGTGGTCCGGGGCGCGTATTACTTCGGCTTCGTCTTTCCGCTGGCCGCAGCCGTGCGGCTGGTCAGGCGCGGCGGCAGCGAACCCAGGAGCAGCCTCAAGAAACACGATCCGCTGACCAACGGGCTGTTGAGCGGCATCTGCGCGGCCGAGCTGCCGCTCTTTCCGGTCAACCGGCTGGCCGGGCTTTCGGCCTTCGTGCTGGCGCGGAAGCCCTGAACGCCAATACCGTCATGACGAAATTGAGGAGGAACCCCATGCCCGTTCTTTACCGCAAGCAGGGCCATACCGGCATTCTGACACTGAGCCGCCCCGACGCCCGCAACTGCTGGGGACAGGACTACAACGACGGCCTGCTCCGTCATCTCGACGAGGCGACCGACGACGACGAGGTCCGTTCCGTCATCCTGACGGGCGACGATTCGGGCGGCGCCTTTTCTGCCGGCGCCAACCTGCGCGATCCCAATACCCACAATACGCGCTCTGCCGCCGCCTTCATCACGCGCGTGGGCCGCGCCCGGAACTTTCCATCCAATTTGCTGGCCGACTTCCCCAAGCCCGTGATCGCCGCGGTCAACGGCTACGCCATCGGCATCGGCTGCATCATCACCTTTTGCTGCGACCTGGTCGTGGCCTCCGACCGGGCGGAATGGCGCCTGCCGCAGGTCGCCCTCGGCATCCTGCCCAACTACGGTGGCGCGACGCGCCTGGCACGCATCGTCGGCAAGGGATTGGCCATGCGGGTTGCGATGGGCTTTCCCCTCAAGGCCGATGAGGCTCATCGCATCGGCCTGGCGCAATGGCTGGTGCCGCATGCCGAGCTGATGGCCCAGGCGCTGGCCGTCGCCGACCATATCGCGGACCTGCCGCCCCTTGCCGTGCGCATGGTCAAGGAATCCCTGAACCGCGGCCAGGACATCCCCAACCTTGCCGACGCGTCGCTGGTCGATTCCTACCGCTTCATGGTGCTGGAGATGAGCGAAGACAAGGCCGAGGCGCACGAGGCGTGGCGGGAGCGCCGCAAGCCGCGCTTCCGCGGCCGATAGGAACCTGTGAAAAACGCCGACGGCGCGGCAGGCTTTGCGGCATCAGTCCTGTGCCGTCATCTCGCGCAACCGGCGCTCGACCTCCGCCATGTCATAGGGCTTGGCAAGCAGAGGCCATTCCCGCGCCGTGGCGGGCAGGACCTGACCCGAGGTCAGCAGCACCTTCACGCCCGGCAGGGTTTCGGTGATCCAGTGAGCCAGGCCCAGGCCATTCATGCTGCCCGGCATCTGGATGTCGGAGAACACAGTGCCGACATTCCGGTTCCTCTGCAGCAGACCGACGGCTTCGTCGGCGTTTGCCGCCTGCAACACGGAAAAGCCGCAATCCTCCAGGTACTCGGCCGTGGCGTAGCGCAGAAAGAACTCGTCCTCGACCACGAGAACGAAGGGCGCGTGCGCCTTTGTGAATTTGGCATCGGCTCTTGCCATGCAGGATCAACGACGCCTGATCACGGCACGTTGCTGCTTCGGCCCCCCCATCGCCAAATAAAAACGTTCACAATTGAACAGCCGCCGGAGCCTTCGCGGCTTATCGTGGAGAGCAGCCAGACGCTCGCTCTGCCGCCAGGACGCAGGATCAGGCGCCGTGCCGGGAGGGCATGTGCAACGTGAAGGTCGTCTCCTCGGACGACGACGTCGCCGCCAGGGTGCCGCCATGCGCCCGGGCGATCTCGGAGGCGATGCACAGGCCGAGCCCAGCCCCTGGCGACTCGACCGCGCGTCGCCGCGGAGGTTCGCGCGCGCCGAGTGAGCAACCCAATTCGCATGATCTTGTGGTCGTGGCGCTTCGTATCCCTTGCATCTCCGCCGGCCTGACACCAGGCCGCTGACGAGACGCTTCGAAACCCGCATGGTGATCCCAGTGTCCTCTTGGTCGGAAAAACCAGTGTCCTCTTGGTCCGAAAAAAGAGCGCTTCAGGCGTGTGTCGCCCTGGCCGGGCTGGTGGCGGTGTGGGCTGGCGCCTGGGGCGTGTTGAGCGACCTCGGCGCCCACGGCGACGGGCTGGCGAGCCACGAGCGCTACCTGTCGGGCCTGTTGCTGGCGATCGGGCTGGCCTTCTGGACGACGGTCTCGAACATCGACGGCAAGACTGGGCGCTTTCGCCTGCTCACCGCCCTGGTGGTGGTCGGCGGCATCTCGCGCCTGCTGGGCGTGGCCCTGGGCGACGCGCTGTCATGGTCGATCGGCGGCGCGCTCGCCATGGAGCTGCTGGTCACGCCCCTGCTCTGCCTCTGGCAGGGCCGCGTCGGGCCCGTCACCATGCTGGCCGCCGTGTGGCGGCCGTTCTGAAGCCCTCAGGGCGGCAGCAGATTGCGGCCGCCTTCCGGCGCGGATGCCTCATCGCCCCCTACGCGGTGCGAAAGAATGTAATTTTATGACCGCTCCCTATGCCCGTCTTCACCGCAAACCCAAAGTTATTTTTTGTTGACTGAAGACAGCACTGTAGTTATAGTTCCTGTGAATTGGCGATCCATGGATCCCGCGACAGGACACGCCATGGCGGCAGCAATCGATCCTTGCCGGCAGGAAGCCGGAAAACTAGGAGGCGGCCGCCGCGATGTCCTTCGACGAGATGCGCCGGCGCTTGGCGTTGATCTCGCGCAGCACCACCAGCATCTCCTCGGCCACGACATCGCCCGGGATGCCGTCGCCCTCGGCCTCGAGCTCCTTCATGTCGACCCATACCGCATAGAGCGGCGCGGTGCGGCTGGTGATGATACCGGCATGCATGAGCGTCTTGATCAGCACGCGGAACATGTTGGTGCTTTCCTTCAGCGAGGCGCGGCGGTCGTCGTCGCTGAAGCTCTCCTTCACCGCGTCGCGCACCCACTGCCAGTCGAGCCCGTACTTGGCGTAGATGACCTGCTTCTGCTCGGCGTTGATCAGGTTGAACAGCAAGGTCTGGAAGATCTGCGCCGCCCAGTCCTCGACCTTGCGGTGCTCGTCCTCGCTGAGATGGCGGATGGTCTTGGCCGCCCAGATGCGGCCGAAGCGGTGATGGAAGGCCTCGTCGCTCATCACGAGCTGGACCAGGCGTCGCAGCACCGGATCGTTGGTGCGGGCGTTGAGCGTGGCGAACGAGCCCATCGCCAGCCCCTCGATCAGCATCTGCATGCCGACGATCTTCTTGTAGACCTCCGGCGTGCTCACGAGATCGGCCAGCACCGTGGCGATGGTCTTGCCGACCGGCAGCGGCGCGCCCCAGCGCTTGGCGATGTAGCGGGTGAAGCCCGCGACATGGCGCGCCTCCTCGCGCGCCTGGTTGGCGGCGTATTCCTGGGCGCCGGGATCGAGCAGGATGTGGCAGAGGCTGGCCGACAGCGACAGCGCCCCCTGCTCGCCATGCAGCAGGTTGGAGATCGACCAGTGCATGACATCGTTGGCGAGCCGGATCTTCTGGCCCTCGTCCAGCCGGTCGGCCACCGCGCTGCGCAGTTCGACGATCATGTCGAGCGGCACCACCGACATGGCCGCCATGTCGAAGGGCTGGTCGAAGTCGATGTAGTTCTTGTCCAGAGGGTCCCAGAAATGGTCGTGCGTGGCCGAAATAATGCCGTCGAAGGCGTCGCTGCGCCGGCCGTAGCGCGGCACTTCCAGCATCGCCGGGAAGTCTTCCGGCATTATTGTGTCATAGGCCTTGTCGTAGGTGATTTGCTGGGCCATCTGGGGCCTCCGGTATGAGGGTGAATATGACGACTGCGTCACCTTTTTCAATGGATTTTTCCCCAGTCCGGGCGCATGGGACTTCCGCCATATTCCGGCCGAATGGTGGGCCGATGGCGCCATCCGCCCAGGAGTAAAACATGTCCCGCCGCCGCCGCATCTACGAGGGCAAGGCCAAGACCTTGTTCGAGGGGCCCGAGCCCGGGACGATCGTCCAGCACTTCAAGGACGACGCTACCGCGTTCAACAACCAGAAGAAGGGCACCATCACCGGCAAGGGTGTGATCAATAACCGCATCTCCGAGTTCCTGATGACCAAGCTCGGCGAGATCGGCGTGCCGACCCACTTCATCCGCCGGCTGAACATGCGCGAGCAGCTCATCCGCCAAGTCGAGATCATCCCGCTCGAGATCGTGGTGCGCAACGTCGCCGCCGGCTCCTTCGCCAAGCGCTTCGGCGTCGAGGAGGGCACGCAGCTGCCGCGCTCGATCATGGAGTTCTTCTACAAGAACGACGCGCTCGGCGATCCCATGGTCACCGAGGAGCACATCACCGCCTTCGGCTGGGCGACGCCGCAGGACCTCGACGACATCGTGGCGCTGACCTTGCGCGTGAACGACTTCCTGTTCGGCCTGTTCCTCGGCTGCGGAATCAAGCTGATCGACTTCAAGATCGAGTTCGGCCGCCTATATGAGGACGACATGGTCCGCATCGTGCTTGCCGACGAGATCAGCCCGGATTCCTGCCGGCTGTGGGATCTGCGGACCAACGAGAAGATGGACAAGGACCGCTTCCGCCGCGACCTCGGCAAGGTCGAGGAGGCCTATCAGGAGGTGGCGCGGCGCTTGGGAATTCTGATCGACCAGGGGCCGGGCGACGTCCGCGGCCCAACGACCCTGCAGTAGAAGAGGCGAAATGAAAGCCAGAGTTCACGTGACCCTCAAGAACGGCGTGCTCGACCCCCAGGGCAAGGCCATCGGACATTCCCTCAACCGGCTGGGCTTCCCCGAAGTGGGCGACGTCCGCCAGGGCAAGTTCATCGAGCTCGAGCTCGCCGAGACCGACAAGGCCAAGGCCAAGGCGCGGCTCGACGAGATGTGCCGCAAGCTTCTGGCCAACACGGTGATCGAGAACTACTCGATCGAGCTGGTGGGCTGATGAGTCAGGCAACTCCTCACCCTGAGGAGCGCTCCGCAGGAGCGCGTCTCGAAGGGTGGGAACGAGCACCTTGTTTGTTGCCCACCCTTCGAGACGCCGCGCTGCGCGCGGCTCCTCAGGGTGAGGCCAGCGTGTGGAAGGATGGCAATCGATGAAGGCGGCAGTCCTCGTCTTCCCCGGCTCCAACCGCGAGGGCGACGTCGCCCAGGCGATCGAGCTGGTCACCGGCCGCAAGCCGCAGATGGTCTGGCACGGCGACGGCGACTTCGAAAAGACCGACCTGATCGTCGTTCCCGGCGGCTTCTCCTACGGCGACTATCTGCGCTGCGGCGCCATGGCGGCGCAATCGCCGGTGATGGTCGAGGTCAGGAAGCGCGCGGCGCAGGGCGTGCCCGTGCTGGCGATCTGCAACGGCTTCCAGATCGTCACCGAGGCGGGCCTGCTGCCGGGCACCCTGATGCGCAACGCGCACCTGAAGTTCGTCTGCTCCGACGTGCACCTGAAGGTCGAGACCAGCCAGAGCCTGTTCACCAACCGCTACCAGGCGGGCCAGGTGATCCGCGTGCCGGTCGCCCACGCCGAGGGCAACTACTTCGCCGATGAGGAGACGTTGAAGCGGCTGGACGATCGCGGACAGATCGCTTTCCGCTACTGCGCACCCGATGGGACCGTGGATGGCACAGGCAATCCCAACGGCTCGATCCGAAACATCGCCGGCGTGTTCAACGAGACCAAGACCGTGATGGGCCTGATGCCCCATCCCGAGAACGCGGTCGAGCCGATGTTCGGCGGCTGCGACGGCAAGGCATTGTTCGAAGGTTTGGTCGAGGCCCTCACATGAGCGGCCCTCACATGAGTGGCAAGGGCGTGGGCTTGGAGAAGAGTCCCCCGGTAAAGCTTCCCAACGAGCCCACGATCACGCCGCAGATCGTGGCCGAGCATGGCCTGTCACCCGAGGAATACCAGCGCGTGCTGGCGATCATGGGCCGCACGCCGACCATGGTCGAGCTCGGTATCTTCTCGGCGATGTGGAGCGAACACTGCTCCTACAAGTCCTCCAAGGTGTGGCTGAAGAAGCTGCCGACCAAGGCACCGTGGGTCATCCAGGGTCCGGGCGAGAATGCCGGCGTCATAGACATCGGCGACGGCCAGGCCGCCATCTTCAAGATGGAGAGCCACAACCACCCCTCCTACATCGAGCCCTACCAGGGCGCGGCGACGGGCGTCGGCGGCATCCTGCGCGACGTCTTCACCATGGGCGCGCGGCCGGTGGCCAACCTCAATGCGCTGCGCTTCGGCGATCCAGCGCATCCCAAGACGCGGCACCTGGTGTCGGGCGTCGTCGCCGGCATCGGCGGCTACGGCAACTGCATGGGCATCCCGACCGTCGGCGGCGAGACCAACTTCCATGCCGCCTACAACGGCAACATCCTGGTCAACGCCATGACCGTGGGCGTCGCGCCCACCGACCGCATATTCTATGCGGCGGCCGCGGGCGTCGGCAACCCACTGGTCTATGTCGGCTCCAAGACCGGACGCGACGGCATCCATGGCGCCACCATGGCCTCGACCGAGTTCAACGAGGACAGCGAGGAGAAGCGCCCGATGGTGCAGGTCGGCGACCCGTTCGTCGAGAAGCTGCTGCTGCAAGCCTGCCTGGAGCTGATGGCAACCGACGCCATCGTCGCCATCCAGGACATGGGCGCCGCCGGCCTCACCTCCTCGTCGTTCGAGATGGCGGCCAAGGGCGGCCTGGGCGTGATCGTCGAGCTCGACAAGGTGCCGATGCGCGAGACCGGCATGAACCCCTACGAGCTCATGCTCTCCGAGAGCCAGGAGCGCATGCTGATCGTGCTGAAACCCGGCCGCGAAGAGCTGGCGCGCAAGATCTTCGAGAAGTGGGAGCTCGACTTCGCCGTCATCGGCCATCTCACCGACACCGAGCGCATGGTGCTGAGCTGGCACGGCGACATCGTCGGCAACATCCCGATCCCGCCGCTGGTCACCGAGGCGCCGGTCTATGAGCGGCCGTGGACGCTCACACCGCTGCCGGCCGTGCTCGATGCCGCCAAGGTGCCGGCGCCCAAGGACTGGCGCGCCTCGCTGCTGGCGCTGATGAGCTGCCCCGACCTCGCCAGCAAGGCGTGGATCTGGCACCAGTACGATCATCTCATCATGGGCAACACGGCGATCCGTCCGCAGGACGGCGACGCCGCGCTGGTGCGTGTCAACGGCGGCCACAAGGGGCTGGCCATGACGTCGGACTGCACGCCGCGCTACGTGCAGGCCCATCCCGAAACCGGCGGCCGCCAGGCCGTGGCCGAGGCGTGGCGCAACATCACGGCGGTTGGCGCCAAGCCGCTCGCCGTCACCGACAACATGAATTTCGGCAACCCGCAGAAGCCCGAGATCATGGGCCAGTTCGCCGGCGCCATCATGGGCATGGCCGAGGCCTGCAAGGTCCTCGACTTCCCGGTCGTGTCGGGCAACGTCTCGCTCTACAACGAGACCGAGGGCCGCCCGATCCTGCCGACGCCCACCATCGGCGCCGTCGGCGTGATCGACGACATCGCCAAGTCCGTCGGCTCGCGCCTGACCCAGGCCGGGCTCGGCATCGTGCTGATCGGCGAGACCGCAGGCTGGCTCGGTCAGTCGCTCTACCTGCGCGAGGCCTGTGGCCGTGAGGAAGGTGCGCCGCCGCCGGTCGATCTCGCCGTCGAGCGGCGCAATGGCGATTTCGTGCGCTCGCAGATCATCATGGGCCGCGTCGAGGCCTGCCACGATGTCTCCGATGGCGGTCTCGTCGTGGCGCTGGCCGAGATGAGCATCGCCGGCGGCACGGGCATGGAAATCGGCCCGCCCGCCGGAAACGCCGTGCCCTCGCACGCGTTTTTCTATGGCGAGGATCAAGCCCGCTATGTCATCGCCAGCGGCTCGGCCGACGACGTGATCGAGGCAGCTGAGGCGGTGGGCGTCCCGGCCGTGCTGCTGGGCTACTCGGGCGGGGCGTCGCTGGTGGTCAAGGGCTTGCTGTCGCTGCCGCTCAGCGACATCAAGACGGCCCACGAGGTCTGGCTGCCGGGCTATATGTCCGCCACGGAATAACGCAGGAAAATCAAGCCATGCCGATGGCCGCCGAAGACATCATCCGCCTGATCAAGGAAGGCATCCCCGACGCCGAGGTCGAGATCCAGGATCTCGCGGGTGACGGCGACCACTATGCTGCCACAGTCATTTCCGCCGCTTTCGCCGGCAAGTCCAAGATCCAGCAGCACCAGATGGTCTATGGCGCCCTGGGCGGCCGCATGGGTGGCGTGCTGCATGCGCTGAAATTGACGACCATGGCGCAAAGGCCTTAGGAGCCTTATATTCAGGGCCAGACCCGCGCCTCCTCAGGCGCCTAGGAGATCGATATGAGCGAGCCTCAGATTTTTGATCGCATCCGTGACGAGATCGGCAAGAACGACGTGCTGCTCTTCATGAAGGGCACGCCGGTCTTCCCGCAATGCGGCTTCTCGGCCGCCGTCGTCGAGGTGCTGAGCGAGCTCGGCGTGAAGTTCCACGGCGTCAACATCCTGGTCGACCCGGAGCTGCGCCAGGGCATCAAGGAATTCAGCCAGTGGCCGACCGTCCCGCAGCTTTACGTCAAGGGCGAGTTCGTGGGCGGCTGTGACATCATCCGCGAGATGTACGAGACCGGCGAGCTCGAGCAGCTCATGAAGGAAAAGGGCGTCACCCTGGCGAACGCCGCCTGAGCTGGTATCTCGTCAGAGAGGTTTTGCAGCTCGCGCGGCCGTTGCAGGGGCTGTTGCCTGTCGGGGCGCCGTGCTGGCTTGAAAGCATCGCTGGCACTCGGGCTCGGCGACACAAGGAGTGGTGTCGTCGCCCGGACGACCCTCCAGATGGGGCCCTCTACGGAGCCCAAAAAGTCGCGAAAACGAAACGGGCGGGCCATAATCACAGTTCTTGACATGAGCACACTTTAGTTATAAAGTCGGCCTGTTGCGTTGCTTCCCCGCGTTGCCGCTCTATGCATCGTCGATCCGAGACCAAAAGGGCGCGGCAGACACCGCGCGGCCCGTCCGGCCACTTGCACCCGGTCGGGACGGGCTCGCCGCTCCAGCCCTCCGAGGCGGCGATTCCGGTAGCGAAACTTGCGTAACTGTCCGAATTCGGAAGGCGGCCAACCGATAGGGGGTGCGATCTCAACGGCCACAAGAGCACTCTGTGAGAAACGCGAAAACTCGTTGCGGAAATTGCGGGAATTGCGGGAATTCGCACCGCTGACGGCAGTGCATGCACGGCCCGGTGGCTTCTCAGCCAGCCGGCTGCCAACTGGTCAAATTCACCGTGCCGCGGAACTAGTCGAAGGCGTACGACGCCATCGACAGGTTCGCCAACGTGAACGAACGATGGAGCGCGCGGCCGTGCGCGCCCTCGCCTGCCGCGCCGAAGGCGACATGGATGGGCAGGAAATGCTCGTCCGTCGGATGGGCCTCGCGGGCATAGGGCGCCTTGATGCGGTAGTCGGCCAGCGCCGCCTCGTCGCCCTTCTCCAGCGTCTCCGCCAGCCAGTCGTCGAATGCCTTGGCCCACGGCTCGGGCTCGGCATCGTTGCCCGCGCCGCGCACCAGCGCCCGCAGGTTGTGCGTGGCGCTGCCCGATCCCATCACCAGCACACCCTCGTCCCGCAGGCCGCTGAGCTTGCGGCCAAGCGCAATGTGATGGGCCGGGCTTTCGCCCGGCTGCACCGAAAGCTGGAAGATCGGGATGTCGGCCTCGGGCCAGGCGAGCTTGGCCGGCACCCAGGCGCCGTGGTCGAGCCCGCGATGCGGGTCGTGGGCGGCGTCGGTGAGCTTGGCCACCCGCTCGGCCAATTCGGGCGCACCTGGCGGATCGTAGCGCAGCGCGTAGAGCGCTTCGGGGAAACCGTAGAAATCGTGGATGGTGGCAGGCCTGTGCGCCGTCGACACGGCCGGCATGTCGGTGTCCCAGTGGGCCGAGACGGCGATGATGGCCTTGGGCCGCGGCAGCAGCTGGCCGAGCGAGGCCAGGAAGGCCCGCGCCGGCCGATCCTCCAGGATAAGCATGGGAGAGCCGTGCGAAACAAAGACCGTTGGCATGGACATCGCTTTATTCCTCGGTCGCCCCATGGCAGCCTGCGTGCGATCGGGGTCTCGTACCAGGGAAGATGGATATATGCACGTTTTACGGATTTTGACGCGTTTTGCAGCCTGCCTTGCGCTGCTGTGGACGGTTCCGGCCGGCGCCCAGACCTTGAGGATGGTCGCCCATTCCGACCTCAAGGTGCTCGACCCCATCTGGACGACCGCCTTCATCACCCGAAACCACGGCTACATGATCTACGACGTGCTGTTCGCCCAGGATGAGCAGCTGCGCGTCCAGCCGCAGATGGTCGACAAGTACCAGGTCTCGGCTGACAAGCTCACCTGGACCTTCACCCTGCGCGACGGTCTGGAATGGCACGACGGCAAGCCGGTCACGTCGGAGGACTGCATCGCTTCGATCAAGCGCTGGGGCGCGCGCGATGCGCTCGGCCAGCAGCTCATGGCCTCGCTCGGCGACCTGAAGGCGGTCGACGCCAAGACCTTCACGCTCGTCCTGAAGGAGCCGTTCGGTCTCGTCCTCGAGGCGCTGGGCAAGCCCTCCTCCAACGTGCCCTTCATGATGCCCAAGCGGGTGGCCGAGACCGATCCGAACAAGCAGTTCGACGACTACACCGGCTCCGGTCCCTTCATCTTCAAGAAGGACGAGTGGAAGCCCGGCGAAAAGGTGGTCTACGTCAAGAACACCAAGTACAAGCCGCGTTCGGAGCCGCCCTCGATGCTGGCCGGCGGCAAGGTGGTGAAGATCGACCGCCTGGAATGGATCGCCGTCACCGACCCGCTGACCGCGGTCAACGCCCTGCAGCAGGGCGAGATCGACCTGGTCGAGATTCCGGTGCCCGATCTCTTCCCGGTGCTCAAGGCCGACAAGAACATCGCCCTCTACGGCTGGAATGCATTGGGCAGCCAGATGATCATGCGCTTCAACCACCTGCACCCGCCGTTCAACAACGTGAAGGCGCGCCAGGCGGCGATGTATGCCGTGGCCCAGGAGGATTTCCTGCGCGCCCAGGTGGGCGACCCCGACATCTACCGCGTGTGCAACGCGCCGCTGATCTGCGGCTCGCCCTACGAGAAGAGCTACGGCAACCTCCTGATCAAGCCCGACCTCGAGAAGGCGCGACAGCTCCTGAAGGAGAGCGGCTATGACGGCAAGCCGATCATCATGATGCAGGCGACCGACCTGCAGTCGTCCAACCAGCTGCCGCCGGTCGGCAAGCAGGCGTTGGAGAGGGTCGGCTTCAAGGTCGACCTGCAGGCGATGGACTGGCAGACCGTGGTGTCGCGCCGCGCCAAGAAGGACGCACCGGACAAGGGCGGCTGGAACATCTTCTACACCACCACGGTGACCGCCGGCGCGGAGAACCCCGCAAGCAACTCCTTCACCAGCGGCGCCTGCGAAAAGGCCTGGTTCGGCTGGCCGTGCGACCCCGAGATGGAGAAGCTGCGCGCGGCCTATGCCCGCGAGACCGATCCCGACAAGCAGAAGCAGCTCGCGCTGGCCGTCTCTGACCGCGTCATGGACCGGGCGACCTACATCGTGCTCGGCCAGTACAAGGCGTTCGGCGCCTATCGCAAGGACCGCATCTCGGGTTGGCTCGCCGGCCCGGTGCCGGTGATGTGGAACATCACCAAGAAGTAGGTCGCTGCATCATCAGGTCGGCAGCGGGCCGTCCCCGCCGCCGGTCCGATGCGTCTGCTAGGGCACATTCCGTCCGGCTGGAATCAGCCGGACGGAATGTGCCCTGTGAAACGAGCACCCCCGTGCGCGCGTTTCCGACTAGATGGAACCGCATGCGGTTCCATCTAATCGGAAACCGCCCCGTTCAGGCGGCTTGCGCCAACGGCTCTTCGCGCCAGCGGCGCGCTGAGTCGGCGACGCGCTTGCCGAGCGCCTCCATGGTGCGGAAGTCGGAGGCCGCGATGCCCTCGACACCCTGGTCGCCATTGGCCTGCGCCATCGCACCGACCGAGGCGCCCAGGCGATTGAGATCCTCGATCGAGCCCTTGGAATGGTTGTAGCCCGGCGGCAGGCCGAGCCCGACCCACACCATGCCGTGCTGCAGGGCGAGCGTGAGCAGCTGGTAGAGCGTGTTGTGCTTGTCGCCGTTCCACGACGCCGAGGCGGTGAAACCGGCGGCGAGCTTGTTGCGCCATGCACCTTCCATCCAGCGCTTGGACGTCCAGTCCTTGAACTTGGCGAACTCGGCCGACACGCCGCCCATGTAGGTCGGGCTGCCGAAGATGATGGCGTCGGCGCCGTCCAGCTCGGCTTGGCGGCCTTCCGCGTCGGCGACCGGCACCAGGCTCACCTTGGTGTTGGGAACCGCCTCGGCACCCTTGGCGACAGCCTCGGCCAGGGCCTGGGTATGGCCGAAGCCGGAGTGATAGACGATGGCGATGGTGCTCATGACTCTTTCCAATCCTTTGATTTCACTGGAGAAAAAGACAAACAATTTCCCCAGTTCATTAGGTTACGGTTAGTGACTGGAAAGATTTAGGAAGCGCTCTATATATCCGCTAGTAGGTACCAATTCGTAACTCATGGATATTCCCCATGGACGCCAAACAGATCCACCACGGTAAGGAGAGCGCCTCCTGCCCCATGGACTTCATCCTGCGCATGCTGATGGGGCCGTGGACGACGTACATCCTCTACAACCTCAAGACCCACGGTCCGCAGCGCTTCGGCGAGCTGAAGCGGCGGGTCGCCAGCATCTCGGCCAAGATGCTGACCGAGCGGCTGCGCACGCTCGAAGGCGCGGCGCTGGTGCGGCGCGACTACGAGGCGACGATCCCGCCCAAGGTCACCTATTCGCTGACCCAGCGCGGCCACGAGCTCGACGACGTGCTGGGCAAGCTCGCCGAGATCGGCATGCGCTGGGAGGCCGAGGACGCCGCCCTGCGTGCGGCGCGCGCGGCCGAGCTGAAGGCGGCTGAATAGTTCATGCTCTTCCGGACCGCGCGCATCCTGCGCGCCTCATGATCATGAGCGCGCAGGATGCGCGCGGTCCGGAAGACGAAGACGCCTGACTATTTGGGCACGTTGAAGTGCCCCTGCACGAAGCTGAGGTCGATGAACGACTTGGGATCGGCGTCGCGCGAGACCTGGCCGGTCGACTGCCAGAAGGCGACCTGCTTATAGATGTCGCCGACGTCGAGCCTGCCCTCGGGGTCGATGTAGGGCAGGCCGAGCGCGACCCGCTCCGGCGGCTGTTTCACCACGTTCGACAGGATGCCGATCATCTCGTCGTAGTTGGGCCCCGGCACCAGCTTGCCGTTCTCGCGCTTGCCGAACGCCTCGTGATAGGCCGCGGCCCCGCGGCGATAGCCGACCAGGAACTTCTCGACCAGTGGCCGGCGCTCGGCGATCGTCTTGGGCGAGGTGAAGACGGCACCGAGCTGCCACGGCACCTCGTCGCCGACATAGGCGATCGGCTTGCCGCTGCCCTCCGATTCGACCTGGCGGAAGGTCGTGATGGGGAATACCGCGGCATCGACCTGCCCGCCCTTGAAGGCCGCTACCATGTTGGGAATGGTCTGCAGCGGCACGATGATCACGCCCTTGGTGTCGACACCGTGCTTGCGCGCCACGATCTCGAGCGAGTAGTGCACCGAAGAGCCGACCGTGGTGACGGCGACGCGCTTGCCTGACAGGTCCTTCACGCCGCGCACGCCGGCATCCCACGCTGCATTGGTGACGGCGATGACGTTGAGCTGATAGCCCGGCCGCTCCGAACTCTGCGCCGCCACGACCTTCAGCCCGCCCTTGGCGGCAAGATTGAAGAAGCCCGCGGTGAAGGCCGTGACGCCGAGATCGACGTCGCCCGAGACCACGGCCAGCGGCACCTGGGCTGCGGCCTGGAAGTCCTTCATCGTGAGCTCGAGGCCCGCTTCCTTGAACCAGCCCTTCTCCTGGGCGATGAAGATCGGCCCCGACGACGACAGCTTCAGCAGCGCGATCGACGCCTTGGTGAGCTCCTCGGCGCGCGCGCTGGGCGCAAGCGACAGAGCGGCCATTCCGCCAAGCGCAGCGCGGCGCGTCATGCGATTCTGAAACAACAATGCCTCCCGTTCTTCCTTAGGCGGGAGTATGGTCGGTTTGCCAAATGAATCCCATCGATTGCGACGTTCTGGCCAGCGGCGGCGGAATGGCGGGAACCGTGGCCGCCATCGCCGCCGCCCGCCAGGGTGCGCACACCGTGCTGTTCGAGCGCCATGGCTTCCTGGGCGGGGCGGCAACCGCGGGCGCGGTCGGCCAGTTCGTCGGCTGGGAAACCCGGGCCGGCCGGCGCGTGATCGCGGGCATCGCCGAGGAGATCGTGCAGCGCCTGGAGGCGATGGGCGGCAGCAGCGGCCACGGCCATTTCGTGATGTCGACCGGCCATCGCATGGACCGCGTCGAATACGACACCGAGATCCTGAAGGTCGTGCTCGACGAGATGGCACACGAAGCGGGTGTGCGGGTCCTGCTGCACAGCCAGCTCGCCCAGGTCTCGCGCCGCGGCCGCGCCATCGCCTCGGCGACGGTGCTGACCAAGGGCGGCCTGCTCGACGTGCGCGCACGGCTGTTCATCGACAGCTCCGGCGATCTCGACCTGATGGCGCGCGCCGGCGCCCCGTTCCTCGGCCTTGACGACGGCGAGAGCCTGCAGCCCGCGACCATGATGTTCCGCCTGGGCCCGATCGACTTCGCGGCCTTCGACGGCATGAGCGCCGAAACCAAGGCTGCGTTCGCGGCACGCGGCGTCGCCGAGGGCGCGTTGCCGCGCGCGGCGTTGCATTGCAGCCGCGTGCCGGGCTGCGACGACGGCTGGTTCAACGTCACGCGGCTTTCGATCGACGCCAGCGATCCCTTCGCCCTGTCGGATGGCGAACGCGAGGGCCGCCGCCAGGCGCTGGCCGCGGCACGCTTCATCGCCGTCAACGTGCCGGGCTGCGCCAAGGCACGGCTGGTATCGTTCGCCCCGCAGCTCGGCATCCGCGAGACGCGCCGCATCGCCGGGCTCGTCACGCTGACGGCCGACGACCTGCGCAAGGGCGCGGAGTTCATCGACACCATGGCGCTCGGCGCCTATCCGATCGACGTGCACCATACCGGCGATGCCGACATCACTTTCGAGGAGCTGGGCCCCGACCACATCTACGCCCTGCCCTATCGCATCGCCGTGCCGCAGGGCCTCGACAACGCCCTGGTCGCCGGCCGCGGCCTCTCTGCCACCCACGAGGCGCACGGCGCCATCCGCGTCATGCCGACGGCAATGGCTGTCGCCCAGGCGGTCGGCACCGCGGCGGCATTGCTGGCGACGTCCAACCAGCCGGCAGCCCAGCTCGATCCGGCGACCCTGCGCGAGAAGCTGCGCAACCAGGGCGTCTTGCTGTAGCGTCAGGCCACTTCCAGCCAGCGACGGCGGATGTCGGCATCCTCGCGCAACGCCGCAGGCGTGCCGGACCAGACGATCTGGCCGTGACCCACGACATTGACGCGATCACTGATGCGCAATGCAATGGTAAGCTTCTGCTCGACCAGGATCACGGCCACGCCGTTCTTCCTGATGTCCTGCACCACCTCGACGACGCGCGCCACGATGTGCGGCGCCAGTCCCTCGGTCGGCTCGTCGATCAGGATGACACGAGGATTGCCCAGCAGCGAGCGGCAGATCGTCAGCATCTGCTGCTCGCCACCCGACAGGCTGCCCGCCTTCATGCCGCGCCGCTCGAGCAGGCGCGGGAAGTAGGCGTACATCCGGTCGATGGTCCAGGCGGCGATGCCGTGGCGCGGCGACTGGCAGCCCAGCACCAGGTTCTCGTGGACGCTGAGATTGTCGAAGACCCGCCGCTCTTCCGGCACATAGGCGATGCCGTCGCGCACGATCTCGTAGGCGTTGCGGCCGGCCTGCTCGGCGCCGTCGAGGCGCACCGATCCGCTGTCGGGCCGCACCAGGCCCACGATCGCCTTCATGGTGGTCGAGCGGCCCGAGCCGTTGCGGCCGACCAGGCTCACGATCTCGCCCTTGTCGATCGCGAAGCTGACGCCGTGCAGGATGCGGCTGCGGCCGTAGCCGGCGTGGAGATCGCGGACCTCCAGGATCATGCCACGTGCTCCGTGCCGAGATAGGCTTCCTGCACGCGCGCGTTGCGGCGGATCTCGGCGGCGGGACCGGACGCGATCAGCTCGCCATAGGCCAGCACGGTGACGCGGTCGCACAGGCTGAACACGACATCCATGTCGTGCTCGACGATCAGCACGGTGCGGCCAATAGCGATGGTTCGGATCAGGTCGACGACATGGTCGGCCTCGTCGCGCGACATGCCGGCCGTGGGCTCGTCGAGCAGCAGCACCTTGGGTTCGCTGGCCAACGCCATGCCGAGCTCCAGCGCGCGCTGCTCCGAATAGGAGAGCTCGCCCGCCACGACGCCGGCGCGGCCATCCAGGCGCACCTTCGCCAGCAACGCCTCGACCTCGCGCGCAACGGCGCTGTAGGCCGTCGCCGGCCGGAACAGCGAATAGCGGATGCCGTGGCGCGCCATGACGCCGATGCGCAGGTTCTCCTGCGCCGACAGGCGCGGGAAGATGCGCGTGATCTGGAACGACCGGCCGAGGCCCAGCCGGTTGATGCGTTCGGGCGCCAAGCCGTCGATCCGCCGCCCGTTCAGGAAGATCGCGCCGGCGCTGAGCGGGATCAGACCGGAGATCATGCCGACCAAGGTCGACTTGCCGGCGCCGTTGGGGCCGATCAGCGCGTGGCGCTCGCCTTCCAGCACGTCGAGGTCGAGATGGCGGATGACCTCCAGGCTGCCGAAGCATTTGGCGATGCCTTGCAGCGAGATGACAGCTGATGTCATGCCACGGCATCTTCGAGACGTCGCCGCTGGCGGATCGCCGCCTTCAGCGCGACGTGGCCGGCGAGGGCAAGGGCGATGGGGATGGCCCAGGTGACGGGCGACGACAGCGACCAGGTGGTGCCGAACAGGACGACGGCTGTGGCCGAGGCACCCTCCGTCAAGGCTCGCGCCGCCAGCTCGACGACGAAGACGGTGGTGCAGACGAAGGCGAGGACGGCGAGGCCGCCCAGCAGATTGAGGCGCACCAGGCTGGGCCATGGCAGCTCGCGCCACAGCCGCAGGTTGGCGATGAACAGCGCCGCCAGCCCCTCGGGGCTGTACAGCATCATCAGCACGAAGGCCGCACCGACATAGAGCAGCCAGAGCCGCGTGACGTCCGACAGGAGCGCGCCCAGCAAAGTGAGGCCGGCCGCGCCGATCACCGGTCCCAGGAAGACGCCCGAGCCGCCGATGAAGGTGTGCAGCACGACCGAGGCCGAGACCGTGCCGCCGAAGGCGCCGTAGTTGACGTTCTCGTTGACCAGCGCGAGCAGGCCGCCGGCCAGGCCGGCATGGAAGGCCGACAGGGCGAACACCATGGTCTTGGCGCGATGGGCGTTGTAACCCAGGAAGCGCACGCGCGTTTCGTCGTCGCCGATCGCGAAGGCAAGCCGGCCGAGCGGCGTCAGGCCGACGAAATAGAGCGCGGCCGCCGCGGGCACGACCCAGCCGAGCACGATGTAGTAGACCTCGCCGGTCGTGGCGAAGGTCCAGCCCGCCCACGGCAGGCGCATCGACGACAGGCCGGCCTCGCCGCCGAACAGCGCCTCCCATTGCGAGCCCAGGGCATAGATCAGTTCGGCAACCGCCAGCGTGATCATGGCGAAGTAGGTGCCGGTGCGCACTGTCGCGAAGTAGCCCGCCACCACCCCCAGCAGGCAGGCGGCCAGCGCGCCGCCGAGCGGGATCAGGGGCAGCGGTACAGCGAGCACGTTCGCCTCGGCCAGGCGCATGAGATGGATGGTGGCGAACATGCCCGCCCCGAAATGGGCGGCATGGCCGAACGACAGCAGGCGTGTGTGACGCCACAGGAGGTTGAAGGCCAGCGCGAACAGCGACGCCGTCAGCATCTGGATGAAGACGAAGACGAAGCGGTCGCCGAACAGCACCGGCACCAGGAGCAGGCCGATCGTCGCCGCGGCGATGGCGAGCCATTTCATTGGCGTTCGCCCAGCAGCCCGGCGGGCCGCAGCAGCAGGACCAGGAACATCAGCACGAAGGGAATGGCACCGGCCACGGTCGAGAGCTTGACGGTGAAGGCGCCGCCCCACAGGTCGGCGCCGGCGACGCCCACCAGCGCGAACGCGTCGGCCAGCGTCCAGTTCACGCCGACCGCGAAGCTGCTGAAGATGCCGATCAGCAGCGAGGCGACGAAGGCGCCTTCGAGCGAACCCAGGCCGCCCACGACGACGACCACGAAGACGATGACGCCCAGCTCCTGCGCCATGCTGGGACCGGTCGGATAGAAGACGCCGGCGACGACGCCCGCCAGGCCCGCGAGTGCAGCGCCGCCGGCGAACACGCCCAGGAACACCATGGGCACGTTGTGGCCCAGCGCCTCGACCATGTGTGGCCGGCGGACCGCGGCGCGCACGATCAGGCCGACGCGCGTGAAACGCGACAGGGCCAGAATGGCGCCGAACATGACGATCGCCACCAGGGCGATGAACACGCGATAGAAGGGATAGTCGAGGCCGAACAGCCGGAAGGCGCTGAAGCTCAGCTCGACCGGCATGGGGTTCTTGAGCGGATAGTTGCCGTAGAGCAGCTTGACCAGCTCGTCGATGATGAAGACCAGGCCGAAGGTCACCAGAAGCTCGTGTGCATGGCCGTGCCGATGCACCGGCCGCAGCAGGTAGCGCTCGATCAGTGCCCCCAGGAAGGCGATTCCGAGCGGTGCCACGATCAGCGCCGGCCAGAAGCCGGTGAGCCTGCCGACGCTGTACCCGAAATAGGCGCCCAGCATGTAGAACGAGCTGTGCGCGAAGTTCAGCACGCCCATCATGCCGAAGACGAGCGTCAAGCCTGCCGACACCATGAAGAGCAGAAGACCGTAGCTCAGCCCGTTCAGCAGGGAGACGACGAAGAAATCCATCGCGTCGTGCTTACGACGGCCGGTCCATCTTGCAGGTTTCCTGGACGGCGCTGATCGCCTCCGGACCGGGAATGACCTTGACCGGCTTGAAGCCCATGTCGGTGCCGTCGACCTTGAAGCTCGCGTCCTTGGACACGACCGAGACGACCAGCGGCACGGCGGCCTGGTGATCGGCGGCGCGCATGCTGATCTCGCCGATCGGCGTCTGCACCTTGGCCTTTTCGAGCGCCAGCGCGATCTTGGTCGTGTCGACCTTGGGGCCGAGTTCGACGTTGGCCAGTGCCGCCTGCAGCATCTGCGCCATCACCACCGACTTCACTTCGCTGGTGGTCGGCAGCGTGCCGGCGATCGCCTTGTAGCGGTCGAACAGCGCCTTGGCCGCCGCACCGCCCGCCTCGGGCAGGTAGAAGTCGGCCGTGTAGTAGCCCAGCGTGGAGGCGCCGGCACTCGACAGCGTTCCCGGCAGCTCGAGGAAGGTCGAGCCGAGCTGCACCTTCAGGCCCGAGGCGCCGATCTCCTTGACCAGCAGGATGAGGTCGCTGCCCCAGTTGCCGGTGATCACGGTCGAGGCGTTCGATGATTTGATGCGCGCCACGTAGGGGCTGAAATCCTGCACCTTGCTGACGTCGTGCAGGACCTTGTCGACCACCGTGTAGCCCATCGGGCCGGCATACCTGGTGATCGCTGCCTCCATGTCCTTGCCCCACGAGTAGTTCTGGTTGATCGAGAAGACGCGATCGCCCAGCGCGCCTGCCGCCTTCATCGCCGTCACCAGCGCCTTGACGCGGATCTCCGCGTTCATGGCGTACTTGAAGCTGTAGAAGTTGCACTTCTCGCCGGTGAAGTCCGACGCCTCGGCGCCGACATTCATGAAGATCACGCGCCGGTCGGGATTGCGCAGGTTCTGCTTGCGCACGTCCTCGACGATCTGGCCCGCCACCGCCGAGGAGCCGCCGCTCACCAGGATATGCGCGCCGTCGGCGATGGCGGCGCGCACCTTGTCGGCCGCGACCGAGCTCGACCCCTGGCTGTCGTACTCGAGGTACTCGATGGGCTGGCCCTTCCAGCCGCCGGCCTTATTGACCAGGGTCAGGCCGTTTTTCATGCCGACCGCAAACAGGCGGTTGGTGGCCGATCCCGGACCGCTGAGATTCTCGATGACCGCCACTTTCAACTGCGCCGCTGCCGGCAACGGCGTGCCGACGAAAGCCGCGACGGCCGTCATCGCAAATGCTGTGAGAACCCCAAACTTCATGGCAGCCCCTCCCTTGCCAAAAGTGTTATAACAAATATCATATTGCCTGCAGCGACTGGGAGGCGTCAAGCCGGACCTGCGCGGTCGCCAAAGGACGGGAGCTGGGCTAAGGCTCGCGTCGGAAAAGGAGTGACGATTGAGTCTTGCGGAAGTTGTTGCGATCGACCGCGTCGACACCCTTACCGATCGCGCCTACGCGCAATTGCGCGAAGCGCTGATGGGCGGCGCCTTCTCGCCCGGCCAGAAGATCACCATCCGCACCATCGCCGCGGCCCTCGGGGTCAGCCCGACGCCGGCGCGCGACGCGCTTGGCCGCCTGGTCGCCGAGCGCGCGCTCGAGTCCGGCCCCAACCGTACCGTCTTCGTGCCCAAGCTCACCGTGCCCAGGCTGCGCGAGATCTATCGCCTGCGCTTCGCCCTCGAAGTCATGGCGGCGGAGGAAGCGGCACCCACGTTTGAAGCCGAAAAGTGTGCTGAACTGGAGCGCCTGCAGCTCAATATCGGCGCCGCCATGGATCGCAAGGACTACAAGACGGTGCTGCGCGAGAACGAGAAGTTCCACTTCCTGGTCTACCGCGCCTCGAACCTGCCAATCGTCTGCAACGTGATCGAGGGCCTGTGGCTGCAGATCGGGCCGTCGCTCAATCTGCTCTATCCGGAGTTCGATCACACCCGACAGGGCATCAATGCCCATCATGTCCTGATCCGCGGCCTCAAGCGCCGCGACCCGGCCGCCGTGGCGGCCGCGATCACGCAGGACCTCAAGGGTGGCGAGCAGCGCCTGATGCGCGTCATCGCCGACGACAAACCCGCGACAAGCTGACGGCGACGGCGTCTCGTCTGGCGACGCCAAACCACGCACAGGCTTTTTCTTTGTTTCAAACTGTTATATCTAATATCGAAAGAAAGGTAGGTCATCTGTATGGCTGCTGTTCTCCGCCCGCCGTGGCGCATTGGCGTCGATGTCGGCGGCACCTTCACCGATCTCGTCGTGATCGATGCCGCCGGCGCCATCCACATCGCCAAGAGCCCGACGACTCCGGCCGACCCGACCGAAGGCGTGCTGGCTGCGGTGGCGCTGGCCGCCCGGCAACTCGACCTCCCGGTCACCGGCCTGCTGCGCGACTGCGCGCTGTTCATCCACGGATCGACCATCGCCACCAACACGGTGCTGGGGGGCAAGGGCGCCAAGGTCGGCCTCATCGCGACTCAAGGCTTTCGCGACACGCTGGAGATCCGCCGCGGCCTGCGCGCCGATTCCTGGGACCACCGTCCGCCATGGCCCGACGTGATCGTGCCACGCAAGCGCCGGCTCGCCGTCGACGAGCGCGTCGACCGCCGGGGCATGGTCACCCGGCCGCTCGATCCGGAGTCGCTGTCGCGGGCGCTGCGGACGCTCAAGGGTGAAGGCGCCGAGGCGGTCGTGATCTGCCTCCTCAACAGCTTTCTGAACGACAGCCACGAGCGCGCGTGCCACGAGTTGATCGCCCGCGAATGGCCCGACGTGTGGATCAGCCGCTCCTCCCAGGTGGCGCCGATCATGGGCGAGTACGAGCGCGTGTCGACGACGACCATCGATGCCTGCGTGGCGCCGCGTGTCGTGCCCTATCTGCGGGCCCTCGACGAACGCCTGCGCGGCCTCGGGCTGCTGCGCCGGCTGGCGTTGGTGCAGAGCAACGGCGGCATCGTGTCGGTCGAGCAGGTCGCGGCACGGCCGGTGACCCTGGTCCTTTCCGGCCCGGCGGCCGGGGTCGGCGCCATCCGTTCGCTGAGCCGCGCGGCAGGCTCGAGCGACCTCATCTGCATCGAGATCGGCGGCACGAGCTGCGACGTCACCATGATGCAGGCCGGCGAGATCGCCATGACCGACCAGCTCGACGTCGCGGGCTATCACGTTAACATCCCTTCGGTGGAGATCCACACCATCGGCACCGGCGGCGGCACCATCGCCGGCGTCGACCGTGGCGGCATGCTGTGGGTCGGCCCGCACGGCGCCGGCGCCCGCCCCGGCCCTGCCTGCTACGGCCTGGGCGGCGAGGAGCCGACGGTGACCGACGCCCAACTGGTCCTCGGACGCCTGAAATCGGGCAGCTATGCCGGCGGCCTGATCCTGCTCGACGAACGCCGCGCCGCCGAGGCGATCGAACGCCGCGTCGCCCGCCCGCTCGGTATCGACAACACTGCCGCTGCCGCCGGCATGATCAGGCTGATGGAGCAGAAGGTCCGCCACGCCGTCGAGCGCGTCAGCATCGAGCGCGGCTACGATCCGGCGCGCTTCACCCTGGTCGCGGGCGGCGGCGCCGGCGCCATGCATGCCGCCGCCGTGGCGCGGGCACTGGGCTGTCGCGGCGTCTACGTGCCCCGCCTTGCCGGCGTGTTCTGTGCCTTTGGCATGTGCAATTCGGACGTGCGCCACGACTACGTGCAGAGCTGGCTGGGCGACCTCGACACCACCGACGCCCAACGTTTCGCGGCAGCATTCGCTGCCCTCGACGCCAAGGGCCGCGCCATGCTCGAGGCCGAAGGCTTCGGACCCAATCGGGTCGCGCTGCACCGCCTGCTCGATCTCAAATACACCGGCCAGCAATGGACCATCCCGGTGGCGATCACGCTCCCCTTCGATCCGCGTGCCATTCGCGCCGCCTTCGAAGAGAGTTATAGCCGCCTGTACGGCCACCATCAGCCGGACGGCAACATCGAAATCATCAACCTGCGGCTGGCGGCAAGCGGCCTGCTGCCGGCCGTCGAGCTGATGGCCGAGGCTGCGGCCGGCGGCGCGCCGGCGCCCAGCGAGATCCGCAACGTCTATGTCGACGAACACCATGGCCGCCGGCCGGTCCGCGTCTATGCCGGTGCCGACCTGCGGCCCGGCCAGAGCGTGGCCGGGCCGGCGATCGTCGAGGAAGCGACGACCACCGTCGTGGTCGGCGCCGGCGACGTGCTGAGCGTCGATCCCTATCGCAACTACGCCATAGCTCTCGCCGAGGCCCGGCCATGATCGACGATCCTGTCCTGCTGTCGCTGGTGCAGAAGCAGATCGACCATGTCGCCCGCCAGATGGGCTGGGTGATGACGCGCACGGCGCGAAGCCCGATCTTCAGCCAGAGCCATGACTTCTCCTGCTTCATCGGCGACGCGCGTGGCAACGTCATCTCGCAGGCCGACGGCCTTCCCATCCACACCGGCGGCGGCGGCTTCGCGCTGCGCGCCCTGCTGGCGGCCTTCGGCAACGCGATGGCGGATGGCGACGTCTATCTCCTCAACGACCCCTACACCGCTGGCAACAACCATCTGCCGGACTGGACGCTGGTGCGGCCGGTCTTCGTCGACGGCCTGCTGTCGGCGCTGGTCTGCAATCGCGCCCATCAGTCCGATATCGGCGGCGGCGCAGCGGGTACGTACAACGCAGCGGCCACCGAGATCTTCCACGAAGGCATCCGCCTGCCACCCCTGCGGCTGATCGAGAAAGGCGAGGTGCGCGCCGACCTCTGGCAGCTCCTGCTGCTGAACACGCGCTGCCCCGATCTGCTCGACGGCGACCTGCGCGCCATGCTGGGCTCAACGGAGATCGGTGCGACGCGCCTCAGCGCGCTCATCCGCGAGCTCGGCACGACTGAGGGGCAGGCCTTTTTCGACGCCATCCTCGGCCACGCCGAGCGCGTCATGCGGGCCGAGATCGGGCGGATGCCAGCCGGCACGTATCGCGGCGAAGATGCCAGCGACACCGATTGCTTCGAGACGAAGGACGTTCGTGTCCGCCTCAGGCTCGACGTCGCCGATGGCGGCATGGTGTTCGACTTCACCGGCAGCGATCCGCAGACCCGCGGCTTCAAGAACAGCTCGCTCGCCAACACGCATTCTGCCGTCTATGTCGCGGTCGGCGCCTTCTTCGATGCCGGCCTGCCGCGCAATGAAGGCACCTATCGGCCGATCAGGATCGTGGCGCCCGAGGGAACGGTGGTGAACGCGCGCTATCCGGCGGCGATGACCATGAACACCGTGTACCCCGCGGGCGAGATCATCCATGCCTGCTGGAAGGCGCTCGCCCAGCTCGATCGGGACCGCGCCTGCGCTGGCTGGGGCAAGGTCGCCTACTGCATTACCTCCGGCGCCGACAGCCGCGGACGGACCTACGTCATGTACCACTGGCACGGCTCGTCCGGCGGCGGCGCCGTCGCCGGCCGCGACGGCTTCAACACCATCGGGCAGCTCACCACGCTGGGCGGCATGTCGCTGCCCAATGTCGAGGTCTTCGAACAGCTCTACCCGATCACCGTCAAGCGCCAGGAATTCCGCTGCGACGCCGCGGGGCCAGGCCGCTTCCGCGGCGGCACCGGCGTCGACTACGAGGTCGATGTCGCGGCGTCGGCCGAGTATTCGTTCCGCGGCGAGGGCCTGTATACGCCGTCCGGCTTCGGTGTCGTGGGCGGCGGCACCGGACGGAGCGGCGCCATGACGCTGACGCCGAGGGACCAGACACCGATCGACGTGCCGCAGTACGGCGTGCGCTCCCTGCCGCCCCTGCACATCAAGGTCTCGTCGCCGGGTGGCGGCGGCTGGGGCAATCCGCATGAACGAGATCCTGCGCTTGTCCTGCGCGACGTCGAGGACGGCGTGGTCAGCGTGGAGGCGGCGCGGCAATACTATGCCGTCGTCCTGACGCCGGATGGCAGCGCCGTCGACCTCACCGCGACGCAGACCCTGCGGCGCTCCCTATCGCAACCCCGACCGCCGGGCCCATGACATGAGCACGTCTCCTCACCCTCGTTCCCACAACCAGGATGCAGCTCTTGGCCCGAAATCGCGCGCCGAGTTCGAGCGCTCCAAGGCCGTGACGCCGGGCGGCAGCATGCGGGCGGCGACCTATTTCGCGCCGCATCCGCCCTATGCCGCGCGCGGCTCAGGCCCCTGGGTCACCGACGTGGACGGACGGCGCATCTTCGACTGCGCCAACAACTTCTTCTCCCTGATCCATGGCCATGCCTTCCCGCCGGTCGTGGCCGCCCTGCACGACGCGATCGACCGCGGCACGGCCTTCGGCCTGCCGCTGACCGGCGAATCCGATCTCGGCGAGGAGCTGCGCCGGCGCGCTCCGCGCCTCGAGCAGGTGCGCTTCGTCAACTCCGGCACCGAAGCCGTGATGTTCGCGGTCAAGGCGGCGCGCGCCATCACCGGCCGGCCGGCGATCGCCAAGATCGAGGGCGCCTATCACGGCGCCTACGATCACGTCGAGATCAGCCTCGACCCGACGCCCGACAACTGGGGAGCCGACCGCCCCGCCAGCGTGCCTTATGCCAAGGGCACGCCGCGCGCCGTCGCCGAGGACACGCTCGTCCTGCGTTTCAACGAGCCGCAGCAGTGCCGCGAGCTCCTGCAGGAGCATGCCCATCGGCTGGCGGCGGTGCTGCTCGATCCGCTGGCGTCGCGCGCCGGCATGGTGCCGGCGAGTGTCGCATTCTGCGAGGCCCTGCAGGAGTCCTGCCGCAAGCCCGGCATCCTGCTGATCATGGACGAGGTCATCTCCTTCCGCCTGGCCTCTGGCGGCGCGCATGATGCGTTTGGCCTCGAGCCCGACCTGGTGGCGCTGGCCAAGATCATCGGCGGCGGCCTGCCGGTCGGCGCGGTGGCCGGCCCGGCGCGCCACATGGCGGTGTTCGATCACACCAAGGGCAAGCCCGCCGTGTCACACGGCGGCACGTTCAGCGCCAATCCCCTGTCCATGGCGGCGGGCGTCGCGGCGATGCGCGCCTACGACGACGAGGCGGTCGCGCGCCTCAACCGGATGGGAGATGATCTGCGCCAGGCGGCAAACATGGCCTTCAGCCAGCGCAGCCTGCCGGCGCAGATGACCGGCCTTGGCTCGCTGTTCCGCCTGCATCCGTCGACCGCCGCCATCACCGACTATCGAAGCTGCTACCAGAAGGCGGCGCAGAAGACGGCCATCTCAGCCATCCAGTTCGGCCTGCTCGAGCGCGGCTATCTGCTCACACCCAACTGCTCGGGCGCCTTGTCGACACCGATGACCGACGCCGACATCCGCGACCTCACCGCCGCGATCGTCGAGGCGGTGAGCGAGACGCGAAGTGCGAACTCCTGGTAGCCGCAGCTAGCCGCGAAACGCCGCCGCCACCTTGGCAGTATCCTCGACGACGCAGAACGAGGTGATCTGCCGTCGCGCACCCGAGCACCATGGCCCAGTCGGCGGCGAAGGTGCGGCCCGTGGGCTTGGCCTTGGCCGACCAGATAGCGGTCGCCACGACCTCGTCGCCCGCCGGCAGCACGTGCTTGGGCTCCCAGGTGAGCACGTCGAGCGCCGCGCCAATCTTGGTGAAGAACTGACCCACGCCATCCGGTCCCTTGTAGGCGCCGCCAGAGGGCAATTCCGGCCCACCGGCTTGACGCCAATCGACGTCCTTGGTGACGCGCGCCACGATGAAGGCCGGATCGCCGCGACCGAATGCGTCGAAGCAATCCCGGCATTCCCTGCCTCCATTGTCTGGCGCGCCTATCACGGCGCGCCGACGAGAACGGACGCGAGGCGGGCCTTTCACATCAGCGTTACTTTTTCGTAATGCCCCAGAAGGCGATGACCGGCGGCGGCACCGCGCGGGTCTCGATGTTGGAGCGCACCGCCCGGACGCCGACCCACTCGCCGAGAGGCACGTGAGTCACGATCTCGACGAAATGGCGCTGGACCTCCTCGGCCGCAGCCTTCTTCTCGGCGGGCGTGGCGGCGCGCATGTACTTGTCGCGCAGCGCCTCCATCTTCTCGTCGCACGGCCAGCCGGCCCGCGCCTTGTGGCGGCATCGTCGCTAACCTCCGAACGCAGAGTTGCTCGGTCCTCCCCCCGGGGCGAACGTCCACGGCAAAGCGTAGGCCTAAATGCAGGCACCCATCGAAAGGCAGGAAACGAACGGCAAGCCGCGCACACTCATTCCAAAGCGAATCGGCATCATCCTGTCCACCATCTTGTTCGGCATCCCGGCTTTGCTGCCATGGCTCGTCACCGATTTCGGTGTCCCAGCCCTGGTGGCGAGAGGATGGAATCCTCTCCTCGCATGGTTCCTGGCTGGGACGGTCGTCTTCGCTCCGCTTCTTGCCGCGGCCATCTTCGGCGCGAGCATGACACTTTCGACGTCGTCACCTTCGATGATTCTCGAACACCTGCGCGTCCACCATCTAAGCTTTGACGAGTGGCGGTTGACGGCATTGGCACTTGCCTGGACGGCGACGGCCATCGCCGTGTTGAGCCTTCTCAATGCGAATGTCTGGCCCGGCTTGCCGACGGAACCATCATTCATGACCATCCGCCCCCTCAAACCGCCTCAATACTATCTCTTCGCCCTGTGGTTGCCGTACTTCGCCGTCAACATCATCGGCGAAGAGCTATGGTGGCGCGGATTCATCCAGCCACGTCAGGAACCGGTGTTTGGTCGCAGCACCCGGATCATACAGGGGCTTCTTCATGGCGCCTTTCACTTCAGTTTTGGAGCTGGCGTTGTCTTCATTGTTTGGCCCGTTCTGTTCGGCATACCGTGGCTCGTCCAGCGAACGCGAATACAGCGACGGGGCTGATAATTCACGCCGTAGTCAATGGCACGGGCTTCGTTGCCGTCAATCTCGGTCTCCTTCCGACTTGACGTCCTGCGATCATGGCTGCTGCGGGCACCTGTCGCGTCCCGATTCGGTTTCGGACCACACCCCCAGGAACCGCCGGTCCCTGTCCTGCCCAGCCGTCCTTCAGTCGCTCAATCGAGGAACCCGAAGTACCGTGGCAGCCAGAGGATGATCTCCGGCCAGATCATGCAAGAGGCCAGCGCGATCACCTGCAACACGACGAACGGAATGATGCCGCGATAGATGTGCCCCATCGTGACCGAAGGCGGTACGGTCGACTTCATGTAGAACAGCGCGAAGCCGAACGGTGGCGTCAGGAACGCCGACTGCAGGTTGACCGCAATCAGCACGACGAACCACAGCATGAAATCCTTGTTGGCGGCGATGTGCGGCGTGAAGTCGACGACGCGCAGGAGGGGCGCGAAGATCGGCAGCACGATCAGACAGATCTCGAGCCAGTCGAAGAAGAAGCCCATGATGAAGACCAGCCCCATCACGAAGATCAAGATCTCCCAGCCGGTGTCGATGCCGACCGCGGTCAGGAGCTCTGCCACCAGATCGTCGCCGCCCAGCGCCCGGAAGACGAAGGAGAAAAGCGTGGCGCCGAAGATGATGAAAAACACCAGCGCGTTCGTGAGCGCCGAGCTTTCAATGACATCCGTCAGCATCTTCATGTTGAGGCGCCCGTTCCACCAGGCCAGCAACAAGGCACCGGCGCAGCCCGCGCCGCCCGCCTCGGTCGGTGTAGCGAAACCTCCGAAGATCGATCCCAGGACGACGAAGATCAGGAAGGCCGGCGGCAGGAAGCTGCGAAGCAGGAGCCGAATGAGCTCCTGATGGCTCTGCGGGCCGGCATCGGCCGCCAGGGGTGGGGCAAGGTCCGGCCTGGCCGCCGCGAGAATGCCAATGTAGATCAGATAGACCAGCGACATGATGACGCCGGGCAGGATCGCGGCGGTGAACAGCGTGCCGACCGAGATGGTCATGAGGTCGCCCATGATGACCAGCATGATGCTGGGCGGGATGAGGATGCCCAGAGTGCCTGCCGATGCGATTGTGCCGACCGACAGTTCCTTGGAGTAGCCGCGTTCCAGCATGGTGGGGAGCGCGATCAGGGTCAGCATGATGACCGAAGCACCGACGATGCCGGTGGTCGCCGCCATGATCGTGCCCATGATCGTGACCGACATGGCGAGGCCGCCGGGAATGCGGCGCGTCAGCACCTGCAGTGCCTTGAGCAGCTCATCGGCGACGCCGGATCGCTCGAGTATGGTGCCCATGAACACGAACATGGGCACGGCAATGAGAACCTGGTTCTGCACCGCCTGGCCCCAGATGCGCGGGATCAGGCTGCCGAACTGGGCGGGACGGAAGACATCGAAGAAGATGCCCAGCACGCCGAAGCTCAGCGCCACGCCGCCCAGCACGAAGGCCACCGGATAGCCCACGAACATGATGAACGTGAGCACCAGGAACATCAGGATGGCGAGATGATCGGCGATCCATTCCATGGCCGGCCTCCCTAGTGGCTGGCCGCGGGCGGAGCGGCGCGCGCGGCAAGGTCAGGAGGGCCGAAGAGCATGACCAGCTTGCGCATCAGCACCGAAGCGACGGCAAGATCGAGCAGCAACAGGCCAAGGACGAGGCAAAACTTGATGATCCAGCGATGCGGCAATCCGTTCGGCGCATCCGAGCTCTCGTTCTGGATGAACGCCGTCTGGGCGAACAGGTACGAATAGTAAGTCGCCACCGCACAATACGGGATGGCAAAGACGATAAGTCCGAAGATCTCGAGCTTGGCCTGCTGGCGGGGAGTCTTGCCGGCGGTGAAGACGTCGATGCGGACATGGACGTTGCGGACGTAGGCATAGCCCAGCCAGAAGATGAACAGCATGCCGTGAAGGTGCCATTCGAGTTCCTGGATCGGCGTCGACCCGAAGCCCGGGATCTGGAAGCCGATTTTGCGGGTCAGGATGTCCCAGCAGATGACGAACACAAGAGCGACGAACAACCAACCGAACCACCAAGCGATCCTGGCCAGAAGCCGATCAATCGCGTTGCTGACGCCAAGCAATGCACCCATGACTCAACTTCCCCGCATCAAAGCCGGCCGCCGGCCGTCGACCTTTCGGCCGACGGAACGATGCGTCCGGAAAGCATGATGGAAAATGAGACGCGGCCGGATCGTCGTCCGGCCGCGCTCCCATCGCCTATTGCAGGTAGCCGCGATCCTTCCAGATCGCGTATTCCTTGCGGAACTTGTTGAGCGAGTCCCAGGCCTTCTTGAATTCGGGGCTCTTGGCGGCCTGCTCCGCGGCCACTTCCTCCCAGGCCTTCTCGAAGGCCTTGAGGAACTCGGGAGTCCAAGTCACGAGATTGACGCCCTTGCTCGTAAGTTCCGCCAGCGCCTTGGGCTGCAGGGACTCGCCAAGGCTCATGCCGCGCAACACGGTCTGGTCGCAAGCCGCCTCGATGACCAGCTTCTGATGAGGCGAGAAGGAATCCCACTTCGCCTTGTTGATGATCAGGTCGCCGACTGTGGCTTGCTGATGCCAGCCGGGGAAGTAGTAGTACTTCGCCACCTGGTGGAAGCCGAGGCTGAGGTCCATGACCGGCATGGAGAACTCGGTGGCGTCGATCGTGCCGAGCTGCAGGGCCTGGAAGATTTCACCCGCCTGCAGGAGCTGGGTCGAGACGCCGAGCTTCTGCATGACATTGGCGCCCAGACCGAAGAAACGCATCTTCAGTCCTTTGAGGTCCTC
Organism: Rhodospirillales bacterium; assembly: GCA_009377525.1. Lineage (GTDB taxonomy): Bacteria > Pseudomonadota > Alphaproteobacteria > Reyranellales > Reyranellaceae > Reyranella. The sequence continues at coordinate 34,061 of WHTW01000040.1, forward strand.
GAGCGTCTTGATCTCCTTGCGGAACCAGCCGGATGCTTCGGGCGGGATCAGGTGGCACATCACCGAGTGAATGTTGTACTTGGCGTAGAGGTCCTGCATCATCTTCTCGCCGCCGCCCTGCTTCATCCAGGCGAGATATTCGCCGAGACCGGGACCGAACGGCACGGTCGAGAAAACCGCGAAAGCGATGTCCTTGCCCGTCCAGTAACCGGGCGTGGCCCAGGCCATGTCGAGCGCGCCGGAGGCCACCGAGTCGAAGGCCTGGCCGGGCGGCACGAGGGCGCCGGGCTCGAAGAACTTGATGTCGATCGATCCGTTCGACAGCTTGCGGATCTGGTCGACGGTGAAGTTGGCGTTCGGTCCAAGCAACGCCAGCGTCGACGCGAAGTTCGACTGCATCTGCACGCGGACCTTCTTGTCCTGAGCTGCAACCGAGCCCGCCCCCAACGCGACTGCGCCGGCGGCGGCTAATCCTACTAATCTACCAATCAAGCGCATAACTTTCCTCCCGTAGGTCAAAGCCACGCGAAGGACGCTGGTCGTCCAATGTGCCTTGTCCCTCGCTCCCTGATCCGGAGGCCGTTGGTCGACCTGCCGGTGCCCCCCGATTCCCGATGAGCAACTTGTCAGACGACAGAATTGCAGGCCGCCGTCCGGAATGTCAAACACCGCGTCAAGTGATGACTCCGGCGAGCACGGCTGTGCCGTCAAATAGGCAGGCTTCTCGAGCCGTCGGGGCTCACCAAAGAGGCTTTCCATCCATCGTCGAGACGTGCGCGGCGATCACCTTCCAGCCGGCATCGGGAAAGCGCACCCAGGTCTGGCTCTGGCGACCAACCAGGTCCCTTCCGCGGACCTTGAACTCCAGATTCACGGCGGCGACATCGCGGCCGAGCGTCAGGATTTCCAGGCGAGTGCGCCGCTCCTTGATGCCGGGGCCGGGCGGCCGTGCCACGCGATGGGCATGGATCTCGTCGAAGCCGTAGCCGTTCTCGTGCATGGCATAGCGGATGGTGTGCGGGCTCCGCCAGAAGGTGGCGTCGAGCACATCGATGTTCTTGTCGATCAAGGCCTGCTCGTAACGCTCGAACAATCCGCGGACCTCTTCGACCACTTCCGGGATGTTTGGCGCGAGCTCCTTCACGTCACTGCCTCCATTGCCTTCGCCACGGCCACCAGCGTCGCATCGCTGCCGCGCGGGCCGATGATCGACAGTCCCACTGGCAGTCCGTCAACCGTTGCACCCGGGAGGTTGACCTGCGGATGGCCGGCATGTCCGCCCTGGGCGCAGAGGCAGGTGATGCGATCGCGCAGCGGATCGAGCACCGACAGCGGTTGGCCGACCGGCGGCGCCGGGAACGGCGTCGTCGGCAGGCAGAGGATGGTGCCGGCGGGAAGCAGATACGCCATGCGCGCCCGCACTTCCTGGCGCATCAGCTGCGCCCAGGCCTGCTCGGCCGGCGGCACCAGCGAGCCCATCACCAGCGCCTTGGCGACCGAGAAGGCGAAGCGCGGATTGCGCTCGTCCAGCCAGGCCTTGAAGGTGTTGTAGGCCTCGACCGGCTGCAGCGTGCGCTGCGCGCGCGCCCACACCGACAGGCCGGGTGGCGCGATGATCTCCTCGCGGCTCGATCCGATCAGCGCGGCCAGGCGCTTCACCATGGGCTGGAGCGCGGCGGCGACATTGGTGTCGGCAAAGCCGAAGGCGTCGACGGCGACGACCAGCCGGGTCGGCAAGGCGGCCGGAATATCCTCGCCCAGCATCACCGACGACACCCGGGCAAATGTCGCTGCGTCGCGCGCGAACCAGCCGGTGGTGTCCGAGGTCGGCGCCTGCGGCAGCATGCCGGTGGCGTCGATGCGGCCGTGCGTCGGGCGCATGCCATAGAGCCCGCAGAAGCTTGCCGGCACGCGCACCGAGCCGCCGGTGTCGGTGCCGAGCGCAGTGTCGCAAAGCCCCGCCGACACGGCGGCGGCAGAGCCCGAGGACGAGCCGCCCGGAACGCGGCCGGGTGCGCGCGTGTTGACCGGCGTGCCGTCGAAGGCGTTCTCGCCCAGGATGCCGAGCGAGACCTCGTCAGTGATGGTCTTGCCGATCAGGGTGGAGCCGGAATCAAGCAGGGTTTGCACGGCCCAGGCATGCCGTGTCGGCAGCGGCCGGCCGGTCGGCCAGTCGTGGTTGCCGCCGCCGGTCGGCACGCCGGCCACGTCGAACAGGTCCTTGGCAGCGAAGGTGAGGCCGCTCAGCGGCCCTCCAGCGCGGCCCTCGATGCGAACGCGCGGGCCCGGCACGAAGGCGCCGACGTCGTCAGTCATTGTTGCTCATGCTCTGGCCGGTGCGCGGACCTCCAGGTCCGCATCATGATTCGTGAGCGGACCTGGAGGTCCGCGCTCCGTATGCGAGTGCTCCCAGCCAAGATCATTCGGCCGGCGTCGCGGGAGCACCGCTGCCGCGGGTACGCCAGCGCCAGTTGAACCTCACGCCGGTCACCTTGTCGAACCAGATATAGACGACCGGCGTGATGAACAGTGTCAGAAGCTGAGACACCAGCAATCCGCCGACCACGGTGATGCCGAGCGGCTGGCGCAGTTCGGCGCCGGCGCCGGCGCCCATGGCGATCGGCAGCGCACCGAGGAGCGCGCAGGCGGTAGTCATCATGATCGGCCGGAAGCGCAACAGTGCCGCCTCGACGATCGCCTGTTCCGCCGGAGCGCCCTGTGCCCGGCGCTCGATCGCGAAGTCGACCATCATGATGGCGTTCTTCTTGACGATGCCGATCAGCATGACGACGCCGATCATGGCGATGACGCTGAGGTCCATGCCGAACAGCATCAGGATCAGCAGCGCACCGATACCGGCCGACGGCAGGCCCGACAGGATGGTCAGCGGGTGGATGAAGCTCTCGTACAGGATGCCGAGGATGATGTAGATGACCAGCACGGCCGCGAACAGCAGCATGCCCTGGTTGGCAACAGCCTGCTGGAAGACCTGTGCGCTGCCCTCGAAGCTGGTGGCGATGTTGGCTGGCAGTCCGACTTCGGCGGCAGCGACCTGAATGTCCGCCACGGCCTGGCCAAGCGCCACCCCTGGGGCGAGGTTGAAGGAAGTGATGACCGACGGAAGCTGGGCGATGTGATTGACCGTCAGCGAGGTCGGCTTGTCGCTGCGCTTGGCCACGGTGTCGAGCGGCACCAGCGAGCCGCTCGGGGTGCGGACCTGCATCTTGCGCAGCACGTCGTTGACATCGGCGTACTTGGGATCCGCCTCGAGGATCACCTGATAGGTGTCATCCGGTGCGTAGATGGTGGAGATCTGACGGCTGCCAAACGCGGAGTAGAGGAGCAGGCGGATCTGGTCCACCGACAGGCCAAGCCGCGAAGCCGTATCGCGGTCAACGTCGATGACCGTCGAACGCGCCCTTACCTGCAGATCGGAGTTGACGTCCATGATCGATGGAATGCGCCGCATACGCTGTTCCATCAGCGGGGCGTACTCGCGCAGAGCCGCCAGGTCGCTCGAGCGCATGCCGAACTGATACTGGGCGCGGGTCAGGGTCGTGCCGATGTTGATCGACTGAACCGGCTGGAAGAAGATGTTGATGCCCGGCACCGCGGCCGTCGCACGACGCAGCCGGGCGATCACCTGCAAGGCGCTGTCCTTGCGCTCCGGCTTGTTGCGCAGAATGATGAACATGCGTCCGGAGTTGACCGTAGCAGCCGCGTTGCCGCCGCCGACGATCGACAACACCGACACCACATCGGGATCCCGCTTGATGACCTCCGCCAGCGCGCCTTGCCGGGCGACCATGGCGTCGAACGAGGCATCGTCAGGACCGACCGTGGACCCCGAGATCTGGCCGATGTCCTCGGAGGGAAAGAAACCCTTGGGCACCATCTGGAACAGGATAACCGTGAGCACGAAGGTGCCGAGCGTGATGGCGAGCACCAGCCGCGGCAGCGCCACGGTCCGTGCGAGCGCCCAGGCGTAGCCGTTGCTGAGCTTGGTGAAGCTCCACTCGAAGGTGCGCAGCAGGAAATTATGCCTCTCGTGATGGTCGATCGGCTTCAGCAGGCGCGAGCACAGCATCGGCGTCAGGGTCAGCGACACGATGCCCGAGATCAGGATGGCGAAGCTGATGACCAGGCCGAACTCGTTGAACATGCGGCCGACGACGCCGCCCATGAACAGCACCGGAATGAACACGGCGACAAGCGACAAGGTCATGGAGATGATGGTGAAGCCGACCTCCTTGGAGCCCTTGAACGCGGCCTCCATCGGCTTCTCGCCCGCCTCGATGTGGCGCACGATGTTCTCGAGCATGACGATGGCGTCGTCGACCACGAAACCCACGGCGAGCGTCAGCGCCAGCAGGGAGATGTTGTCGATCGAATGGCCGCAGACATACATGGCGGCAAAGGTGCCGATGATGGAGATCGGCAGCGCGATCGCCGGGATCAGCGTCGCGCGGAAGCTGCGCAGGAAGAAGTAGATCGCGATGATGACCAGCACGGCGGCCAGCAGCAGCGTGATTTCGACGTCGGCGATGGCATGGCGGATCGGCTGCGAGCGGTCGGCGAGCAACTCGATCTCGACGCCCGGCGGCAGCTCGGCCTGGATCGCCGGCAGCATCGCCTTGACCCTGTCGACCACCTCGACCGTGTTGCCGTCGGGTTGCCGATAGACGCCCAGCAAGATGGCCCGCGTGCCATTGAGCCAACTCGCCACCTTGTCGTTTTCGACGCTGTCGATCGCGGTCGCGACATCGGAGACGCGCACCGGCGCCCCGTTCTGCCAAGTCACGATCACCGGCATGTAGTCGGCGGCCTTCTGGATGGGCCCGGTGGCGTCGAGGATCGAGCTCTGCCGATGGTCGGCGATGGCGCCCACCGGCTTGCTCGAATTGGCATTGACGACGGCGGTCTGCAGCTCCTGCAGCGTCAGGCCCCGCACGGCGAGCTGATCGAGATTGGCACGCACGCGAACGGCGTATTTCTGCGTCCCCCAGATCAGCACCTGGGCGACGCCGGGAAGCGTCGAGAGGCGCGGCAGGATCGAACGGTTGGCGAAGGCGTCGATGTCCGACAACCGGACCTGGGACGACCGCAGCGCCATGAACATCACCGACCAGTCCGCCGGATTGACCTTGCGGAAGGAGGGCGGGGTCGTCATTTCCGGCGGCAGGCGCCGCATCGCCGAGGAGATGGCCGACTGCACGTCGAGCGCGGCGCCGTCGATCGACCGGTTGAAGTCGAACTGCAGCACGATCGACGTGTTGCCGAGCGACGACGTCGAGGTCATCGACGTCACGCCGGCGATGGTCGAGAACTGGCGTTCGAGGATCGAGGCCACCGACGCGGCCATCGTCTCGGGACTGGCGCCCGGCAGCTGGGCGGTGACCTGGATGGTCGGGAACTCGACGCGCGGGATGGCCGCGACGGGGAGCTGCTTGTAGCCGAAGGCGCCGGCGATGATGAACGACGCCATCAGCAGGATGGTCATGACCGGGCGACGGATGCAGAGCGCAGAGAGCATGTCGTCCGATCCCCGACCTGGCTAGCCGCGTGGCGGCGCCGTAGCAGTTGATGGTGTCGCGGGGAGCGCCGGCCTGATCGTGACATTGGCGCCGTTGACCAGCCGGAGCTGGCCGTCGACGACGACCTGCTCGCCGGGCTCGAGGCCCTCGCCGATGACCGCCTCGCCGCTCTGGGTGCGCTTGATCGCCACCTGCCGCAACTCGGCGATGCCGTCCTTGACGACGAACAGGTAGGGCCCCTGCGGTCCCAGCTGGATCGCCGGCGCCGGCGCTGCGATCGCTTCGGGCTCTATGCCGAGGACGATCTCGACCTTGATGAACTGACCAGGCCACAGCCCTTCGTTGGCGTTGCCGATGCGTGCCTTGGCGGTGACGGTGCCGGTCAGGGGATCGACCGTGTTCTCGATGAAGGCGATGGTGCCCGACTGCTGACGGCTGTCGTCGACGAGGGCGATGACCTTGACGTCGCCCTTGGCCATCGCCGCGCGGATATCGGGCAGGAAGACCTGGGGAACGGCGAAAGCGACATAGATCGGGTCGACCTGGTTGATCGTGGCAAACGAACTCGCCGCACTGTTGTCGCCGACGCGAACCACCGTGCCGGCCTTGCTCGAGATCGAGCCGATGCGGCCCGACACCGGCGCCCGGATCTCGGTGTAGCTGAGCGAGGTCAGCACGCTCGCCCTGGCGGCCTCGTCGGCGTCGAGCTGGGCCTCGGCCGCCTTGAGCAAGGTCTGGGCGGTATCGCGACTGACCACCGTGCCGGCGTTCTTGGAGAGCAGCTCCACGTAGCGTGCCACGTCGCGCTTGGCCTGGGCGACCTGGGCCTGGTCCTTGCGGATCTGGGCCTCGATCTGACCGAGCTGCGCCTTGAGCGTGCGCGAATCGAGCTCGAATAGGAGCTCGCCCTCCTTGACCAGCGCGCCTTCCTCGACATTCACCTTCATGATCTGGCTGTCGATGCGCGGCTTGATCTGGATCGAAGCAATGGCTTGAACGGTGCCGACCGCTTCGATCATGATCGGCAGTGGCTTCTTGACGACCTTGGTGACCACCACGGGGACCGGGCCGCCGGGATTGAGCCGGCCGCGCCGGCCCTGAGGTTGCGCCGAGGCCGCGGGGCTGGCCGCACCGGCTTTTTCGGCCGCGCTCGCGGAGGCGCCCAATCCGAGCTTTTGAGCCACCTCGTCGCGATAGACATAGGCGGTTCCGCCGACCGTGACCGCGATCACCGCGAGAACCGCCAAACGGACCATCCGCATCCCAGACTCTCCAGACCCCCAGCCCCTCATTGAATTATAGGCGTTGCCTGCCCCGCCGGACAGTCTGAACCGGCGTTTAGTCCTGAATTCTCAAGCAAAAAACCCGCCACAATAGGGCGGGTTTCGTCTTATTTGCCGGTCACAGCCTTTACCTAGCGGCTGTAATACTCGACGACCAGCGAAGGCTCCATCTGGACTGGATAGGGCACGTCGGCGAGCTTGGGCCCGCGCACGTAGGTGCCCTTCATATCCTTGTGGTCTACGGAAACGTATTCCGGCACGTCGCGCTCGGCGGTCTGCGTGGCTTCCAGCACCCGGGCCATGTCCTTGGCCTTCGCCGTGAGTTCGATCACATCGTTGTCCTTCACGAGGTACGACGCGATGTTGACCCGCTTGCCGTTCACTTTGACGTGACCGTGGCTGACAAGCTGGCGACTGGCGAACACGGTGATGGCGAACTTCATGCGGTAGATGACCGCGTCCAGCCGGCGCTCCAGGATCTCCACCAGGTTCTCGCCGGTGTCGCCCTTGCGGCGCACCGCCTCGAGATAATAGCGGCGGAGCTGACGCTCCGAGACCGAGCCGTAGTAACCCTTCAGCCGCTGCTTGGCCATGAGCTGCAGGCGGTAGTCGGTCGGCTTCTGGCGGCCCTGGCCATGCTGGCCGGGACCGTATTCGCGCTTGTTGATCGGGCTCTTGGGACGGCCCCACAGGTTGACCCTGAGGCGGCGGTCGATCTTGTACTTCGAATTCTCGCGCTTGCTCACGCGATCGCTCCATCGTTGTGCGTCATGTGACGCTGTTGTCCGGATAGGCCTTGGTCCGACAGGCGCGCTGTAAACAGCGCGTAGTCGGGGCGGGATGAGGGCTCGGAGGCCTTCAGCCACATTCTCCGGAAGAAGCGCGGAACATACTGGCGAACGCCGCCCAGTCAAGCACCCGTTCGCCTTTCAAAATCAATGACTTAGACCTCAACCAAGACGACTTCGTGAGTCACTGACGCGGTTTTCTTGAACATCGCCGTGGCCGAGCAGTATTTCTCGTCCGACAGGCTGACCGCCCGTTCGACCAGCGCCTTGTTCAATTTGCGGCCGCGCACCGTGTAGACCAGCTTCACCGAGGTATAGACCTTGGGAAAGTCGTCAGCCCGCTCGGCGATCATCGAGACCTCGACGCCTTCGATGTCCTGGCGCTGCTTCTTCAGCATCGAGACGACGTCGATCGCGGTGCAGCCGCCCATGCCCATCAGCAGCACCTCCATCGGCCGCGACGCCAGGTTGCGGCCGCCGACGTCGGGGGCGCCGTCCATGGTGATGGTGTGGCCACTGCCGGCCTCGGCGACGAACAGCGCGCCGTCGACCCAGGAAATCTTGGCAGTCGTGGACATTTCGGCTCCGTGAAGAATGGGTGTCGGTTCGACACTACATCCTTCACGGAGCGCTGAGCTTCAAGCCCCTAACAGAATGCAGGTGCGATCTCGGCCAGCCGCTTGCCGCTGGCCGGCGAGAGCTGCTGCACCGTGCCGAGGAAGTTGGGATGGCTCATGCCCGAGCCGATGTAGGTCCAGCGCTGGGCCTGGTGCTGCTGCTCGGCGAGCCTGGCATGCTCGGCCTCGCCCAGCCTGCGCCCGCTCGCCTTCATCAGGGCAGCGAGATCGAACAGCGTCTGCTGCTTCAGCCCGTCGTCGATCATGGCGCCGATCTCGAGGTAGCCGTCGACGGCGCTCACGATCTCGGCCTCCGGCATGTCCTTGGCGAGCTCGGCCACCATCAGCGTGTCGAGCATGGCGTGCTGCGCCTCCTCCATCCAGTGATGCCGCAGCATGCTGGCGAACTGCCGGTCGAGGCCCCGGTCGTCGCGGATGCATTCGATGAAGTGGCGTTGCGTCATCCATTCGATATGAAGGATCAGCAGTGCGACCGACAATGGCTTGTGCTTCAGCACGGCCTCGGCGATCACCTCGGGCGGTCCGATCACTTCGCACTCGGTGCTGAAGCCCTTCTGGAACTCGGCGCGGAAGCGCTTGAAGAGATCGATGTGCTTGGCCTCCTCGCCGGCGAACTGCAGGAAGGCGCGGCAGCGCGCGTCGTTGCCGGCGAGGCGCGTACGCGTGTGGTCGAGCAGGAAGGGAAGGATGAACTCCTCGACCAGGCCGAACTGGTAGAGATAGCCGTGGCCGCGGATCTGGTTCAGCAGCAGCTTCTCGCGAGCCGACAGGCTGTCGAGCGGGGCGATGCGGGCGAGCGCCTCGGGCATGAACGGCTTGTCAAAATCTAGCCGCTTTTCACCGCCGATAATGTCCTCGACACGCCAGTTGATGCGCTGCGAGGCGGCAAGGGCCGATGCATAGGTGTAATTGGTCTGCATTGAAGCCTCCATCCAATCGCGGAGGGACCGCGACAAGACGGGATATGAAATACAACCGCTTCGGCCACTATCCGGAAACTGCACGAAGTCCCCAGCCCGCACGATTGCCACCAACTGTTGCCGAGAAGCCACGATGATCAGCCCACTGCCCTCGCTCCACCTGCTCCTCGAGAAGGACGATTTGGCGCCCGACCTGCAGCGCGCCGCGCAATACATCGATGCCCATCTCGACGATTCGCTGACGATCGGCGACGCCGCCGCCGCAGCAGGCGTTGCAGGACGCACGCTTCACAAGCACTTCCATGACGAGCACGGCACGTCGCCGATGCGCTATGTCCGAGACTGCCGCTTCACCCAGGTGCGCCAGGCGCTGTTGCAGGCCGGCCCACAGGACAGCGTGACGACGATCGCCGTCCACTGGGGCTTCTGTCATCTCGGCCGCTTTTCCGTCGAATACCGCAAGCGCTACGGCGAAACGCCGTCGGAGACGCTGCGCCGCCAACGCACAACCTCACCCCTGAGGAGCCACGCGAAGCGTGGCGTCTCGAAGGGTGGGCAACACCAAGACTGGTTCCCATCCTTCGAGACACCGTGCTGCGCACGGCTCCTCAGGATGAGGTAGTCCTTTGTAAGCGCGCTCCGCTCACTCCTCGTCGTGCTTGTGCTTGGCGAGATATTTGATCACGCCGTGGAAGGAGCGCACCTCCTGCTCGGTCATCGCCGTGCGCTGCAGGAGGGCGCGCAGGTTGTTCACCATCGCCGGCCGCATCGCCTTGTTGCGCAGGAAGCCCGACTGATCGAGCGCGCGCTCGAGATGGGCGAACAGGTTCTGCAATTCATCCTTGGTGGCCGGTCGAGTCGAATGGTCGGACATGCGCTCGATCGGCGCATCCTCTTCGGCCATCGCCCATTCATAGGCTACCAGCAGGACGGCCTGGGCGATGTTGAGGGAGGAGAACTGTGGGTTGAGCGGGATCGAGAGCGCGGTGTCGGCCTGCACCATGTCGTCATTGGTCAGACCGGTGCGCTCCGGCCCGAACAGGATGCCGACCTTGTCGCCCTCGGCCGTCCAGCCGCGCATCTCGGCGGCGGCGCGGCGCGGCGTGACGATGCGCTGGCTGAGCTCGCGGCTGCGCGCCGTGGTCGCGACCACGCGCCCGAGATCGGCCACCGCCGCCTCGACCGAGTCGAACACCCGGGCCTTGTCGAGCACGACGTCGGCGCCGGACGCCGCGCGCTGGGCCTTGGGGTTCGGCCAGCCATCGCGCGGCGCGACCAGGCGCAGGCCCGACAGGCCGCAGTTCAGCATGGCGCGCGCCGCCATGCCGATATTCTCGCCAAGCTGCGGGCGCACCAGGATGACCGTCGGCGCGACGGTGGTGGTGGCGCGGCCTTTGGAGGGACGTCCCATGCGCGGCACTTGTAGAGCACTTTCCGTCCGGCTGGAATCAGCCGGACGGAAAGTGCTTTGCGGCCATGCTGTTGGAGCAACGCGCTTCCGATCGGATGAAACCGCAGGCGGTTCCATCCGATCGGAAGCCGCACCAGCGGAAGCTAAGGCAGGTTGTCCTTCACGAAGACGTCGATGCGGATGCGCTCCTGGGCGGCGTTGATCGCCCGGTCTTCGCAGCAAGCGAGCAGGATCCGCGCCGCCGAGCGCGCTTCGTGGCCGGCGTCCTGGTTGACCACGGCATCCATCGTGCCCGAGAGCAGGAAGCGACGCGTGTCGGGCGTGAGCTCGTGGCCGACGAAGACGATGTCGCCGGCGCGCCTTGCCTCTTCGAGTGCTACCGCCGCGCCGCGCTTGCCGGCCCCGATCACATAGAGCCCGACAAGCCCAGGGTGCGCATCAAGGAGAGCCTCGGTCGCTTCCATTGTGCGCTCGCGGTCGTCGCGGCCCTCGCGCGTCGCCGCGACGTCGAGATGGGGCGCCACCTCACTCAGGGCCTGGACGAAGCCCGCGAGGCGCTCGGCGTGGTCGCGCAGCGCGAGCGAACCCGCGATCACGCCGACCGTGCCGAGGCGCGAGCCGACGAAGCGGGCGAGCAGTGTGCCGGCCGTGCGTCCAGCGGCGAAATTGGCCAGGCCAACATAGTGGTGGCGACGCGAGGTCGGCACGTCCGACACCAGAGTGACGACTTGGCGTCCCGCCATGACAAGAGCGTCGATGGCCTCGCGCACCGCGGGATGGTCGAGCGCCACGACCGCGAAGCCGTCGTAGCGCGGGCCGAGCTCAGCCAGCGCGCGCGCCAGCACCGGGCCGTCGAACACGTCGACATGGACGAGCTCGATATCGGCGCGCTCCTCGGCCATCCACGGCGCCGTCTCGCGCACCGCCTCGGCGAGCTGGTTCATGAACACATTGTCGCCCAGCGGCAGCACGAAGCAGAAGCGCCAGCGTTGGCCGCGCGCCAGCGCTGCGGCGGCGCGGTCCGGCCGATAGCTCAGGCGCTGCGCGGCGTCCTCGATCTTGCGCCGCGTCTGCTCGCGCACGCCCGCCCGTCCGTTGATCGCGCGGTCGGCCGTCGCGAGGCTGACCCCGGCGGCTCGGGCGACATCTTCGAGTGTACGACGCGTCATGGCAGATCAGGCGCCGCCGGCGGCGAGGGCGCCCGGCCCGGGAATGGCGGCGGATGGGCACGTGCCGAGGATGATCATGCCCAGCACCTCGTCCTTGGTGACGGCGCGCGTACGCGCCGTGCCGACGAGTCTGCCGTTCTTCATCACCGCCACGCGGTCGGAGAGGTCGAACACGTCATGGATGTCGTGGCTGATGAGGAAGATGCCGATCCCCTCCTTCTTGAGCTGGACGATGAGGTCGGCGACCTGCCGGGTTTCCTGCGGGCCCAGTGCCGCCGTCGGTTCGTCCATGATCAGTACGCGGGCGTTGAAGTGGATCGCCCGCGCGATGGCGACGGCCTGGCGCTGGCCGCCCGAGAGAGCGCGCACCGGCTCCTTGAACTTGGCGAAGTGCGGGTTGAGGCGTGCCATCACCTTGCGCGTCTCGACCTCCATGGCGACATCGTCGAGCGTGCCCCAGCCGCTCCGCAATTCGCGGCCCAGGAACAGGTTGGCGGCCGCGTCGAGATTCTCGGCAAGTGCGAGGGTCTGGTAGATCGTCTCGATGCCATAGCGCCTGGCGTCGCGCGGGCTGTGGATCGCAGCCGGTCGGCCGTCGATCCGGATCTCGCCGGCATCGGGCCGATAGGCCCCCGACAGCATCTTGATCAGCGTCGACTTGCCGGCGCCGTTGTGACCGAGCAGGCCTACGACCTCGCCGCCCTGGAGGTCGAGCGACACGTCGTCGACGGCGCGCACGCCGCCGAAGCTGATGCTCATGCCACGCATCTCGACCAGCGGGGGCCGGGCATCGCTCATCCGGCCCTCCCCTTCAAGGTGCGCGAGCGGTAGAGCCGGTCGAGCCACACGGCCACGACCAGTACGAAGCCGACGACGATGTTCTGCAACGGCGTATCGAGGCCCATCAGCACCATGCCCGACTGCAGGCTCTGCATGACCAGCGCGCCCAGCATGGCGCCCGCGACGGTGCCGAGCCCGCCGCCCAGCGAGGTGCCGCCGATCACGGCCGCGGCGATGACGTAAAGCTCGTCGAGCATGCCCTGCGCGTTGGTCGCCGCGTTGAGGCGGGCCGTCGATATGGCGGCGGCGACGGCGCACAGCATGCCCATCAGCACGAAGACCAGCACGGTGACGCGCCTGGTGTCGACGCCCGACAGCTCCGTGGCCTCCGGATTGCCGCCGAGCGCGAAGACGTAACGGCCGAAGCGTGTGCGCTGGGCCAGGAAGGTGACGACGATGCCCACGCCGACAGCGATCAGCACCGGCAGGGCGAGGCCGTGCGCGATCGCGAGACCCTGCGGCGGCACGACAAGGCCGCGCTCGGCGGCGATCCGCTCGGCGACGCGCAGCGGCAGGTCGTAGCTGTTGGCGACCAGCACGACCGCCAGCACGGCGAGACAGGCGAGCCCGGCGACGGCCACTTCCGCCCAGACCGGCCTCAGCGCGAAGCCGACCTTGCGGCGCCGGCTGCGGGCGTGGAGCGTGCGCCAGACGATGGCGGCGAAGGCGAGCAGCGCCACGACCCAGGTCCACGTTGCGCCGATCGCGCCCTCGATGCCACCGCCCATGCGCCGGAACGCATCGTCCATCGGCGCCACGGTGCGGCCCGACGTGATCCACCAGGCGCAGCCGCGCCACACCAGCAGGCCACCCAGCGTGACGATAAAGGCCGGCACGCCGAGATAGGCGACGATGGCGCCGTGCAGCAGCCCGATCGCGGCACCAACGGCGAGCCCGACGGCGAGCGCGATGACCCAGATGAGCGGATGGTCGAAGCCCAGGTACTTCGGCAGGAACTCGGCCTGCGTCACTCCCATGATCATGCCGACGAGGCCAAGGATCGAGCCGACCGAGAGGTCGATATGGCGCGCCACGATCACCAGCACCATGCCGGCGGCCATGACGGCGACCGAGGCGGTCTGCACGGAGAGGTTCCACAGGTTGCGCGGCGTCAGGAAGGCGCCACCGGACAGGATGTCGACGCCGATCCAGATCAGCGCCAGCGCACCCAGCATGCCGACTAGGCGCGCGTCGATCTCGGTGGCGCGGAACAGATCGGCGAAGGAGCGGCGCTGAGGCGCGGTCGCACGTTCCGATGCTCCGGAGAGCGATGAGTCCACTTGAGTCCCCACACTCAATCAATTTCTCGTCCCCGCCGCCTCATGCTCCTCTCCCCCGCTAGGGGGGAGAGGCTGGGTGAGGGGGTTACAGACAGCCTTCGAAGCCCCCTCACCTAACCTCTGCCCCTAGCGGGGGAGAGGAATATGAGGAGAAGACACGATCTCAGTTGCAGGCCTTGGCCGTGCCCGGCTTCACGCCGCGGCAGACCACGTCCTTGTTCACCCAGCCGGCCTGGATGACAACGCCGAGGTTGTCCTTGGTGATCGGCACCGGCGTCAGCAGGATCGAGGTCATCGCGACCTTGCGCGGGCCGTCGGCCCAGCTGCGCGTGCCCTGCAGGGCCGCGAGCTTGGTGCCCTTGGCGAGCGTCATCGCCTGCTCGCCCGCCGTGCGGCCGAGCAGACGCGCATCCTTCCACACGCTCACCGTCTGCGTGCCGAGCGCGACGCGGTTCAGCGCCGCGTGGTCGCCATCCTGGCCCGAGACCGGCACCGACCCGGCCATGCCCTGGGCCGCCAGTGCGGCGATGGCGCCGCCCGCCGTGCCGTCGTTCGATGCCACAACCGCGTCGACCTTGTTGCGGTTGGCGGTCAGGAACTGCTCCATGTTGCGCTGCGCGTTGGCCGGCAGCCAGCCGTCGGTGTAGGCCTCGCCGACGTTCTTGACCTTGCCGGACTTGATCGCGTCACCCACCACCTCCATCTGGCCGGAAAACAGGAAGTCGGCGTTGGGGTCGGCCGACGAGCCCTTGATGAAGACGTAATTGCCGTCCGGCTTCACCTTGAACACCTCTCGGGCCTGGATGCGGCCGACCTCCTTGTTGTCGAAGGTGATGTAGAGCACGTCCTTCATCTCGATGAGACGGTCGTAACCGACCACCGGAATGCCCTCGTTGATCGCCTTCTCGATTGCCGGCCGGATGGCGTTGGCGTCCTGCGCCAGCACGATCAGCGCCTTGGCGCCGCGCGCAATCAACGCTTCGATGTCGCCGATCTGCTTGGCGGCCGAGCTCTGCGCATCGGCCGAGACATAGGTGCCGCCGCCGGCCGCGATCGCGGCCTTGATCGCCGCCTCGTCGGTCTTCCACCGCACTTCCTGGAAGTTCGACCAGCTCACGCCGATCACCTGCGCGTGAACCGGCGTGGGCGCGCCTGCCGCTGCAATGCCGGCCAGGACGACGGCGCCGATCAGCGCCGCAAAGGACGTGCGTGCCATGTTTCCTCCCGCTTGTGCTTGGCCGCGCGACTGCATTGATGCGGCTACGTCAAATTATGATGTGCGCACCTCATATCGGTCAATATGGACTGGCGCTAGCAGCAAGCCCTTGGAGCAGGTCGATACGGTGGACAGAAGGATACCTGTCGTCTATAAACGACAGGTGCTTGAACTTCGGCAGACCCACGCGTTCAGACAGTGGCGACTGCGGCTGCGCGATGACCGTGCACGAGCGCTGATCGCCTCTCGTCTCGACAGATTGGCCTACGGTCACATCGGGGATGCCAAGAGCGTCGGAGATGGCGTCAGCGAACTACGTATCCACTACGGACCCGGCTACCGCATCTACTTTGCCAAGCGTGGGAGCACCGTAATTCTGCTGCTGTGCGGCGGAGACAAGGGAAGTCAGACGAGAGATATCAAGAGAGCGAAGCAGCTTCTCGCTGAATGGAGTGAATGATGGCCAGGAAGTTTACTGTCTACGACCCCGCCGAGGACCTGACCTCCGCGGAAGCGATAGCCATCTTCCTCACCGAGGCGTTTCGGACAGAGGATGCCGGCTACATTGCTCATGCTTTGGGCGTCGTGGCACGAGCCAAAGGTATGGCCGAGATCGCCAGCCACACCGGCCTTTCGCGTGTGCAGCTCTATCGCTCGTTCAGCTCGGCGGGCAACCCGAGGCTCAAGACCATCCTGGCCGTCATGAGTGCGCTGGGCGTGGAGCTCTCTGCCCACCCGCCAGCGCGGAGATCACAGAAAACGCAGCGACAGATCAGGCGAGCCACCTGATGCAGACAAGGGAAAAATCTCAACGCGCAAGCATCTGCTTGCGCATGAGCAGCAGCAGCGGGATCACGACCAGGCTGCAGATCGTCATGACGCGGAAGTCGTTGAGGTAGCCGATCATCGCGGCCTGCCGGTTGATCTCGGCATCCCACACCGCGAGCATCTGCGAATCCGGCCCGGGCATGACGCGGCCGAACGGCCAGCCGGCGCTGTAGGGCGTGAGCTGGCCGACCAGCTCGGCGCGGTTCTCCTGGGTGTTGCGCGCGAGCAGCGACACCAGCACGGCGATGCCGACCGAGGCGCCGAGATTGCGCATCAGCGCGTTGATCGCCGCGCCCTCGGTGCGCAGCCTGGGCGCCAGGGTGGCGAAGGTGAGGGTGGTGAGCGGCGGGAAGACCAGGCCGAGCGCGAAGCCCAGCAGCACGCCGTTCCAGATGATCCGGCTCTCGCTGACATCGAGGGTGAAGGTCGTCATCTCCCACAGCGAGACGGCGCACAGGCCGAAGCCGAGCGCGATCAGGACGCGGGCGTCGACGCGGCCGATCAGGCGCGACACCAGCATCATCGAGATCATCATGCCGGCGCCGCGCGGCGCCAGCACGACGCCGGTGGTGAACACCGGATAGCCCTTGAGGTGCTGCAGGAAGGGCGGCATCAGCGTCGCCGTCACGATCAGCACCAGGCCGGTGACGGCGGTCAGGATCAGGCCGACGGAGAGGTTGCGGTCGCGGAACAGGTCGCGCGACAGGAACGGGTGATGGTCGGTCAGCACGTGGATCAGGAACATCGCAAAGGCAACACCCGCCACCAGCGTCTCGACGACGATCTCGATCGAATCGAACCAGTCGAGCTGCTGGCCACGATCGAGCATGAGCTGGAAGCTGCCGATGGCGATGGCGAGGAGGAAGAAGCCCAGCATGTCGAACGGCCGCGGCCGGTCGTGCGCGCTGTCGCGCACCAGAACCAGGATGCCGAAGGTGCAGAGCAAACCGACCGGCAGGTTGACGTAGAACACCCAGCGCCAGGTGAACTCGTCGGTCAGCCAGCCGCCCAGCGACGGGCCGACGATCGGGCCGATCATGGTGCCGACGCCCCACATCGCCATCGCCTTGCCCTGCTCCTCGCGCGGATAGGTGTCCATCATGATGGCCTGCGATACCGGCACGAGGGCGGCGCCAAAGCCGCCCTGCAGGGCGCGGAACAGCACGAGCTGGTCGAGCGACTGGGCCGCACCGCACAGCATCGACACGATGGTGAAGCCGATGACGCAGGCCGAGAGCGTGCGGCGCAGCCCGAAGCGCGTGGCGCTGAAGCCCGCGAATGGCGTCATAATCGCCGATGCCACGATATAGGACGTGATCACCCACGAGACCTGCTCCTGGGTCGCCGACAGCGATCCCTGGATCGACGGCAGCGCCACGTTGGCGATGGTGCCGTCGAGCGCATGCATGATGGTGGCCATCATCACCACCATGGTGATCAGGCCGCGCCGGCGCCTGACGGCCGGATCGGTCATGGCTTACCGGTGGCCGACGCGCTCGACAGGCCGAAGGTCCGGGCCAATCCGCTCAGCAGGCTGCCGATCGAGCGGCTGTGGCCGGTGTCGATCTCGACCGTCGTGCTCATGCCGACGCGCAGCGGCGGATCGCCTTCGCGGCAGGTGACGGCGATGCGCACCGGGATGCGCTGCACCACCTTCACCCAGTTGCCCGAGGCGTTCTGCGGCGGCAGCACGGCGAACTCCGCCCCCGTCGCCTGGGCGATGCTCGCGACCTCGCCGCTGCATTCGGCGTCGGGATAGGTGTCGACCTTGACGATGGCGGCCTGGCCCGGCCGCACCAGGGTGAGCTCGGTCTCCTTGAAGTTGGCCTCGATCCAGAGATCGGTATCGGCCACCACCACCATCACCGGCACGCCGGCAGTGGCATAGCTGCCGGGCACCGGCCGCTTGGAGACGACGCCGTCGAGCGGCGATTCGACGGCGGTGCGGCGAAGCTGCAGCAGCGCCTCGTCACGCGCCGCCACCATCTGCCTGACGCGCGGATGGTCGTCGGCTCGGATCTTGGGATTGCCGGCGAGCTGCGCCTCGATGCGCTGCAGGTCCTCCTGCGCCGCCGAGATGCGCAGGCGGGCGACGTCGAGCCCCATGCGCGTCTCCTGCAGCTTCTGCTGCGAGGCGATCTTCTTCTCGGCGAGGCCGGACTGGCGCTCGAATTCCTGCTGGGCGTAGTTGAGCTGGCTTTGCGCCGCCTTGATCTCCTCGCGCTTGGTGCGCCATTGCGCGCGCAGGCCGCGGATGTCGGCGCGCGTCGTCTCGATCTCGGCGTCGATCTTGGCGAGCGACAGGCGGTAAGACTGGTCGTCGAGCTTGAACAGGAGCTGGCCGCGCGACACGTGCTGGTTCTCCTGCACCGGCACCTCGACGATGATGCCGCTGAGCTCGGGCGCGATCTGGGCGCGATCGCCCTTCACGTAGGCGTTGTCGGTGGAGACCCAGCGGCCGGACGACAGCCAGACGAAGACGCTGACGGCCAGTACGATCGCGGGCAGCGACCACATGACGGCTCGAGCGACGATACGCCGTTCCATGCGCGGCCGTCGCTGAATGGCCGCGACCGGCGCCGCCACCGTCCCCGCCGGGGAACGGCCGTCTAGATGCTCTCCGTCTCGCACTTATATATGGTCTGCCCGACCCTCAAGTAGGTCAACTGGCGGGAGCAACATGGCTGCTAGGCAACACCACACCCTCACCCTGAGGAGGCGCGCAGCGCCGTCTCGAAGGGCGGGCCACCGCACGTTCTGTTGCCCACCCTTCGAGACGCGCACTGCGTGCGCTCCTCAGATTCTATGTAGCGACGAGAGGCCGAGAGGTAGGTTTGGAGTTTGCGAGAAGCGAACCTACGGAGGAAGCAATGACGTCTTCACATCGCATCGACACCCCCGCCGGCGGGGCCAAGGATGGCACATTGTACGTGGCGTTTGAACTGAGCAAGGCGAAGTGGCTGATCGGGATTGTAGTGTCTGGCGAGAGCAAGATGAGCCGACACCAAGTACCTGGCGGCGATACGGCGGGGGTGTCTCAGCTGATCTCGAAGAGGCGAACCTATGCGGAGAAGAAGC
>WHTW01000041.1 GCA_009377525.1 Rhodospirillales bacterium
CCGATCACAGTCTCCGACGCCATCACATGCCTGAGGGCCATCCGGAACGCGTGCACGCGACGGCGCAGCCACCGGACGGCGCTGGGCAGGGTGACGTTGAGCCCGCGCAGCGCATCGGCCGCGGCCTCCATGCTCTTGGCCGATGAGGCGACGGTGACGCTCTCCTCAATCGACGCAAGCAGGCCGGGCAGCCTGGCGGCGAGGAAGTCTGGCAACAGGCTGAACGTCCGGCGGCCCTGCGGGCAGTACCACCGAGCGATCCGCAGCCCTTGTGGCGTTGCCCGGGCGTAACTGCCATGGCGGGCAAAGGAGCAGCCGCCCGAGGGATGCAAGGGGCAACCGGCCAGTCGCGCGTCCCGCCATTCCTGGTTCCGGATATACGCATCGACGCTCGACGATGTTCGAAGCGGAAGCTGCACTGCCATCCCCCCACGCGCTGGCGACTCGCCACATGAACACGAGGATTATGCGGAGTCCCGACAGCTGCCGTCACCGCTGAACGCTGCGTTGCCGGCTCGGCACTCCACATAAAAACCAACTCCAGATAATGGGCCCAGGCAGAGATAAAGACGTAACGTGCCTCCCTCGTTAGTCAGCCATTGCAGGAATCTCGCCTCTTCGTCTGGCGAGAGATCGTCGAAGGTGCAACGAATGAGGAGATCGGTGGTTTTTGTTCCATCGGGCGCCATGTAGAAGTCGTCTGGCTCTAAGGGACTGTTGCGAAACAAGCGATCTATTTTGCGGTGGCTTTGGAGCGCCGTCGTGAGGTCGGGAGGATGGTGTAGTTCAGTCTGGGTGGAACGGGTCATAGCGGATATTGAGGGCCTTGAGTTGGGCCTGGGAGATTGAGACGCCCTTTGGATATTGGGCGGTGTCGATATCGCAGGCGACGGCGAGGCCGGCGGTGGTCTTGGTAGCGGCGATCAGTTGGACGATGACGTTGTGAGTGAGCAACGGCTTGCCGCGCCAGTTCTGGCTGATGAAGGCGAACATGCGGTGCTCGATGCGGTTCCACTTGCTGGTGCCGGGTGGATGATGGGCGACGGTGATGGCCAGGCCGGTCTGGTTGGCGAGCTTTTGCAACTCGACCTTCCAGAGCCGCACCCGGGCACCGTTGCTGCCGCCGCAATCGGCGGTGATCAGCAGGCGTTTGGCCTTGGCGTAGCGTTTGCGGCCCATGCGTCGCCACCAGCGGCGGATGCTTTCGACGGCGAAGCTGGCGGTGTCGTGATCGATGCCGACGCTGACCCAGCCTTCATTGGCGGCAATGTCGTAGACGCCGTAGGGAACGGCTTTGCCGTTGGCCTTGATCACGAAGTCGTGGACGCGCACCTCTTCGGGTTGGCCCTTGGGGCGCAGTTCACGCCCGGCGTTCTTGAAGTCGCCAACCAGCTCCTTCTTCTTGGTATCGACCGAGATCGCCGGTTGTCGGGCGCGCCGAAAGCGCGCGACGGCGGCGTTGATATGCTCGAACTGGGCATTGCGGTCGGGATGATGGCTGCCCTCGCGCGTCTTGGCGTTGGCCTGCAAGCTGAAGCCCATGTCCTTCAGCAGGCGCCTGACCACGGTGTGGCTGACGCGGTAGCCACGGCCCGCCAATTCGGCCGCCAGATGCCGCTGGCTGCGGCTCACCCACAGCAGGTCCGCCTGCGGGTCGCCACGGATCGCCGAGCCGATCAACTCGCCCAGCGTCTCGAGCAAGCCGGGCTGCTTGACCACCGCCGCCTTGCGGCCGCCGCCGCTGCGCCGTATCCGACCGCTCGGCCAAGCCGACCCAGCCTCATCAAGATCCCGCAACCCGCGCCCGATCGTGCTGCGCGCAATGCCGGTCATCACCGAGACCGCCGCGATCCCGCCACGGCCCGCCGCCCGGGCCTCGCTGGCGGCAAACAGCCGCAACCCTCGTTCGTCCAGATGAGGCGCGACCCCTTCGTAGCGCAAACGAATGGCGATCCTGTCGATCACACCGCCAGTCTACCGCTTGGCTGTCGCCACGCCACGACCTTGCCGCTTCCTTTCCTGCGGTGTTCGACCAGTCTCGATTCTATCCTTGCGATTCGTTAGTTTCGCAACAGGCCCTAAGCGCACATAGTCGTCGCCGCGCGTCCAAAGGAGGTGCCGTGGCGCGTCAATGATCGCCGTTTTCCCAGCATCGTTTGGGCCGACAAGGATATTGAGACCCGGCCTCAAACCTAGCCGCAGTGGCTCCTTGTCGCTGAAGCACCGGAATCCTGCCGCGAAAATCTCGGAGATGTACACGCGGTCTGCCCCCTTGCAGTCATAAGAGGCCTACGCCTCCTTGGGTCCGCCCGATCGGGCGACCCACAAGATACTCGGTTGTATTTGTACTAGCCGGACGATGACTTCGCGAGCGGTATAGTCGCGAAGTCTACACAGTCGGGCATTTGGTGCCGGTGGTCGGGGTCGAACCGACACTCCTTTTGGGAACACGATTTTGAGTCGTGCGCGTCTGCCAATTCCGCCACACCGGCACTCGGTCTGTGTTCTACACGGCAGCCCCCGCGAGCTCCAACAGGAATATTGACCTAGGCTTGGCGGCGCTGCTGTTCGGCGGGTGCAGGCGGAATCCGCTCCATCTTGGCCAGGCGCGTGGCGGCCTGCTCCGTGGACTGGCCAGGCTTGTAGGCCTTGGGCTTCCGGATGTTGATAGCGGAAGCGTCCAGGGTCGTTTTCAGGTGGGACGCGTAGAATTTCTCGATCATCTCAACGCTGGTCCGGCAGTTCTTGGCGATCTGGTAGATATCGGCACCCTCCATCAGTCGAATGCAGATGTATGTGTGCCGCAGGCTGTAGGACGTACGGGTGTTGCCCTCCCGGTCGTACTTGAGCCCCAGCTCATCGAGCACGGTATTCATGAGTTCGCGGGGCGTCCCGCCCGGAAACAGAAGGTCGGTAGGTGTCGGCTTGTCGCCCTTGGGCGATGGCCGGTCACGCAAGCGACGGAAGGGCAGCACGGCACCCGTGGTGCTCTTGCAGTGGCCAGTACCGCGCTTGCCGCGCACTTCGATTTCCAGAATCGTTTCTCCGCTGTCGCGGTCCTTCACAATCTTAACGTCCCGGAATTCCAGCCGAGCGGCTTCATCTGGCCGAAGGCCAGTGTTCCCCATGAAGAGTACATAATCATGGAACTGTTCGTAGACCCACTTCCAGCGGTCGTTCTTGTAGGCCTTCTTCCACCTGTTGCGGTTGTTAGGCGGGTTCTTGGCGCGCTCGCGTGTTGCCAGATAGAGCGTTCGGTATTCCTGCGGCGAGAACCACGCCCGATGTTCGATCTTGCCGGATGTTTTGTAGGGCGCGGATACGTCGGGGATCGCTGATATCCAGCCCTGCCGGTTCGCGGCCTTGAGCACGTGGCGGAGCGTGATGATTTCAGAGTGAAGCTTGCTGCGGGACGGCTTGGCACCTTCGGGGCGGTTCTTGACCTTCTTCGGATTTTGGATGCGCTCGATGCGGTAGTCCTGCACCAATGCGGGGGTTATCTCCGATAACCCCTTCTCTCCAAAGAAAGGACGCAGGTAGACACGCAAGTTATCCTTCAATAGCTGAACGTATTTTGGATTTCGTTGCCCGTCCGTGATGACCTCGTACTCGGCCTCAAAGCGATCGGCGGCGTCGTTGAATGTCTTCTCGGGACGCTTCAAGAGTCCGGCGCGGCTTTTGCCGCGCAATTCCAGGTACCAATCCTCCGCGAACTCCTTCGCGAGTGAGAGGCTGTCTTCCTTCGTGCTCTTTCTGTAGTTGCGACCGTTCAAGAAAGTGGAGCATTGCCACAGTGTGCTGTTCTCACGTTTGTAGACGTGCAGCTCCCCTCCCATCAGTTCGTGTTTTTCAGTCATGAGGGCCTCCACGACGGGCCAAAATGTGAAATTGTGTAACGACTGTGTAAGCCTATGTGAGGAGGGTGTCTCGTGTCAACTAGTTGATTTATATGAGTATTATTGTATTTAAGCGTTTCGCTTATCTGCTTTTGAGTCAGGCGCGTCTACCAATTCCGCCACGGGGGCACGCTCTGGTGCGGTGCGAATAAAGCCGATGGGCGGAACCGGGTCAACGCTTGCGAGGCCCCTGTCCGTCCGGTTTTATGCGCCTCGACATGCATCCGTACGTTCACGCTCAAAAGTACCCCGACAAGCCCGCCTACATCATGGCCGG
The DNA here is from genome assembly GCA_009377525.1 of Rhodospirillales bacterium. Classification (GTDB taxonomy): domain Bacteria; phylum Pseudomonadota; class Alphaproteobacteria; order Reyranellales; family Reyranellaceae; genus Reyranella. Next base: position 4,174 of record WHTW01000041.1, read on the forward strand.
CAGCGGCGAGACGGTGACCTACCGCCAGCTCGACCAGCAGTCCAACCGCATCGCGCAACTATTCCGGTCGCTCGGCCTCAAGGCCGGCGACCACGTGGCGCTGTTCCTGGAGAACAACGCCCGGTTCTTCGAGATCTGCTGGGGTGCCCAGCGCTCGGGCCTGATCTACACCGCCATCAGCTCACGGCTGACCGCCGCGGAGGTCGACTACATCGTCGGCGACTGCGGCGCCAAGCTCTTCATCACGTCGAAGTATCTGGCCGAGAAGGCCGCCGAGCTGGCGCCCCTGCTGAAGGGCGTGTCGCACCGCTGCATGATCGACGGCACGATCGCGGGCTACGACTCCTGGGAGGAAACGATCGCCCGCTTCCCCGCGACACCGATCGCCGACCAGACGGCGGGCCACGACATGCTCTATTCGTCGGGCACCACCGGCCGACCCAAGGGCGTGCTGCCGGTGCAGGAGCCGCAGCCGATCGACTACGACAATCCGCTGCTTGCCATCACGCGCAAGCTGTACGGCATGGACGCCCACACGGTCTATCTGTCGCCGGCGCCGCTCTATCACGCGGCTCCCTTGCGCTTCAACATGAGCGTCATGCGGCTGGGCGGCACTTCCGTGATCATGGAGCATTTCGACGCCGAGGAGTTCCTGAAGCTGGTCGGCAAGTACAGGATCACGCATACCCAGCTCGTGCCGACCATGTTCGTGCGCTTCCTCAAGCTGCCCGACGAGGTCCGCCTGAAATACGACGTGTCGTCGCTCAAGTGCGCCATCCACGCCGCAGCGCCCTGCCCCATCCCGACCAAGGAGAAGATGATCGAGTGGTGGGGGCCGATCGTGTGGGAGTATTACGGCGGCACCGAGGGCAACGGCCTCACCATGTGCAACGCCAGCGAATGGATGGCACACAAGGGCACGGTCGGCCGCGCCGTGGTCGGCACGCTGAAGATCTGCGACGAGGACGGCAAGGAGCTGCCCCAGGGCGAGGCCGGGACCGTCTATTTCGCCGACGGCCGGCCGTTCCAGTACCACAACGATCCCAGGAAGACCGCCGAATCGCGCAATGCCCGAGGTTGGACGACACTGGGCGACGTGGGCTACGTCGACGCCGACGGCTTCCTGCACCTCACCGACCGCAAGGCCTTCATGATCATCTCCGGTGGGGTGAACATCTATCCGCAGGAGGCCGAGAACCTCTTGATCACCCATCCCAAGGTCATGGATTGCGCCGTCTTCGGCGTGCCCAACGCCGATTTCGGCGAGGAAGTGAAGGCCGTCGTGCAGCCGCGCGACATGGCCGACGCCGGCCCGGCGCTGGCCGAGGAGCTTCTGGCGTTCTGCCGCCAGCACCTCTCGGCCATCAAGTGCCCGCGCAGCATCGATTTCGAGGTCGAGCTGCCGCGCCATCCCACGGGCAAGCTCTACAAGCGCCTGGTGCGCGACCGCTACTGGCAAGGTCGAGGCAGCAAGATCGTCTAGCGGCGCTCGGTTCAGGCCAGGCGTTTCCGATCCATACGAAGGTATGGCGAGCACAACCGCATCGCCAGCTGCACCACCGGCGCGCTGCGTGCGATCTGGACGTATGCCGTCGCTCGTTCCGAGCGATTGCAACGTCTGACCAACGCCGAGGTGCCACCATGTCGATCCAACGTCGCCAAGCCGTCACTGCCCTCGCGGCCCTGCTGACTTTCGCCGCACCGATCGCGGCAATGGCCGAGCCCGCCCGGAACGTCGTACTGGTGCACGGCGCCCGGGTCGACGGCTCGGGCTGGCGTGCCGTGCACGACATCCTGGTCAGCAAGGGCTTCCGTGTGACGGAGGTTCAGGAGCCCGAGACCTCGTTCGCGGCTGACGTGGCCGCGACCCGGCGCGTCCTCGACTTGCAGGACGGGCCGACGCTTCTCGTCGGCCACAGCTACGGCGGGTCGGTCGTCACCGAGGCCGGCGTCCATCCGAAGGTGGCCGGGCTGGTCTATGTCGCGGCGCACGCACCTGATGTCGGCGAGGACGAAGGCGCCCTCGGCAAGCATGTCCCGAGCGTCCTCGCCGGGACCCCCGGGGCTGTCGCCAGGACGCCGGACGGCTTCACCTACCTCGCGCCCTCCGCCTTCCCGAAGCTGTTCGCGCCCGACCTGCCACGCCAGCAGGCGGCGTTCGAGGCGAGTTCGCAAGTGCCGGCCGCCGCCGAGGTCCTCACCACGCCGCTCAGCGCCGCCGCGTGGCGGACCAAGCCGAGCTGGGGAATCGTCGCCGGCAGCGACCAGATCATCAATCCGGACCTCGAACGCTTCTACTACCAGCGGGCCGGCAGCCATGTGAACGTCATCGAGGGCGCGAGCCACTCGGTCTACCAATCGCATGCTGCTGAAGTCGCCGCCGTGATCGAGAACGCCGCGCGGCAGATCGGCTCGGCCAATTGAACCACATCGTCGAGCCGGAATCGGTCTGGACTCTTCTTTTAACCAGTTATATGGTTAGTCAAACGAAGGGAGGACTGCCATGACGGCGGAGCTGCGCGCCCTGAACGCCAGGTTCATCAACAACTTCATCATCAACGACGTCGCAGGCCACGACGCCATCCTGCACGAGGGCTTCATCTGCATCGCGTCGACCGGCACCCGGGTGAGCCGCGCCGACTATCTCAAGGCCTGGGCGACCGGCTTCGACGCCGAACGCATCCCCTACTACGACTATCGCGACGAGAAGATCGACGTGTTCGGCGACACCGCCCTGGTGCGCTCGACCAACAAGCGCGTCGGCCTGAAGGACGGCGTCGAGACCGTCAGCATGACAATGTACACCGACATCTATGTGCGCGAGGGCGGCGCGTGGAAATGCGTGCAGGCGCGGATCACGCCGGTGGCGTCCGACCACTATCCGCCGGACGAAACGATTGTCGCTAAGTACGTGAAGGGCGAAGCCCAGCCCTAGCACGTCGTGCTATGGGGGACCTCCGATCCAGGGAGGTTCCCATGAAGGCTGCCGTCGTCACCGAGAATGGCGTCCAATACAAGGATGCGCCGAAGCCCGCCCCCAAGCCCAACGAGATCCTGATCAAGGTGCGCGCCGCCTCACTGAACCGCGCCGATCTCGCGGTCGCGGCCGGCAACCGGCACGGTGCGGTCGGCGGCCCGGGCACCATCGTCGGCCTGGAATGCGCCGGCGAGGTCGAGGCGGTCGGCGGCGAGGTCAAGGATTTCAAGCCGGGCGATCGTGTCATGAGCTCGGCGGCCGGCGGCTTCGCCGAGTATGCCGTCACCGATTCCGGCCGCGCCCACAAGATCCCGGCCAACAACATGACCTACGAGCAGGCCGCCTGCATGCCGGTGGCGGTGCAGACCATGCACAACGCCCTGGTCGGCGCCGGCCGTCTCAAGAAGGGCGAATCGGTGCTGATCCAGGGCGCCAGCTCCGGCGTCGGCCTTTTAGGCATGCAGATCGCCAAGCACATGGGCGCCTCGATCGTCATGGGGACCTCGACCAACGACGGCCGCCGCGCCCGGCTGAAAGAGTTCGGCTGCGATCTCGCACTCGACACGCGCGAGCCTGCGTGGCCCGACAAGGTCAAGGAGGCGACCGGCGGCAAGGGCGTCGACCTGATCGTCGACCAGGTGTCGGCGAGCGTGGCCAACCAGAACATGGAAGCGGCTGCCATTCTCGGCCGCATCGTCAATGTCGGCCGGCTGGGCGGCATGAAGGGCGAATTCAACTTCGACCTGCATGCACTGAAGCGCGTCGATTACATCGGTGTGACCTTCCGCACGCGCAGCCCCGAGGAGGTGCGCGCCATCGTCAAGGCGGCCCGCACCGACCTGTGGCCGGCCATCGAAGCGGGCAAGCTGTCGCTGCCCATCGACAGGACTTTCCCGCTGTCGCAGGCCGCCGAGGCGCTTGCGCACATGAAGGCCAATGCCCATTTTGGCAAGATCGTCCTCGTCGTCTGAAGAGCCTCATGGTCTTCCGGACCGCGAGCCTCCGGCTCGCTCACGGTTCATGAGCGCGCAAGATGCGCGCGGTCCAGAAGAGCATGAGCGGACCAGAGGTCCGCGCTCCAAAGACGCGCGCATAAGGAGCCGTTCATGGCCAAGCCGATCAACCATCTCGCCACCGCCGACAACCTGTTCTTCGGCCATGGGGGCAAGGGGGGCGGTCTCGACCGTCGCAAGACGGAGAAGATGGTCGACGACGCGCTGGCCGGCTGCGACGACGGCGAGCTGTTCCTCGAGTACGAGCAGAGCGAGAGCCTGTCGTTCGACGACGGCAAGCTGAAGAGCGCCTCGTTCGACACCACGCAGGGCTTCGGCCTGCGCAGCGTCGCGGGCGAAGCGACGGGCTTCGCCCATGCCTCGGCCCTCGACGAGCAGGCGCTGAAGCGCGCCGTCGCCACCGTCAAGGCCGTGCGCGCGGGCCACAGCGGCGAGATGGGCGAAGCGCCGCGCGGCACCAACCAGCTCCTCTACGCCGACGACAATCCGATCGACGGCGAGGCCTTCGCCAGGAAGGTGGCGCTCCTGCAGGAGATCGACGCCTATGTGCGCGGCAAGGAGCCCAAGGCGCGCCAGGTTTCGATTTCGCTGTCGGGCTCGTGGCAGGTGGTCGAGATCATCAAGGCCGGCGGCTGGCGCGCCGCCGACGTCCGCCCGCTGGTGCGGCTGAACGTCAGCGTGGTCTGCGCCGACGGCAGCCGCATGGAGGCCGGCAGCACCGGCTCGGGCCGGCGCGCCGCCTACGGCGACATCTTCAAGCCGGAATACTGGAAGCGCGAGGCCGACGAGGCGATCCGGCAGTCGCTGGTCAACCTGCAGTCGGTGCCGGCGCCGGCCGGCGAGATGCCGGTGGTGCTGGGCTCGGGCTGGTCGGGCGTGCTGTGGCACGAAGCCGTCGGCCACGGGCTGGAAGGCGACTTCCATCGCAAGAAGACCTCGGTCTTCAGCAAGATGATGGGCGACATGATCGCCTCGCCGGGCGTCACCGTGGTCGACGACGGCACGCTCGCCGACCGTCGCGGCTCGCTCACCATCGACGACGAGGGCACGCCGACCCAGCGCAATGTGCTGATCGAGAACGGCCGCCTGGTCGGCCTGATGCAGGACCGCCAGAACGCGCGCCTGATGGGCGTCAAGCCGACCGGCAACGGCCGGCGCCAGAGCCACGCCTATGCGCCGATGCCGCGCATGACCAACACCTTCATGCTGGCCGGCGACAAAGACCCGCAGGAGATCATCGCCTCGGTGAAGAAGGGCCTGTACTGCGCCAATTTCGGCGGCGGCCAGGTCGACATCGTGTCGGGCAAGTTCGTGTTCACCGTGACCGAGGGCTACCTGATCGAGGACGGCAAGCTCGCCGCGCCGGTCAAGGGCGCGACCCTGATCGGCGCGGGCTCCGAGGCGCTGACCAAGGTCGGCATGGTTGGCAACGACATGTCGCTCGATCCCGGCATCGGCACCTGTGGCAAGGATGGCCAGGGCGTGCCGGTCGGCGTCGGCCAGCCGACGCTGCGCATCGATGCCTTGACGGTCGGCGGAACCGCGACCGGCTAGGATCTCCGTCGGAGCCTCGTGCCGGCGCTGAAAGCAATGGCTGGCCCGCGCGGCTCGGCGACACAAGCAGTGGCGGCGGCGTCCGGACGACCCGCCAGATGGGGCCCGTTACGGTGCGAAAAAACTCGCGAAAACGAAACTGGCAGTCCCAGACCGCAGTTGTTGACATGAACATACTTGAGTTATAATATCGACCCGTTGCGTTGCTTCCCCGCGTTGCCGCTCTATGCATCGTTTGATCCGAGACCAAAAGGCTGTGGCAGACACCGCGCGCCGCCCGCCCGTCCGGCCGCTTGCCCGGACGGGACGGACGCGGGGCTCCGACTCTCCGAGGCGGCGATTCCAATAGCGAAACTTGCGTACCTATCCGAATTCGGAAAGAGGCCCAACCGACAAGGGGGGTGCGGTCCATGAAAACAGCTGGCGGAAAAGGCGGGAAAGGCGGGAAATCCTCGCACCACTGACAGCAGTGCATGCACCGGCCGGTGGCTTCTCAGCCAGATCGGCCGTCAACTGATCAAAATCACCGTGCCGCGGAGTGGCTGAGAGAAGGTCCGCTACTCCGCTTCGCTCCGGTCGCGACGACGGCTAAGCCTTAGCCGGCGCCTTGGCGTAGTCGGCGTCGCTCACCGGCTCGAACCAGGTCGTCGCCTCGCCCTTCTCGTTGGTCTCCGACATGGCGAGATGGACCATCATGGTTTCGGGCGCCGAACCATGCCAGTGGCGTGCGTTGGGCGGGATCACCACCGTGTCGCCCGGCCGGATCTCCTGCACCGGCTCGCCCTCGAGCTGGTAGCGGCCGACGCCCGAGAGCACGTAGAGGATCTGGCCGACGGCGTGCTTGTGCCAGTTGGTGCGGCCGCCCGGCATGAACGACACGCGCGAAGCGCGCAGGCGCGAGGGCCCCTCGGGAGCGAACACCGGATCGGAAAGGACCGTGCCGACGAAGTTGGCCGGCTCCGCCTTGGCTGTCGGACGGGCAGCGGCGCGCATGATCCTGGGTTTCATGGCGTTTCCTCGCTTGCTGTGACGTTCCGCCAATCCTAGCGCGCGCCTGGCAGCGTCGTCACAGAGGATTTGACGAGTCGAACGTCGAACCAATCGAGGTCCGACGACGCAGTGACAGCATTGCTGGCAACGGGACCGCCAACCGTGGCCCTCCATGGAGCCCAAAAAGTCGCGAAAACGAAACTGCCGGTAAGAACCGTAGTTGACAAGTGAAATCACCTCAGTTATATTGGCCTTGCGCTCGCCTCCCGGCGGCTCTGCTCTATGCATCGTTCATCCGATACCATCGCGCCCGGCCGAAGCCGTGGCGGCCTGTCCGGCTGCGCGGCAGCCAGAGCGGCAAGGCTGTAAGCTTTTCCGCGTTCGAAAAACCAATAGCGAAACTTGCGTAACGATCCGAATTCGCCGGCGAGCCCAATCGGTAGTGGGTTGGCTTCCGAGGCACCACTACGATACGACCGGCGGAAAGGGCGGAAAGGGCGGAAACCCTCCTTCGCCGCACACCGAGGAACACGCAATGTCGTTTCTGTCGCGATCCACGCGACATCGCCCGGCGGCCGCCAGTGCCGAAGGAGCAGGGACATCAATGGCTTGCGGGAATTTCCGGAGAGACGCGACGAACGCGATCCCGTTTGTCGCTCCAGCCTACCAGGGCGCGTAAAGGCCCTTGGCGTGGGCCAAGGTCACGCAGATCGATTCGATGGCATCCAGCGTCGGCGTGTCGATGCCGGCGCTGCGCGCGAAGGCGACCGGCGCACGCACGATCGCTTCGATCTCCATCGGTCGGCCGAGGTCGTAGTCCTGCAGGATCGACGGCCGGTGGCTGGTGTAGACGCGCTTCGGCCCGTAACGCTCGTCCGGATGGTCGTCGAGGACGACGCCGTGGGCGGCGGCGACGGCCAGCGCTTCGGCATGGGCGCGCCGCGACAGGCGGTTGACCAGGGGCATCTTCTGGACATGGACGGGCTGCCCCGTCACCAGGCAGGCCGTCGAGCCGGTGAGGTTGGCCATCAGCTTGTGCCAGATCTCGTAGCGGATGTCGGTGGTCGCGGGCGAAGCGATGCCGGCCGCCTTGAGCGCGGCACGCAACGCCTCGATGCGCGGGCTGGGACGATCGTCCGGCTCGCCGACCCAGAGGATATTGCGGTCGGGCACCTCGTTCTCGACCACGCCCGGCTCGATCACATGGTTGGGCGAGCTCACGACCGCGCCCACCACGCGGTGCATGCCGACCGCCTTGGCAAGCGCACCATCGGGGTCGAGACGGCTGAGATCGGGCGTCGGCGGGCGCGACTTGGAAAGCCCGTGGCCGTACCACCAGGGAATGCCGTTCTGCACGAAGGCGACGGCGGTGTCGGGGCCGAGCAAGGGCTCGACGTTGCCGGCAAGCACGTGCTGGCCGGAGGCCTTCAGCGTCACCAGCACGGCATCCTGCGGCCCGAGATCGGCCGATCGGTCGGATGCCTTCACCTTGGCCACGATCTTTCTGTCGCCGGCCATCAGGGTGAGGCCGCGCGCGCGGATCGCCTCGAGATGCGCGCCGCGCGCCACGATCGAGACCTCGTTGCCGGCCGCTGCCAGTCGCGCCGCGAAATTGCCGCCGATGGCGCCTGCCCCGTATACGCAAATCCGCATGCTCTGCTCTCCGCTCCTGCCGTAGGCTTGCCCCTAAGAGGAGGAAACAAGCATGGCCGACGGTGAATATCGCGGACTGATCCATCGGAACAGTGCCGATCTCGCAGCTTGGCTGGCCAAGCGGCCGTCGGAAACGGCGCTGGAGCCCGACCTGCCGATCATCGATCCGCATCATCACCTGTGGGACGCCCCGCACCGCGACCGCGGCCGCTACTTCCTGCCCGAGCTGCTGGCCGACATCGGCGGCGGGCACAACATCGTCTCGACGGTGTTCCTGGAATGTCAGGCGATGTTCCGGGCCGCTGGGCCCGACGAGATGAAGCCCGTGGGCGAGGTCGAGTTCGTGAACGGCATCGCCGCCATGAGCGCGTCGGGCCAGTACGGCAAGACGCGCGTCTGCGAGGCGATCATAGGCTGGGCGGACCTGATGCTGGGCGCCCGCGTGCGCGAAGTGCTGGAAGCCGAGATCGCCGTGGCCGGCAACCGTTTCCGCGGCGTGCGCTACGGCACGTCGTGGGACGAGGGCGCGGCGGGCAAGCATGTCTCGCGGTCGACCCCCCGCCACCGCCTGCTCGATCCAAAGTTCCGCGAAGGCTTCGCCGAGCTCGGCAAGCTCGGGCTCACCTTCGATTCCTGGCATTTCTTTCCGCAGCTTCCCGACCTCCTGGATATCGCGCGAGCCTTCCCCGGCCAGACCATCATCGTCGATCATGTCGGCGGCCACCTCGGGGTCGGCCAGTATGCCGGCAAGCAGGTGGAGACGATTCCGGTCTGGAAGAAGAACATGCAGGACCTCGCCGGGTGCCCCAACGTGAACGTCAAGCTGGGCGGGCTGGGAATGACCTCGTTCGGCCTCGGTTTCCACTTCCGCGACGCACCGCCCTCGTCGCAGGAGCTGGCCGCGGCGTGGAAGCCTTACATCGAGACCTGCGTCGAGCTGTTCGGCCCGGATCGCTGCATGTTCGAGAGCAACTTCCCGCCCGACAAGCAGTCGTGCGGCTACACCGAGCTGTGGAACGCCTTCAAGATCATCACCAAGAGCGCCTCGACCGCGGAGAAGACGGCGCTCTACAGCGGCACCGCGGCGCGCGTCTACAAGATGATCGCGCCGTAGCCCAGATCATGCTCTTCCGGACCGCGCGCTGGGTCGCGGTATACCGCGACCTGCTTGCGTGCCTCATGATCATGAGCGCGCTGGAAGCGCGCGGTCCGGAAGACTACTTATCCAGCCACACGTCCTCGAAGCGCGTGCCGTTGTAGATGCTGTTGCTGTGCAGGACCACGCCCTTGACGTAGGGCTGCCAGCAGCCGGCGGCGCGGTTGTGGGCGATGATCGGGCGGGCGATATCCTCCTGCAGCTTGCGGTCGATCTCCCACACCATCTTCAGGCGCTTCTTCTGGTCGACCTCGCGCGACTGCGCCTCGAACAGCTTGGTCATCTCAGGGTCGCAGTAGTTGTTGTAGTTGCGCAGCGAACCGCAGGCATAGCCCTCAAAGAAGGTCACATCAGGGTCGTCGACCGCCGAGCCGGTGAGATTGAGCGCCACCGTGTAGTCCTTCTTGAACACCCGATTGTAGTAGATCGCGGTGTCGATCACCTCGAGCTCGCCGTCAACATAGACGTGCCTGAGATGGTCGATCAGGATGGCCGCGGGATCGCGGAAGGGCGCGATGTTGCGCGTGCTGACCTTGACCTTCAGGAGCTTGTCGGGACCATAGCCCGCCTCCGTCATGAGCTCTCGCGCCTTCTCGCGATTGGCGGCCACGTTGTCGTAGCCGACGATGGACTTCAGCATCTCCGGCGGCATGCCCCACACGCCGCTGGGCGGGGGCAACATGGCGCCGCCCATGCGGCTCTCGCCCTCGCTCAGGATGTCGATGAAGGCCTGGCGATCTAGCGTGAGGGCCAGGGCGCGGCGGATCTTCGGGTTGTCGAATGGCGGCGACTCACGGTTGACGATGAGATTGGTGCTGACACCCGTATCCCGCATGGTGCACTTCACGTGCGGCGCGTCGTGCATCATGCTCTTGTACAACGGCACCGTGAGATCGGTCGGGAAGGTCATGTCGAACTTGCCGCTGGCAAAGGCCAGCATGCGCGTCGAGCGGTTGGCGATGATGGTGTACTCGATGCCGTCGAGATAGGGCCGTCCCGGCTTCCAGTAGTCGGGGTTCTTCACCAGCTTGATGCCCTCGTTCATCTTGAACTCGGCGAGCTTGAACGGCCCGGTGCCGATCGGCTTGCGGCGCATGTCCGCCGACGGGACATGGCAGGGATAGATCGGCGTGTAGCCCGAGGCCAGCAGCGCCAGCAGCGCGGGCTGCCGCTCCTTGAGCTGGAAGGTGGCCTCGAAATCGCCGGTGGCCGTCACCTTCTCGACGTTGCCGTACCAGGCCCCGCGCGGGTTGCGCCGGAGCTTGCCCTTGCCCAGCAGCAGCTCGAAGGTGCATTGCACGTCCTTGGCGGTGAACGGCTTGTCGTCATGCCATTTCACGCCCTGGCGCAGGGTGAAGACGAGCTGCTTGCCGTCGGCGCTCCACACCCACTTGGTGGCAAGGTCGGGCACGATCGATTCGAAGCTGTTCTTGGCGACGTGCTGATCGAACATGACGAGGTTGTTGTAGAGGCCCATGAACGGGACGGCCGTGGAGATGGTCGCCTCCTCGTGGATCGAGGCGCTGGGCGGCGTGTCCATGTGCTGGATCTTGAGCACCCCGCCGGGCTTCTGCGCCCAGGCGGAACCGGTTGCCAACAGTGCGGCCGCCAAGGCGGCCGGGATGAACCATCCCGTTCGGATTTTCATGTCGTTTCCTCCCATGCGCCGCGCAAACGGGCACGGCGTCGACTGCTCTACGCGTGGCCTCCCAACTCATACCAACTGAATCGGGGCAACTGTGGCGGGGGAAACAGGCCTTGGCAATACGTCTCGCCGGACCGCGGGCCTTCGGCCCGATCATGGTCATGCTCTTCCGGACCGCGAGCCTCCGGCTCGCTCATGGAGCGCATTCACATGCGCGTCTGAGCGCGCAAGATGCGCGCGGTCCGGAAGACAAAGACTATGAGCGCGGAGAGCTCAATCGACCTTCGGTCGATTGAGCGTTGGAGGCCCGCGGCCCGGCAAGACTACGACGGCCGCGTCTCGGCCAATCGCAGGGAGTCTAGGAAGCGCTGGGCTGCCGCCTTGGACGCCTCGTTGTTCTTGGCGGTGACCAGCAGGCGGTAGAGCCGGTCCTTGACGATGTAGGTGCGCATCTGGACGAGGGCGCCCTGGGCGTCCTCGATGTCGAGGGCATAGCCGTCCCAGCCCTGCAGGGTGATGGGCTCGTCGCGCACGTACTTGAACGTCGCCCGCGGAAAAGCCTTCTCGGCCTCGCCGCGGCCGAGGTCGCGCGCCATCTGCTTGGAATCGCGCTCGGAGAACCAGCCGGGCTGGTAGTCGACATAGTCGAAGTCGAACATCTCGCCGTCGCGCTTGGAGGCCCAGGCGACGCGCTCCGAAGCGTGGCCCTTCTCCTTTTCGCCTGACTTGGTCTCGGTGGCAGGGGCCGGCATCTCCAGCCGGAAGCGCAGGTCGCGCCCGACGATGGTCTGCCACTCGGCGGGCTGGGCGTGCGCGGCCAGCGGTCCCACAGCGGCCAGCGCGAAGACGAACGAACGACGTTTCATACCGGCGGCACCAGCTCCTCGCGACCCGACCAATCCCAAGCAAGTCCCGTGCGCGAGATGCCGAGCAGCAGCCCATGCAGCTCCTTGGGATGCACCCAGCCGCCGTCGGGATCAGTCGCAGGATCCCCGCCGCGCGGCGTGTAGCGCGCATCGGCCTCGAGCAGGCGGCCGCGCACCGCCGGCCAGTCATGGACCTCGACGTAGCACATATACAGCGAATCGCCGTGCTTCCTGACGAAGCGGCCCATGGCGTGGGCGTCGTCGGTCACTTGGCTGAGCTCGATGCGATCGAGCCGGTTGGGCGGATCGAACAGGGTGAGCGTGCCGACATAGCCGAAGCGCTCGCTGCCGATCTCGCTGAAACGCGCCGGATCGAGCCCGAACAGGCCGGCATAGACCGCCGCCACCCGGCGCCAGTCGCTCGCCAGCGTATTGGTCGTCTCGTAGAGAAACGACACCGGCCCGACCCGCCGCCGGTAGATGCTCTCCGAGATCACGATCGGCAGGCCGAAGGTCGTCTTGGCCGAGAGATAGAGCTGCTCGGCGTCGCGGTCGTAGGCCACGCCCAGCCCTTCCCAGCGCTTGGCCATGCTGTCGAGGTCGGCGGTGCAGTAGCCTGCCGTCATCAGCCCCTCGCCGCGCCTGGCCAGGAAATCCTGGGTCAGCCCCGCGCCGTCGGCCTCGCAAAGCTCGAACTCGCTTTCGCCGACCGCCAGGATCGTGCGCTTGGCGCCGAGATGGCGGCTGTTGTCGCGGCGCGCCACGACGCTGCCCAGGAGCTGGCCGAAGCGCTGGGCCGCCTTGGCGGCGTCGTGCACGGCGATCTGGACGCGGTCACAGCGGTCGAGCATGGGCTCGACAGTATCTCAGTAGGCGTGGTCGCGGAACAGCGGGACGAAGGAGCCCTTCCACTCGCCTTGCCACTTGGCCAGCAGTTCGTCGGCCGGGGCCAGCCCGCTCGCCACCGCGCGGTCGAGCGGCGCCAAATAGGTCGTCTCGTCGTTGCCGTGGGCGTCCAGCCGCTTGCGGGCGCGCAGGCCGGCATGGGCGATCTCGACTACCTCGCGCGCCCATTCAGTCAGGCTGCGCCCACGGAACATCGTGGCCAGGCCGGTTTTCGGTGTCTCGGCGCGCAGGAAGTCGTGCTCGGCGATCGTCCAGTCCTTCACCAGATCCCAGGCGGCGTCGAGCGCGCTCTGGTCGTAGAGCAGCCCGACCCACAGGGCCGGCAATGCATTCAGCGCCGGCAACGGCCCCGAATCCGCGCCGCGCATCTCCAGGTAGCGCTTCAGCCGCACCTCGGGGAAGGCCGTGGTGACATGGTCGGCCCAGTCGTTGACGGTCGGCAGCTCGCCAGGCCGTGCCGGCAGCTTGCCCTTGAGGAAATCTCGGAAGCTCTGGCCCGAGGCATCGATGTACTTGCCGTCGCGGTAGACGAAATACATCGGCACGTCGAGCATGTAGTCGGCATAGCGCTCGAAGCCGAAGCCCGGCTCGAACACGAAGGGCAGCATGCCGCAGCGGTCGGGGTCGGTGTCGGTCCAGATGTGGCTGCGATAGCTCTTGAAGCCGGCCGGCTTACCCTCCTTGAAGGGCGAGTTGGCGAACAGCGCGGTGGCCAGCGGCTGCAGCGCCAGCGAGACACGGAACTTCTTCACCATGTCGGCTTCGGAGTCGAAGTCGAGGTTGGTCTGCACGGTGCAGGTGCGCAGCATCATGTCGAGACCGAGCTTGCCCTTCTTGGGCATGTACGCGCCCATGATCTTGTAGCGACCCTTGGGCATCCAGTGCATGTCCTCGCGCGTCCATTCCGGCGCGAAGCCGAGACCGATGAAGGCCGCGCCGATCTCGCCCGCGACCTGACTGACCTCGTCGATGTGCTGTTGGCTCTCGGCCGCCGTCTCGTGCAGCGTCTCGAGCGGTGCGCCCGACAACTCGAACTGGCCGCCGGGCTCGAGCGTGACGCTGGCACTGTCGCGCTTCAGCGCAATCGTGTTGTTGCCCTCGGTGACCGGCTCCCAGCCGAACCGCGTCATGCCGTCCAGCATGGCGCGGATGCCGCCCGGCCCGTCATAGGCCAACGGCTTCAGGTTCGATTTGTGGAAGCCGAACTTCTCGTGCTCGGTACCCATGCGCCAGTTGGCACGGGGCTTGTTGCCGGCCGCGAAGTATTCGATCAGCTGCCGCCGATTCTCGATCGGCGCGCCGCCGCCCGACGGTGGTGCGGACATTCGATCTTCTACTCCCTGGCTCGCCCGCGGCTTGGTCAGGGCCGGGAGCGGCGCGGCCGCATGAGCTATTCTCACGCGAGCACGCGGCTGGTTCATGATGTTCAACTCCCCCTGTCTCACACCGACGGGGGCGAGCGCAAGCGGTCAGACGATGCCGCGGGATGTGCAGTAATCGGCGTGCAGACGGGGTGTCGGCCGCTGCCAGTCACCGACCAGTGCCTGCCAGCAGGCGAGCGCTGCAAGAGCCGCCGTATCGGCGCGCAGGATGCGTGGCCCCAGTCCAACTGCCATCACATCTTTTATGCGACTGAGGCTCGAAAGCTCGGCCGCGTCGAACCCGCCCTCGGGCCCGATCACGATCGCCCATGGCGCCGAGCGGGCCGCGTCGTCGAGGCCGGCCAGGGCCTGGGCGATGGGCGGGCCGCTGCCGGTCTCGTCGCAGACCAACAAACGACGGCCCGTCGGCCAGTCACCCAGCAGCCGGCCGAGTTCCATGGGGGCTCGAACCTCGGGTACGCTCAGCCGCTCGGTCTGCTCGGCCGCCTCGACGGCATTGGCGCGCAGGCGTTCGACATTCACGCGCTCGACGATGGTGTGATGGGTCACGACCGGCTGCAGGACGGCGACACCGAGTTCGGTCGACTTCTCCGCCACGTAGTCGATGCGCGCGCGCTTCAGGGGCGCGAAGCAGAGCCAGATGTCGGGCTCGACCGCCTGCTCGCGCGTGCGCTCGGCGATGCGCGCGACCGCGGCCTTCTTGCCGCGGCCCTCCAGCGTGCCACGCCATTCGCCGTCGCGGCCGTTGAACAGCAGCAATGACGCGCCGTCGGGCCGGCGCATGACGTGACGCAGGTAATGGACCTGTGCCTCGTCAAGCGGCGCTTCGACGCCGGGGCCGAGGTCGTGGTCGACGAACAGGCGCGAGAGGCTCATGGAGTTTGGCCGGTCATCGCTGCATGATGCCGCCATGACCGCCGAGCGGACAACCGGCTTCACCGACATCAACCGACAGCACTGGTCGCTTCGCTACCTGCCGCCCTGGGCGCGGCCCTACGGCCGGCTGGCGCGCTGGGACCGGCCGATCGGCATCTGGCTCCTGATGCTGCCTTGCTGGTGGTCGGCGGCACTGGGCGCGGCGCCGGAGTGGGGCCGGCTGGGCGGCTGGATGGCGTTGTTCGCGCTCGGCGCGCTCGTCATGCGCGGTGCGGGCTGCACCTGGAACGACATCGTCGACCGCAAGGTCGATGCCCAGGTCGAGCGTACGCACGGCCGGCCGCTGCCCGCCGGCGAGGTAACGCTGCGCAACGCGCTGATCTGGATGGTGCTGCAGTCGGCCGTGGGGGTCGCGATCCTGTTCAAGCTCAACAAGTTCGCCGGCGGCGTGGCGCTGCTGTCGCTGGTCCTGGTCGCGGTCTATCCGACGATGAAGCGCTTCACCTACTGGCCGCAGGTCGTGCTGGGGCTGGCCTTCAGCTGGGGCGCGCTGGTGGGCTATGCCGCGGTGACCGGGACGCTCTCCTGGGCGACGGTCGCGCTCTATGTCGGCGGCGTCGCCTGGACCCTGGTCTACGACACGATCTATGCCATGCAGGACCAGCGCGACGATGCCATCATCGGCGTGCGCTCGACGGCTCGCCGTTTTGCCGCGGCGCCACGGCGATGGCTCAGCCTGTTCGCCGCGCTGGCCCTGCTGGCCTGGGCGCTGGCGGGCCACCTTGCCAGCCTCGGCCCCTACTACTTCGCCTTCCTGCTGGTGATCGCCCTGCACTTCGGCTGGCAGATCGCGCTGCTGAAGCCGCAGGACCCGGCCGACTGCCTCGCCAAGTTCAAGGCCAACGCCTGGGTCGGCGTGTTGCTGACGGTGGCCGTCATCGCCGGCCACTTCGGCTGACACCATGTCTCGCCTCCCCGCCGATCCCGAAGGCTTCATCCGCGCCAACACGGCACTCGAGGCGCCGGCCATGGTTCCGGAGTTCAGGCTGTGGCTCGCCAGCGAGTACGTGCCGATCTGGCAGGCGACCGAGGCGTGGCTGGAAGAACAGAACATCGATCCGCCCTACTGGGCCTTCTGCTGGCCGGGCGGCCAGGCGATCGCGCGCTATCTTCTGGACAATCCCGAGCAGGTGCGCGGCAAGCGCGTGATCGACTTCGCCGCGGGCTCCGGCGTTTCTTCGATGGCGGCGGCGTGCGCCGGCGCGACCTCCGTGATCGCCAACGACATCGATGCCCTGTCGCTGGTGGCGGCCCAACTGAACGCCAAGGCCAACGGGCTGGCGTTCGCAATCAGCGTCGAGGACTGGCTGGCCGGCCCCGATGGAGCCCCTGCCGCCGACGTGGTGATCGCAGGCGACGTCTGCTACGAGCGCGACATGTCGGCGCGTGCCTTGGCCTGGCTACGCAGCCACGCACGGCTCGGCCGCCTGGTGCTGCTCGGCGATCCTGGGCGCAACTACTTCAGCGCCCAAGGGCTCCTAGAGCGCGCGCGCTATGAGATTCCCACATCCCTTCAGCTCGAGAACCGCGGCAGGCGCGAGACCGTGGTCTGGCAGGTGCTGCCTCATCCATAGCCACGGGCCTAGCCAGGGCCGCCACAATTCCTTAACTGTTCTTTCATAATCATTTCGAGTAACACCGCGTGGCCATGCCCAAGGCAACCATCAAGCCACAGGATTTCGCCACTCTTTACGAGGGCTTCACCGCGCCGGTGTCGCGCTTCGATTGCGGCCGCAAGTGCGCGCCCCTCAATGGCGGCGAGCCGGTGTGCTGCTCGACGCAGAACGCGGTGCCCGTGGTGCACAAGGTCGAGTTCGACCTGCTGAAGACCCGCACCGACCTGTGGTCGAAATTCAAGCCGTACGACTATGCCACCAAGCAGATCGTGGCCGAGCTCACCAGCGACTGCATGGCCATCCATTGCAAGGGCGCGCGCCATTGCGAGCGCGACAACCGCACCATCGCCTGCCGCGGTTTCCCCTTCTATCCCTACCTGACGCGGCAGAAGGAATTCGTCGGCATCGGCACCTACTGGGTGTTCGAGGATCGCTGCTGGATGATGTCCAATCTCGAGATCGTCGACCGCGCCTTCGTCGAGCAGTTCATCGCCACCTACGAGGCGCTGTTCGTCAAGGACCACAGCGAGTTCACCACCTACGTCGATTTCTCCGCCTCGGCACGTCGGGTCTATTCGCGCTGGAAGCGCGAAATCCCGCTGCTCGGCCGCCAGGGCGAGCTGCTGATCGTCGAGCCCTCGACCGGCAACATCCGGCCCGGCCGTAAGAAGGACTATCCCAAGGTCGCGCCCTTCAGCTCCGAAAAGGAGTATCGTGAAGCGGTGAAGGAAGCCGGCGGCGAGGTTCCCAAGGAAGGATTGCGCGCCGCCTGACTCCGAAGGAGCAGCGGATCATGCGCCGAACACTTCTCGTCACCCTTCTGTCGTTGCTGGCGCTGCCGGCATGGGCCGAGGACATCGGCTCGGTCGGCTATCGCTTCAAGTGGCTTGGCCCCAACGACAAGATCGTCGTCGAGGCGTTCGACGATCCCGACATACCGGGCGTCACCTGCTACATCTCGCGCGCCCGTACCGGCGGCATCAAGGGCGCGCTGGGCCTTGCCGAGGATCCGCCCTATGCCTCGATCTCCTGCCATCAGGTGGCGCCGATCGACGTCGCCAAGGCCGAGAAGGTCAGGAGCCCGCACGAGGTGTTCAGCGAGCGCGCCTCGCTGGTCTTCAAGACCACGCAGGTCGTGCGCTTCTGGGATCCCAGGCGCAAGGCGCTGGTCTATCTCACCTATACCGACCGTATCATCGAGGGCAGCCCGCAGAACTCCATCAGCGTCGTGCCGATCGGCTTCCGATAGAGCTCATGCCGGAGCGCGGACCTCCAGGTCCGCTCATGATTCATGATGCGGACCTGGAGGTCCGCGCTCCGGCAAGAGTCGGATCAGTAGTGGACCTTCGGTTGGAAGTTGCCGCGGCCTTCCGGCGTGACGTCGAACATGTTCCACAACGGGTCGAGAAGGTCGTTGTGGCGATACTCCTGGCCGGGCTCGGCCGGCACGTATAGCAGCTCCGAGGCCCAGAAGTGCCGGATCGTTCCGTCCTCTTCCCGCCGGAACACGTTCAGGATGGGCATGTCCCACTCTTCGCCGGGCTTGAACTCCTGCTGGTCACGCATCGCTTCTGACAGGGCCGTCGAATCGCCGTAGTAGTCCTGGTCGTAGGTATTGCCGGCCGTCGACAGCAAGCGCAGATGTTGCCAGCCGCGCTGTTTGGCGAGATCGAGCAGACGCTTCAGCGGCGATTTCGCGACAACGACGAAGTTGATGCGCTCGGCGGCATGCAGCACCGCGCCATCGGCCGCGTCGAGGAAGTGCGTGCAGCCCGGGCATGGTTCGGCACGCTCCGGCCCGAACATGAAGCTGTAAACCGCGAGCGTGTCCTTGCCCGGCGCGAACAGCTCCGAAAGCTTGATGCGCCCGGACCTGCCGCTGGGACGTCTGCCCTCGAAGACATAGTCCTCGGGAATCTCGCCACCCTTGGGCAGCGCGCGGCGCTGCTGGGCGACACGCTCGATGTGCCGGCGCAGCTCCATCTCCTCTTCCAGCAAGGCATTGCGGGCCTGCCGGTAGGAGGTGCCTTCGTTGGGGAAATGGAGGTGTTCGAGGTGGCGTTGCAGGTGCTGTTGCATGCCCGCCAAACGACCGGCCGGCGGCGATGGTTGCCTCAGCTGTAGAGGAAGGTGCCCAGCAAGACCCAGCGTGCCGCATCCTTGCCACGTTTGGCCACAAGCGGCGTCGTATAGTGCCAGAACGGCAGACGGTAGGCTGTCACCGTCGCCGGCTGCGCCATCGACACGATCTCGCTGAAATGGCCGGCGCGGCTGTAGACCAGCCATTGATGCGCGACCTCGGGCGCGCACAGGCTGACATGCAGATCGATGTAGCCCGAGCGCGCATCCTTGTTCTCGGGATGGTGGTCGTTGTGCGGGCCAGCATAGTCGCCCGCGCCGTAGCGCAGCACCTGCAGCCCCCAGTTCACGGCGAGGCGCCGGCCGGCCAGCGCTTCGGCGAAGGCGCGGAACGAGGCCGATCGCATCATGCGCGCCAAGCCGATCCGCTCCGCCGCCTTCACGCCGGGCTCGCGCCGGCTCTCGAAGTAGATCGTGCGCGCGCGGCTGGTTTTGGGCAGCAGCTCGCCGTAGTCGTGGCGCATGTCGGAGATGCTCTCCGGCGGAATCGGACGCTCCATCGGCTCGAGCTCGTCCTTGAGCGACCGCTCCAATGCGCACCGCACGCGCTCGACTTTGGCGCGGTCCAAGAGATCGTGACGCGCCAGGAAACGAACCCGCGGATTGGCCAGCGCGCCGCACAGCGCGTGCGTGCCGGCAAGGACGCGCTGCCCGGAGGCGTTCAGCAGGTCCTCGAACTCCGCCGGAATGGTGTTTGATCTCATGCAGGCACCACTCTAAAGGACAACCCCAGGATGCCCTACGCCTCGCTCCGGGACTTCATCGCCCGGCTGGAACAAAGCGGCCGGCTGGTACGCGTCAAGGCGCCGGTCTCGCCGCGCCTGGAGATGACAGAGATCCAGACCCGCCTGCTGGCCGAGAAGGGCCCGGCGGTGCTGTTCGAGAACGTGGTGCGGGCCGACGGCACGCGCTCGGACATCCCGGTGCTGGTCAATCTGTTCGGCACGGTCGAGCGCGTCGCCTGGGGCATGGACCGCGAGCCCAGCCAGTTGCGCCAGGTCGGCGAGACGCTGGCCTTCCTGCGCCAGCCCGAGCCGCCCGGCGGCTGGCGCGAAGCGCTCGACATGCTGCCCATGCTGCGCACCGTGATGGCGATGAAGCCGCGGACCACCAACAGCGCGCCCTGCCAGGAGATCGTGCTGACGGGCGACGACATCGATCTTGGCCGCCTGCCCATCCAGACCTGCTGGCCTGGCGAGCCCGCACCGCTCATCACCTGGCCGCTGGTCGTCACCCAGGGCCCCAACCCGCCAAACGCCAAGGGGGGCGACAGGCAGGACAGTTTCAACCTCGGCATTTATCGCCTGCAGGTAACGGGCAGGAACACGACCTTGATGCGCTGGCTGAAACATCGCGGCGGCGCGCAGCATCACCAGCGCTGGAAAGGTTCGGGCAAGCGCGAGCCGCTGCCGGTGGCGGCCGTGATCGGCGCCGATCCCGGCACCATCCTGGCCGCCGTGACGCCGGTGCCCGACACGCTGTCGGAGTACCAGTTCGCGGGCCTGCTGCGCGGCAAGAAGGTCGAGCTGGTCGACTGCAAGACGGTGCCGCTGAAGGTGCCGGCCGAGGCGGAGATCGTGCTCGAGGGCCATGTCAGCCTCGACGACTACGGCGACGAAGGCCCCTACGGCGACCACACGGGCTACTACAACAGCGTCGAGCGCTTCCCGGTGTTCACCATCAGCGCCATCACCATGCGGCGCCATCCGATCTATCTCTCGACCTTCACCGGCCGGCCGCCCGACGAGCCCAGCGTGCTGGGCGAGGCGCTGAACGAGGTGTTCATCCCCCTCTTCCAGCAGCAGTTCCCCGAGATCGTCGATTTCTGGCTGCCGCCCGAGGGCTGTTCCTACCGCATCGCCGTGGTCTCCATGAAGAAGGCCTATGCCGGCCACGCCAAGCGCGTGATGATGGGCGTGTGGAGCTATCTGCGGCAGTTCATGTACACCAAGTGGGTGATCGTGGTGGACGCCGACATCGACGCGCGCAACTGGAAGGACGTGATGTGGGCCATGAGCACGCGCATGGACCCGGCGCGCGACATCACCGTTATCGAGAACACGCCGATCGACTATCTCGACTTCGCGAGCCCCGTGTCGGGCCTGGGCTCGAAGATCGGCCTCGACGCTACCGACAAGTTCCCGGGCGAGACCAACCGCGAATGGGGCCGCCAGATATGCATGGAGCAGGCTGTCATCGACAAGGTCGATGCGATGTGGAGCGAGCTTGGGCTGCCGGGCAGCGGCAAGAAAATCTGGCGCTAAACAGATTAGAGGCCAATGACACGATTCCAATCTGCGATATACATGTACATTCGCTGAAATTCCGACGGCAACAGCGTACGACTGTGCGCGATAAAGTTTCTTGATTTTTCCATTTCGTCCATTCGTTGCTTCAGCCAATGCTGAGAAGGAACGATGTCTTCAAAGAACTGCCACTTCTCTACGATGATTTGAGCAAGGTGGCCTTTGCAGATTTCTTCAAAGAATTGCGCAAGCTGACCGTAGACTTGCACATAGACGTTCGCGAGAGCCATGGTTTCCTTGCAACGCCGGCTAGCAAATCTTCTACGGCGTAGCCTTAACGTACGGAACTCAAAGGTATCTGCAAGGGAATAGATTTGTACATAGATTGTACAACCCGTGGATGCTTCCGGTCGGCGGCGATGGCACCCAAACGCCGTGTCCTATCGGCCCAGCTCAATGCCGCAAACCAGGCAACACCTTTCCGACTACAAGCTTTCGCCCGACGGCGGCATCTTCTTCCGCAGCCCCTCGCGTCGCGCCGCTGATCGCCACCTTGTCGAGGCCGAGAGCCTGCAGCTCCTTCAGGCGCTCGATGCAGTGCTCGGGCGGGCCGACGATGGCGAAGCGGTCGACGAAGTCGTCGGTCAGCGTGCCGGCCTGCCGGGAATCACCCCTGGTGTGGGCCTTCATGTCGTAGTTGGTGCGCAGGGCATCGAGCACTTCGCGATCGCCCGTCGACACCGGCCCGCTGGCCTTGCCGTGCATCACCGAGAAGCGCGCGAAGGTCGTGAGCCCGCCGCGCACCAGGCTGCGCGCCGCATCCATGTCGGTATGGCAGCCGAGATTGAGGTAGGCGCCGAAGCCGATGCCGTTGGGGTCGAGGCCCGCCTCCTTGCGCGTCTTCTTCGCAAGCGCGATGCCCCATGTCAGTCGCTCGACGTCGGCGCCCAGAGCGAACATCACGCGGTCGGCGTGGAGCGCTGCGATGGCGATCACCTTGGGGCCGCTGGCGGCGACCTCGACCGGCACCTTGGCGCCGCCGGCGATCCAGGCGATGCGGCTCGAGGGCGGGGCGTCGTGCAGATGCAGCTCCGACATCGGCGGCGCCGCATCGGGCGGGATGTCGATGTCGTCGAAGCTCACGGCCTCGCCCTTCAGGTACGTCTGGAGCTGGCGCAGGTAGCGCTCGAACTGCACCAGCCGCGCCGGCGCGCGGCCGAGATGGGCCAAAGCCGAATCGCCGCGGCCGATGCCCAGCACCGCGCGGCCGTTCGAGATGCGGTTGACGCTGGTGATCGCGGCGGCGGTCGCCGCGGCGTGGCGCGTCACCGAGTTGGTGACGCCGGTGCCCAAACCGAGCCTGGTCGTGGCCGTGGCGGCGAGCGCCAGGGCGACATAGGGATCGCCCGACAGGTTCTGCGAATCGACCACCAGCATGCCGTCCCAGCCGGCGGCCTCGATCTCCTGCGCCGTGCGCGCGGCACCGCGCGCCGACGCCACGGTCGTCATCCACAATTGCACGTCGTTTCCTCCCGTAACCCGGGAGGCGTTCGTATCACTTCTTGGCGTTCTGCACGATCTGGGTCAGGCGCTGGCCATCGATGTCGGTGTCGATCTGGACCCAGATCGGGAAGTGATCGGAGAGCTGGTAGGTGAACTCCGTGCGCGTGTAATCCGCCTCGGGAAACAGCTCCTTGATACGCGCGTCCGAAACGTAGAAATCGAGCGTACCGCCGAAGTTGGTGAAACGCTTCTTCAGGGTCGGCAGGTGCAGGATCTGGTCGTAACGCGCATTCTTGCCGAGGTTGGAGCCGCGCACCGTGATGTCGCCGACCTTGAGGTTGACCAGCGAATCGGGAGTCTGCAGGCCGCGCCTGGTCAGCGCCTTGAAGGTCTTGTGATCGAGCGTGGGCGTGTTGAAGTCGCCCATGACAATGAGATCGGTGTCCTCGACGGACTTGTCCTTGAAGCGCGTGTCGATCCAGTCGGCCAGCATGCCGAGTTCGGCCTCGCGACCCTCGAGGCTGTCGCCCCAGCGCGTGTGGGTGGCCAGCACGATGAAATCGAAATTGCCGGCACGGAAGGAGCACATGTAAGGCGCCCGCCAGAACGACTGCTGGCTGAGATACTCGGTGCCCTTCTTGCCGCGCGGTGCTTCGATCTCCGCCGCCAGCCCATTGAAGGTAACGGCGCGGCGATCGAACAGGAAGCCGACCCGCTCGCGGTTGCCGCCGGAATCGGACATCCAGTCGGAATAGACCAGATCCCAGCTCGGCCCGAGGATCTGGCAGACGCGGGCATAGTCCTCGAGATTGTCGCGCAGCTCGACCAGGCCGATCAGGTCGAACTGCCCCAGGATCTCGGCGATGTAGTGGATCGCCGCGTTGGTCCGGCGCTTCTTGCCGAACTCGCGGATATTCCAGATCGCGACATTGATCGACTCGTCGAGCTTCGACGGTGGAACCTCTGCCGCCTCGATGCGCTTGCGAAGCGCCAGCAAGCCCGCCGCGATGTCGGGCGAAACGTCTCCGTGGTGCATGTGATCCCCGCTTTCAGCCATATATTCAGGCATCTGACGGCAGTAGCGGCCATCGAGTCAAAGGCGTCAATGCTGTATAATCCGGCCATGCCCGCCCTTGACGTGCCAAAACCTGATCTGACCTTGGTCCGCGAGTTCAAAAGACGCGCCGAGAAGGCGCTGCCGGGCCGGATCATGCGTGTGATGCTTTATGGTTCACGCGCTCGCGGCGATGCGCGGCCGGACTCGGACTGGGATATTGCTGTATTCATTACCGGTGAGCCGACGCTCGAGGATCGGAGCGCGCTATCGGACATCGGCTTCGATCTGATGCTGGAGCATGGTCAATACGTCCAGGCCGTGGCGATCGATGCGGCGCGCAGTCCGGAACGGTCCTACTTCGTGAGCAATGTGCTGAAGGACGGGCTGGCCGCGTGACGCCGCATGCGGCCACTCGATGGTCCAAGGCGGAGCGGTTTCTCGAGCAAACGACGCGCCTGTCGCCGGCCGACGCTCCAGAAGCGACCATTCATTCGGCGTACTACACAATGCTCCATGCTGCCGCCGCCGTCCTACTCGATCGCACCTAGAGCACAATCCGCTCGGCTGGAATCAGCCGAGCGGATTGTGCCCGTTGAAACAACCAACAACCGCACGCGCATTTCCGGTCTGATTGAACCGCTTGCGGTTCAATCAGACCGGAAATCGCTCTAGCAGGCACCCAAGACGCATGCTGCCCTCATCGGGCAGTTCTCCCAGTTAGTGCAAGGTGACGCGCAAGGCCGTCGGTTCGGTCGCGCCTTCAATCTCGCCGACAAGCTTCGCCTAGAGCACGATGCGTCCAGGTGGAATCACCTGGACGCATCGTGCCCTGTGACACAAGCACCGCGCGCGCGAATGCGATCAGGTGGAACCGCGTGCGCGGTTCCACCTGATCGCATTCCGCTCTGGTCGCCGACTATGACGATCAGAAGGTACCGACAGCCAGGGAAGCGGCCGAGCTTCGTGCAACAGCCATTGAATTCGCCGCCTATTGCCGCTCGCTGCTTTAATGTAAACTCCCTTAACATGAGTTGGAAAAGACGTGAGCGCGAGGCGCGCGGCTACCATCACGGCAATCTGCGCGAAGCGCTGATCCAGGCCGCGCGCGAACTCATCAAGGAGAAGGGCCCGGCGGGCTTCACCTTCGCCGATGCGGCGCGCTCGGCCGGCGTCAGCGCGGCGGCACCCTATCGCCATTTCCGCGACCGCGAGGCCTTGCTGGCCGACGTGGCGCGCGAGGGCTTCCAGCGCTTCGAGGCCATGCTGTCGACCGGGTGGGCCAACGGCAAACCTGATGCCCTCACCGCCTTCAACAATGTCGGCAAGGCCTATCTCGCCTTTGCCCGCGTCGAGCCCGCCTACTACGCCGCCATGTTCGAATCGGGCCTGCCACCCGACCTCAATGCCGATTTGCGCGCCGCGGCCGACCGCGCCTTCGGCGTCCTGCGTACCGCGGCCGACGCCCTGGTGGCGCTGCTGCCGGCCGGCAAGCGGCCACCGGCGCTGATGATGAGCCTGCATGTCTGGGCGATGGCGCACGGCATCGCCTCGCTGTTCGGCCGCGGCGATGCCGGCCGCCGGGCGCTGCCGATGACGGCCGAGGAGCTGCTGGAATCGCAAATGCTCATTTACCTGCAGGGATTGGGCTTTCCCCAAAAAGCTTGAGGGCCCCCTTGACTCACCGGGGTGGAATGCCCAATGTAAATGTCGTTAACATTTACATCCGTTAACGCCCAAACGAGGGAGCCCCGCCATGACGGGCAGCCTGATGGAAAGACTGGACGACATCCCGAAGCCCGCCTGGATCGCCCTTCTGGTCGTGAGCTTCATCCTGTTTTGGCCGATTGGCCTGGCCCTTCTCATCTACCTGAAATGGAGTGGACGCATGTTTTGCTCTCGCCACGGCCGCTACGGCCATTGGTATGGACCTGAGGATCACTCAGGGGCGCGCGAAGCTCGCCGCGAGGCGCGCGAGGAATGGCGCGCCTGGAAGCGCCGCCATCGCTGGGGCGGCCAGGGCAGCGGCAACGTCGCCTTCGACGAGTATCGCGAGGAGACGCTGCGCAAGCTCGACGAGGAGCAGCGCGAGTTCCGCGACTTCCTCGACCGGCTGCGCGCCGCCAAGGACCGCGCCGAGTTCGACGAGTTCATGAACGAGCGGCGCAACCGGCCGCCCGCCGCCGAACCGCCGGCTCCGACTCCCTCCGCTTAACTAGCCGGTTCTCCGCCCCTCCCGTCGTGCCCCGACGGGAGGGGTTTTCTATGTCTAAACACATTCCGTCCGGCGGACGGAATGTGCCTGCGAGACCGCGATTTCCAGTGCGCGCGTTCGCGATCGGATGGAACCGCGAGCGGTTCCATCCGATCGCGAACCGCTCTAGCAGTCGAGCTTCATCGGCAATCGCAGCTCGACCGACCGCTCGGCGAGATCGAGCAGCACGGCGTAGGCATAGCGTGCGTTCTGCTCGAGCGGCGCATTGTCGGCCAGGGCATCGCGCCCCCAGGCGGCGGCGACATTGGCGTCGGCCTTCCAGGTCGCCGCATTGAGCTCCTCGAGCTGGCGGCGCAGCGTTGCCGTCGAGCCCACGACCACGCGCCGGCCGTCGATATCCTCGCTCTCGAAGGTGAACTCGAAAGGGTTGGGCAGCCACAGCTCGACATTGCGCACGAGATGGGAGTAGCGCGAGCGGAAGCCCGCGACGTTGCTGCGCACCAGGGCGGGATCGTTGTCCCATTCCTCGGGCAGGCTGGCCGGCCGGCGCACCGCCGGGTGCTCGGCATAGGCCGCCCACAGCACCAGCGAGCCGAAACCGTCCCATCCCGGGCGACCCGTGTAATAGGGCGCATCGAGGTCTTCGCTCCAGTCGAGCGGCTGGGCGATGCGGTCGCCGAGCGACTGGTTGAGCTCGACGCGCCAGGTGAGGATCGCCTGGAGTATTTCCTGGATGTCCGGCTCGGGCTCGCCGGAGCCGACACGACGTCCGATGCGGACCTGCGTGCCGCGCTCGCGCGCCGTCTTCTCCGAAATGTTCTCCCACTCACCGGCATAGTAGCGCGTGAGCGACCCGACATAGACGTCGAGAGCCATGAACGAGGGGTCCTTTTGCTTTGCCTGGGCGGTTATCCGCCTCTGCTACTTGCAGTTGTTCTAGGCGAAATTTGAACCCGCGCAAACAACCGAAAGCAAATACCTGAATGACGACGCACGCATCGGCATTCCGTTGCGCAGGACAGCGTTGCGCTTCTTCGGGGGAATACCATCTAAAATAGTATTCCACCCAGGATATTCTACGAGAAACTAAATGGCGCGAAACGCCTATTGAGGCTCGAGATTCAGGCCTTTGACCAGCTCGATCACATGGTCCTGGGCCGCATTGTCGATGCCGAAGGTGTCGAGGATCTTCTGGATGCGCTGGACGGCGACGTCGGTGACGCCCTGCTCCCAGAAAGTGCCGACATCGGGCAGCGGCGCGTCTCTTCGATTGATGACGGTCTTGGCCGTCTTGCTCGCGCCAGCTTTCAGAATGGCTGCGATTTCGGTGGCCGCAAAGGCGGCTTCGTGGCGGCCGAACCGTATCGCAGCACATCGCGGCGCGCCGGACGAACGATCATCTCTTGCCTCGCCGATGCGTCCGCTCAGCCGGTCGCCTACGCCGTCCTGGTCGCGCCCGATTTCAGCATGGCGTCGATTTCGGCAGCGGTGAAGCCCGCCTCGCGCAGGATCTCGACGCTGTGCTCGCCGAGCCGCGGCTGCAGGCGCGTCACCTCGGGCTTGGTCTTGCTGAAGCGCGGCGGGATGTCGGGCATGCGGAGCCTGCCCTCGGTCGGATGCTCGACTTCCTTCCAGAAGCCGGTGGCCTGCAGCTGCGGATCGACGAACAGGTCGTCGAGCGTGTTGACCGGCCCGTGCGGCACGTTCGAGGTCTTGAGCAGATCGACCCATTCGGCGTTGGTGCGAGTGGCGCAAATCTCGGCCAGCGTCGCATAGTAGTGCTCGACGTTCTTCAGGCGATTGGCAAGCGAGGTGAAGCGCGCATCGCCGGCGAGATCGGGCCGGCCGACCAGGCCGCAGAACTCCTTCCAGTGGCCATCGGTGTAGGGCAGCAGAGCGAAGTAGCCGTCCTTCGAGGGATAGGGCCGCCGCTCCTTGTTGAGCACGCGCTTGTAGCCCGCCGTCTCGAGCGCCGGCCTGAACGTCTCGCCGTAGAGATGCTCGACCATCACGAAGGAGACCAGGGTTTCGTACATCGGCACTTCGACCGACTGCCCTTTGCCCGTGCGCTCGCGCGCGAACAGGGCGGCCAGCAGGGCGGAGACCACGCCGTTGGAGCTGGTCTTGTCGGCGACGATGGTCGGCAGGAAGCGCGGCTGGCCCGCGACCACGGCCTGCAGCGCGGCGAGACCCGACCCCGCCTGGATGATGTCGTCGTACGCCGCCTTCGGCCCCATCGGCCCCGCCGAGCGATAACCATAAGTCGCGATATAGACCAAACGCGGATTGATCTTCTCGAAGGCTTCGTATTCCACGCCCAGCCGCTTGGCGGGCTCGGGGCGATAGTTGTGCATCAGCACGTCGGCGGTCTCGGCGAGCTTGAACAGCGCGTTGCGGCCGGCCTCCTGCTTGAGGTCGAGCACGATCGAGCGCTTGGAGCGATTGCAGCCGAGATAGAACGCCGCCATGCCGGGATTGCGGGCCGGTCCAAGCTGGCGCGTGGTATCGCCTTCGGGCGGTTCGATTTTCACCACGTCGGCGCCCAGATCGCCCAATTGCTGCGCTGCCCACGGCCCCAGCACGACCGTCGTGCAATCGAGAATCCGAACGCCGGCCAATGGACCCGCCATGTACGTTTCCTCTTTCTTCCAATGGTTTCATTCGACTAGCACACCAGGCACGGGCCCGGCCACAGATCGGTCACGCGCTGCAGAATGGATGCTGCCGCCAGCATCCACGTACCCCTTTGCATCGGGAGACGCACAACGTCACCCCCGACCAACAGGAGGCTGTGATGCGTGGAGTTGTGATGAAGACCATCCTGGCCGCGATGATCGCGGGCTCCAGCTTGCTGGTCGCCACCGGTGCCGACGCCCGCGATCGCTGGGACAAGTGGGATCGCTGGGAGCGCAAGCACTACAAGCACCACTGGAAGCACTCGCGGGGCTACGGCCCTCCGTCGCGCGTGATCGTCGGACGCCCGGTGTACGTGGCGCCCGTGCGCCCGGTGTACGTGGCGCCGATGGCGCCGGCCTACGGCTATGGCGGCGGTTACCAGCAGGATCCCAGCGTGAACTTCAACTTCAGCTTCCCGATGCGCTGAGACCCCGGGATCATGAGCAACGTGTGGGTGGCTCATGATCCCTCCGCCCTCCCTTGAGGGCTAGGGCTTTTGGCCGCTGCGCGGCCAAAAGCGCCACACTCCCCCTTCGCCCTTCCCCCGGCGAAGGGGAGGCCTTCAGCGGGTTGACTCCTGGCGTTTGCGCCCTATTGTGGCGCCCATGCTGCGACTGACGACGCTTCGACTTATTGGCTGATCCGCCGGCTCCGGGCCTCCCGGGGCCCTGCGGATCGCTTGTCGTTCGTCTCATCCAACCACCAGTCGCCGCCACCCTCTCCGTTTCTGTCGCAGTGTTCGCCTAAGAGCCGTTTTGGCCGTGCGCGGCGCGAGGAGTCCATCGATGTCACCCCAGAAACCCATGATGCCGACCGCGGGCGAGAAGTACGTACCCTTCAAGCCCATCGATCTGCCCGACCGACAATGGCCGACCAAGGTCATCACCAAGCCGCCGATCTGGTGCGCGGTCGACCTCAGGGACGGCAACCAGGCACTGATCGAGCCGATGGACTCCGACCGCAAGACACGGATGTTCAAGCTCCTCTGCCAGATGGGTTTCAAGGAGATCGAGGTCGGGTTTCCAGCGGCGTCGGAAACCGATTTCGACTTCGTGCGCGAGCTCATCAAGAAGAAGGTGATCCCCGACGACGTCACCATCCAGGTGCTGACGCAGAGCCGGCCCGAACTGATCGAGCGCACCTTCGAGGCCTGCCGCGGTGCCAAGCGCGCCATCGTCCATCTCTACAACTCGACCTCGACCCTGCAACGCCGCGTCGTGTTCGGCATGGACTATGGCGGCATCATCGACATCGCCGTGTCGGGCGCCAAGCTGGTCAAGCAGCTCGCCGATGCCGATCCCAACACCGAGTGGGTGTTCGAATACTCGCCCGAGAGCTTCACCGGCACCGAGCTCGAGTTCGCGCGCGACATCTGCGCCGCGGTCGGCGACGTCTACAAGCCGACGCCGCAGAAGAAGATGATCATCAACCTGCCGGCGACAGTCGAGATGGCCTCGGCCAACATCTACGCCGACCAGATCGAATGGTGCCATCGCAACTTCAAGTACCGCGATGCGATGATCCTGAGCCTGCATCCGCACAACGACCGCGGCACCGGCGTGGCGGCGGCCGAGCTCGGCTACATGGCGGGCGCCGACCGCATCGAGGGCTGCCTGTTCGGCAACGGCGAGCGCACGGGCAACGTCGACCTGGTGACCTTGGGCCTCAACATGTTCACCCAGGGCGTCGATCCGGAGATCGATTTCTCCAACATCAACGAGATCCGCCAGACCGTCGAATACTGCAACCAGCTGCCGGTGCATCCGCGCCATCCCTATGGCGGCGACCTGGTGTTCACCGCCTTCTCGGGCTCGCACCAGGACGCCATCAACAAGGGCTTCAAGGCGCTCGAAGCCTCGAACAGCAAGATCTGGGAGGTGCCCTATCTGCCGATCGACCCGGCCGATCTTGGCCGCAGCTACGAGGCGATCATCAGGATCAACAGCCAGTCCGGCAAAGGCGGCATCGCCTACATCCTGAAGACCGACTACGGCATCGACATGCCACGCCTTCTCCAGGTCGAGTTCTCCAAGGTGATCCAGCAGATCGCCGACGAGACCGGCAAGGAAATCCAGCCGGCGCTGATCTGGGACACTTTCCGCAAGGAGTATCTCGAGAACAGGACGCCGGTCGACTTCGTCAGCCACACCACCGTGCCCGAACCCGGCCATCCCGACGTGCGTCTTCTCGATGCCCGGGTGAAGTTCAACGGCCAGGAGCGCAAGATCAGCGGCCGCGGCAACGGCCCGATCGCGGGCTACGTCGATGCACTGGGCAAGAATTGCGACGTCGGCATCCGGGTGCGCGACTATCACCAGCACGCCACCGGCGCCGGCTCGGACGCGCAGGCGGTCAGCTTCATCGAGGCTGAAACAAGCGATGGCCGCGTGCTCTGGGGCGTCGGCATGGACTCCAACATCGTTACGGCTTCGTTGAAGGCCGTGACGTCGGCGGCCAATCGCTCGGTCGCTGCGAAATAGCGATACCGTCCGGCAGCGGCGGGCTCTACCATCAGAGCGGGTGGGAACTTCCTGCCCGCTCTTCGTTTGTCTGGAGGCTCGCATGCGTCGTTTCGCTCCCACCATCTATGTCCTCACCGGCATGGTCATCGGCGGCTTGGCCGTTGCCTGCACCGCGGGGGCGAACCAGCCGAACATGCAAGCGGCTTTCAGCTCGCTGCAGGCGGCGCGCGCCGAGCTGATCCAATCCCGACCCAACAAGGGCGGCCATCGCGAGCGCGCCATCAACTTTGTCAATGCCGCCATTTCCGAAACCGAGGCCGGCATCAATTACGCCGGCAACTGAGCGACCTCGACGGCAGCACCGGTTAGCGCGTAGAAGGGCGGTCATGGCCAAAGCGAGAAAGACCGCTCCCCGCAAGAAGCGCCCGGCGAGTGCGCCGGACGCCAATCTGCTCGCCGACCTCATGAAATGGGCGAAAGCCGCCGGCGCCGATTCGGCCGACGCGCTCTACGTAAACGGCGAGTCGATCTCGGTTGCCCAGCGCATGGGCAAGCGCGAGAAGCTCGAGAGCAGCGAGGGCCGCGATCTCGGCTTGCGCGTGTTCGTCGGAAAACGCCAGGCCTTCGTCTCGTCGACCGACTTCGCGCCGGCCGCGCTGCGCGCGCTGGCCGGCCGCGCCGTCGACATGGCGCGCGCCGTGCCCGAGGACCCGGTGTGCGGCATCGCGCCCGAGGAATTGCTGGCGGAAAGCTGGCCCGACCTCGACCTCGACGACAGGAGCCGGCCCTCGGCCCGCGCGCTGCTGGCCATGGCGGCGGAGGCCGAGGATGCGGCGCGCGCCGTCAAGGGCGTGACCAACTCCGAAGGCGCCGAGGCGAGCTGGGGCCGGACCTCGGTGATGCTGGCAGCCAGCAATGGCTTCTCCGGCGGCTACCGGCGCAGCGGCTATTCGCTGTCCTGCGCGGTGCTGGGCGGCGAAGGCACGGGCATGGAGCGCGACTATGAATGGTCGAGCGCCGTGCACCTGGAAGATCTCATGGCGCCCGGCAAGGTCGGCCGCAACGCCGGCAAGTTCGTCGTGCGCCGCCTCAATCCGCGCAAGGCCAAGAGCGCGCGCGTGCCGGTGGTCTACGACCGGCGCGTGTCGGGCGGGCTGATCGGCCATCTGGCGGGCGCCATCAACGGCCGTGCGGTGGCCCGCGGCACCTCGTTCCTGAAGGACAAGATGGGCGAGAAGATCTTCGCCGACGGCATCCGCATCCTCGACAACCCGCATCGCAAGCGTGGGCTGGGCAGCCGGCCCTTCGACGCCGAAGGCCTGCCGACCAGGCGCTATGCCGTGATCGACGACGGTCGCTTGACGACCTGGCTGCTCGACCTCGCCGCCGCCCGCCAGCTCAAGCTCAAGCCGACAGGTCATGCCACGCGCGGCACCTCGGGTCCGCCCTCGCCCACCACGTCGAATTTCTATCTCGAGAAGGGCAAGCTCTCGTTCGATGAGCTTTTGGGCGACATCAAGAGCGGCCTCTACATCACCGACCTGATCGGCTTCGGCGTCAACGGTGTGACCGGCGACTACAGCCGTGGCGCATCGGGCTTCTGGATCGAAAACGGCAAGCTCGCCTGGCCGGTGAGCGGCATCACCGTGGCCGGGAACCTGAAGGACATGTTCTTGAACATGACCCCGGCCAACGACCTGCAGTTCAAGAGCTCGACCAACGCGCCGACTGTGCGAATCGAGGGCATGACCGTCGCCGGGTCGTGATACTGTAGGGGCATGAAACCCCTCAAGACAACGATTCTCGCCGCAACGACGGCGTTTCTCGCCGGGCCCGCCCTCGCGCAAAGCGACTTCCGGGACTGCCTGCAGACCATCAAAGCGGAAGCCATGCGCCAGGGCGTGCCGGCCGCCATCGCCGACCGCGCTTTCCAGGGCCTGACGCCCGATCGGAAGGTGGTCGACCTCGATTCGCGCCAGCCGGAATTCTCGCTGACCTATTCCAAGTACGTCGGCAGCACGGTGTCGAACGAGCGCATCGTCAGGGGCCAGCAGCGCATGGCCCAGCAGCGCGCGCTGCTCGAGGACCTGCAGAGCGAGTACGGCGTGCCGCCGCAATACATCATGGCCTTCTGGGGCATCGAGACCAACTACGGCAGCTTCATGGGCGACTTCCAGGTCGTGCGCTCGGTGGCGACGCTGGCTTGCATGACCAAGCGCCGCGACTTCTTCAGCAACGAGACCGTGCAGGCGCTGCGCATCCTCAGCCTTAACCACATGACGCGCGAGCAGATGCGCGGCTCGTGGGCCGGCGCCATGGGCAACATGCAGTTCATGCCCTCGACCTTCATGAAATGGGGCGTCGACCGCACCGGCGACGGCCGCATCGATCTGTGGAACAGCCTGCCCGACGCCTTCGCCTCGGCCGCCAATTTCCTGCGCGGCATCGGCTGGAAGCCGCCCCTGCCCGCGGCCGAGGAAGTGATCCTGCCGCGCGGCTTCCCGCTCGATCAGGCCGACACCACGGTCGAAAAGCCGGTGCGCGCCTGGGCGCAGATGGGGGTGAAGAAGGCGGGCGGCGCAGCGCTGCCCAGCTCCGACGAGCCCGCGTCGATCATCCTGCCGGCGGGCCATCGCGGCCCCGCCTTCATCCTCTATCCCAACTTCAAGGCGGTGATGAACTGGAACCGCTCGACGCTCTATGCGCTGTCGGTCGCCATCCTGGCGCAGCAGATCGCGGGCGGCCCGCCGGTCATGCAGGGCCCGCCGTCCGACGACGAGCCCCTCTCGCGCGACGCCGTCATCGACATGCAGAACCGGCTGGCTCGCCTCACCCTGTACACCGACGAGATCGACGGGCTTCTGGGTCCCAAGACGCGCTCGGCGGTACGGCTCCACCAGAAGCAGATCGGCATGCCCGCCGACGGTCATCCCACGCCCGAGTTCGTCCGCCGCCTGCAGCAGGCGCGTTAGACGAAAGGCTGCCGTTGACGGCATTCATCGCACTGAACAATCGGCGGGGCACGCGCTTCCTTGACGGAACGACGCTTGTGGCTGTCGACGCGTGGTGCACGGCCCATCTCGGCAGGGATGCGCTCCAGTTCTGTCAGATGCTTACCGGCCGCTTCAGTGCCGGCTCTCTCGTGCTGAGAGCCATATCCGGAAACCGTCTTCTCGCCCGCGCCCGCATCTACCAGGCCGTCGTGCATATCGCTACGGTCGCCCTTCGCTTCGATCCGTTGCGGCGACAGGCTCACATCAGCTGGTTCGTCGTCGCTCCAACCGGCCGGGGAGGTGCCACTGCCAGGCACCTGCTCCAGAATATCCTCCTGATTGAGCGGGACTGTGGCATAGGCCGAACGACCCTTCAGGCGGCGCTCACGCATGGTGGCTACGTATGGGCCGTTCACGGGTTCCTGCCGACGCCGAGCGCCACGTGGACGGCGCTTGCCGGGCGCTTGGCGACAAAGTTTGCAACCGTGGCGCCAACCTTGACGTCATTCCAGGTAGCGGCTGTCGAGCAGCTTCTACGGTCGCCGGATCGACGAGCGCTCCGCGCCATCGCGGCGCTCACCATACCCGTTGGCGGCACAACACTCGGCAAGCACCTGCTGATGGGAGAGAGCTGGGACGGCGAATTGGACCTTTCCGATGAGCCTTCTGCGCTTATATATTTGAGGCGAATAGGACTGATCCCATGACCAGCAAGCTTCGACCAACGTTTGGCTTTATGGCGGCTAACGCCGAGCCGAAACGTGCAACGCACGGAGGCTCGAGGACCAAGCCATCGCCACGTCGCCGGAATGACTGGAGACTTGTCCCGGTGGAAGACGTCCTGTTTGCCGAAATGGACCAACCTGGGCTTGCCGAAGCATTCTCCGACGCAGAGATCAATCGGCTTGCGGCGATGTTCGGGCTGTCTACGGCCGAAGTCGCGGACCTATACCCCCGGGCCACCCTTAAGCCGACTGCAACAGCCGCACGGCGCCGGCGCTAAGGCCGATCGACACTGGCAAAGTCAACGCATTGTCGCCATCGATCTGCACCGGCTGCTCGCGGCTCTCGCCGGCATCGCTCAGCACCGAGACGCGCACCGATCGGCCTGTTATCACGCGATACCCTGCCATCCGCGGCAGATGGCCCAGCAGCAGCGCCAGGCCGTAGCGGAACGTATGCGAGCGGCCCCAGCGTTCGAACAGGCAGGCATGCAGCAGCGGCTCGCCGAGCGCAGCGTTGGGCGCCACCACGTAGGGACCGGCATAATGCCGGCTGCGCGTGACGATCACCGACGATGCCTCGTGGCGCGCGCCGTCGATCTCGACCTGATAGCGCACCGGCTTGTAGCGGCGTGCTTCGACCAGCGAGCGCCAGACATAGGCGGCGCGGCCCAGGCGGCGCTTGAGCGGTGCGCTCACCCCCGCCACGACCTTGGCGTCGAAGCCGGCACCTGCCATCAGCGAAAAGCAGCGCGTCCCCGCGCCATTGATCGCCTCGCCCGGCTGCACCGACAGGGCATGACCTCCTGTCATGGTGCGCGCCACCGCAGCCGCTGAAAAGCCTAGCCTCAGCTCGTGCGCCAGCACGTTGGCCGTGCCCAGCGGCACGATGCCCACCGCCGGTGCGTCCGCGCCGCGACCGGCCAGCCCGTTGATCACCTCGTTGATCGTGCCGTCGCCGCCGGCCACGGCGATCACGCCATAGCGCTGGGCATCGCAGGTCTCGGCCAGCCGCCGCGCATCGCCCGCCGCCTGCGTTTCGACGACATCGACGACCCATCCCTCCTGGCGCACGCGGCTGGCGACGGCATCGACCAAGCCGCGCCGGCGACGTCCGGCGGTCGGATTGACAATCAACAACAGCGCTTTGGGAGCAACGTCGTTCATTGAACTGTCACACTCGATTCACAGCCACGCAATCGCCGACATACACAATCCCCTGCGTCACGCGCAATCGCGCCCAACAGATATTGTGCCGGTCGAGCTTTATCCACATGACCGTGATCGAGCGTAACCAACCTGCCCGCCATCGCGCGATCTTCCTGTCCGACATCCATTTGGGCACGCGTGGTTGCCAAGCCGAGCTGCTGCTCGATTTCCTGAAGAGGAACGAGAGCGAGACTCTGTACCTTGTCGGCGACATTGTCGACGGCTGGCGTCTGAAGCGCTGGTGGTACTGGCCGCAGGCGCACAACGACGTCGTCCAAAAGATCATGCGCAAGGCGCGCAAGGGCACCAACGTCATCTACATCCCCGGCAACCACGACGAGGCGGCGCGGCAATACTGCCAGCTCACCTTCGGCGAGGTGAAGGTCGAGGAAGAGGCGATCCACATCCAGGCCGACGGCCGCAAGCTCCTGGTCATCCACGGCGACCAGTTCGACGGCATCGTGCGCTATGCGCGCTGGCTCGCGATCCTGGGCGACTGGGCCTACAGCGCCGCACTGCGCATCAACACCACCTTCAACTGGGGCCGCCGCAAGCTCGGCCTGCCCTACTGGTCGCTGTCGGCCTACCTGAAGCACAAGGTCAAGAACGCCGTCCAGTTCATCGACAACTACGAGCACGCGGTGGCCAGCGAAGCGCGCCGCCGCGGCATCGATGGCGTCGTGTGTGGCCACATCCACCATGCCGAGATCCGCACCATCGACGGCATCCTCTACTGCAACGACGGCGACTGGGTCGAAAGCTGCACCGCGCTGGTCGAGGACTTCGAGGGCCGCCTGCGCATCGTGCACTGGGCCGAGGAGGTCGCGCGGCGCAACGCCATGCTGCCGCAGCCGGCGCTCGTGCGCATGGCAGCGGAGTAGCCGGTTTGCGCATCGCCATCGTCTCCGACGCCTGGCGGCCGCAGATCAACGGCGTGGTGCGCACCATCGACACCGTGGCCCAGCTCCTGCGCGCCGACGGCCATGATGTCGAGGTGTTCGGGCCCGACCGCTTCCGCACCCTGCCCTGCCCGACCTATCCCGAGATCCGGCTCTCGCTGTTCCCCGGCGCGCGGCTGGCGCACATGCTGAAGCTCTACGCGCCCGACGCCATCCATCTGGTAACCGAGGGGCCGCTGGGCTGGGCGGCGCGCAATTTCTGCCTGGCCCGCGGCATCCCCTTCACGACGGCCTATCACACGCGCTTTCCCGAATACGTGCAGGCCCGCATCCGCCTGCCCTTGTCGTGGAGCTACGCTTTCGTGCGCCGCTTCCATGCGCCCTCGGCCGCGGTGCTGGTGGTGGCGCAGTCGATCCGCGACGAGCTCACGCAGCGCGGCTTCAAGAACCTGGTGCCGTGGTCGCGCGGCGTCGACATCGCGGCCTTCCATCCACGCCCGCGCACCCAGACCGGCGATGGCCGGCCGATCTGGCTCTATGCCGGGCGGCTCGCGATCGAGAAGAACATCAAGGCCTTCCTCGACCTCGACCTGCCGGGCACCAAGTGGGTGGTGGGCGGCGGCCCGCAGCTCAAGGAGCTCAGGCGCCGCTACAAGGACGCGCGCTTCTTCGGCTCGGTCGATACCGACGAGCTGTCGTTGCGCTATGCCGAGGCCGACTGCTTCGTCTTCCCCAGCCGCACCGACACGTTCGGCCTGGTCATGGTCGAGGCGCTGGCCTCGGGCGTGCCGGTCGCGGGCTATCCGGTGCCGGGGCCGCTCGACGTGGTTACCGATCCGAAAGTCGGTGCGCTCGACGAGGACCTGCGCACCGCCTGCCTGGCCGCGATTGACCGCGATCCCGCTGACTGCCGCCGCCACGCCGAGACCTTCACCTGGGCGCGCTGTGCGGCGCAGTTCCTCGCCACCCTGCAGCCCATCCCGCGCGGCGTCTGGCGGCCGCTCAGGCGGCGCGCCCTGCCCGACGCCGCCGCCTCCTGAAAAGGCGTTGAACTCCACTGCTGTCGAACCAATCTTGTGGGGAAGCAATGGAGTGGTCATGGCAGCGCTCAACCACATCATCATTCCCGCCAAGGACAAGGACACGTCGGCTGAGTTCCTCGCCGGCATCCTGGGCGTGAAGCCCGAGCCGCAATGGGGCCCGTTCCGGCCCGTGCAGACCAGCAACGGCGTCACGCTCGACTTCGTCGATTCCAAGGACGTGCGCACCCAGCACTACGCCTTCCTGGTCGACGACAAGGAATTCGACGCCGCATTCGACCGTCTGCGGCAGGCCGGCATCACCTACTATGCCGACCCGCACAAGAACGACCGCGGCGAGATCAACCGTCACTGGGGTGGCCGCGGCGTCTACTTCGACGATCCCAACGGGCATTTGCTCGAACTGATCACCAAGCCGTACGGGAGCCTGTCGTAGCTCACCGCCGTCATGGCGGGTCTTATTGCATCGTCCGCTGGCCGGCCAGCACGGCGGCGCGGCCCGCTTCGGGACTGGCCTCGCGGATCGAGCAGACCGCGGAGCCGGGCGGCATTTCGATATCGACGAAGCGAATCTGGCCTGGCGCCACCGTGATCGACGAGGGATTGGCCGAGTTGGCCGTGGTGCAGCTGATGGCGTGCCAGCCGGCGCCGAGCTCGGTCCGCATCCAGCTCATCGGCGCCAGGCGGCCGATCACCATCGGGCCAACCGTCACGTTGATGGCGGGCCCGTTGTTCGTCGGATTGTAAAAGTACACCGCCGCCATGCCGGGCGGCGGCGAATTGAACGCCTTGCCGGCTGCATCCTGCGCTGGCGGGGCCATCGACACAGGCGATGGTCCGCTGCAGGCCGCGAGCAGCAACATGCCCATCACGGCGACCCGACGCATCGTCCCTCTCCTCACCCGTTCGGCGGCTCGCCCGCCTTGATCCAGGCTCGGTAGAGCGCCTTGGTCTCGTCGTTGGGCGGATAGGTGCCGGTGATCGGCTTGCCCTGGCCCACACGGATGGCGACGAACTTCTCCAGCCGCTCCTGCTCGAAGGAATCGCGCGCCACCTCGTCAGCAAGATGGTGCGGCACGACGATGGCGCCGTCCTCGTCGGCGACGATGACGTCGCCGGGATAGACCGCGACGCCGCAGATGCCGACCGGCGTCTGCACCTCGACTGGATGGAGATGATTCATGCTGGGCGGCGCCGCGGCTGCCGAGCAGTAGACAGGAAAGTCGAACTTGCCGATCACCGGCGTATCGCGCATGGCGCCATCCGACAGCACGCCCGCCACGCCGCGCACCTTCAACCGAAGCGCCAGGATGTCACCCAAGGTCCCCGAGCGCGCGTTGCCCTCCGTGCCGATCACCAGCACGCAGCCCGCCGGCGTCTCCTCGATCGCCTTGCGCTGGGCCGACGGCGGATCGTTGGGCGTCGGCGGCTTGTCGAGATCCTCGCGGCCGGGAATGTAGCGCAGCGTGTAGGCCGGGCCGACCAGCCGCGTCGCCTTGGGATTGAGCGGCCGCAAGCCGTTCACCGCCGTGTTGCGAAAGCCGCGCTTCAGCATCTGCATGGAGACGGTGGCCGTGCTGGCATACATGAAGTTCTTGATGGTCTCGGCCGACAGCGGCTCGTTGCTCATGGTGTTTCCTCACGTTGCCGTCATGACGATTTTTACTTCATCAACGCTGGTGCGTCACAGCAGCGATCCCTGGTTGCCGCTGCCGCCGTCGCGGCGGCGCGGCGGCGCCGCAGGCCGCGGCGCAGCGCCTGCGCCGTCCGTCACCTTGGCACCGATCTTGCCATCGGCGAACTCGATGTTGAGCGCATCGCCGGCGCGAGTGTCGGCCGCAGCCAGCACGGGATGACCGTCCTGGTCGCGCACCAGGGCAAAGCCGCGCTGCAACACCGAATGGAAGGAGTAGCTCTCCAGAAGCTTGCCGAGCTGATCAACCTGGCGCTCGCCATGCAGCAATAGGTCGCCACTATGGCGTCCTAGTTGGTCGCCGTAACGCTCGAGTCGTTCAAGCATGCGCTCGGCCTTTTGCAGCGTGTCGGCCTTGAACCGCTCGGCCGCCGACTTCAGCGCCCGAACTTCGCTATCGAACAGTTGTTGTTTGGCGTCGATCACCCGTTGAGGGCTGACCAGCCGCGCCGCCGCCAGCGCATGGCCGCGGCGTTCGACCAGTCCGCGCGTCGCCAGCGCCAGGCGCTCGCCGCTGACGTCGAGCCGCTGCTGGCGCTCCTCGATCAGGCGCAGGGGATCACCGAGCCCGCGCGCCAGGCCGGTCACGGCGAGCGTGGCCTCGCGCAGCACGCGGTTCATACAGGCGATGGTGCGCTTGCCGAAGTCGAGCGTCTGGGCGATCAGATCGGCGCGCACCGGCACGGCCATCTCGGCCGCCGCGGTCGGCGTCGGCGCACGGCGATCGGAGGCGAAGTCGATCAGGGTCGTGTCGGTCTCGTGCCCGACCGCCGAGATCAGCGGGATGGTCGAGGCCGCCGCGGCGCGCACCACGATCTCCTCATTGAAGGCCCACAGGTCTTCCAGGCTGCCGCCGCCGCGCGCCACGATCAGCACGTCGGGCCGCGGCACGGGGCCTTGCTCGGGCAGCCGATTGAAGCCCGCGATCGCTGCCGCCACCTCGCCCGCCGCCTTCTCGCCCTGCACCGCCACAGGCCAGATCAGCACACGGCGCGGGAAGCGGTCGGCCAAGCGATGCAGGATGTCTCGGATCACCGCACCCGACGGCGAGGTCACGACGCCCACGACCTCCGGCAGGAACGGCAGCGCCCGCTTGCGCTCGGCGTCGAACAGTCCCTCGGCGGCGAGCTTCTTGCGCCGGTCCTCCAAAAGCTTCAGCAGCGCACCCTCGCCGGCGAGCTCCAGGCGATCGACGATGATCTGGTAGCGCGATGAGCCGGCATAGGTCGTGAGCCTGCCGGTGGCGATGACCTCCAGCCCCTCCTCGATCCGGATGCCGAGCCGCGGGATCGTGCCCTTCCAGCACACGCCGTCGAGCACGGCATTTTCGTCCTTGAGCCGGAAATAGCAATGACCCGAGTGCGGGAACGACGGCTGGCTGATCTCGCCGCGCACGCGCACGCGCGGAAACGCCGTCTCGATCTCGCGCTTCAGGGCAAAGGAGAGCTCCGAAACGGTGAATTCCGGGACGTTGCTGGTGACCTGTTCGGGCGCCGTCGATTCCATGGCGCGACGCTACACCCGGGCATCGATGCGGGCGAGCGGACCCTTCCAAGAAAGCAGGCGTGCGTCGGAAGTGACGAGACTGGCTTCCGTCCTGAGCGCCGTGGCGACGATGAAGCGGTCGGCCGGATCGGGATGAAGGCCGGCAAGCGCGACGGCTTCGATGGCAAGCTCCCCGTCCAAGGGAACTTCTTCTATCCCGAGTTGGAAGGCGTCGACGCGCCACTGATTGAGCGACTTCTCGAGCACGATGCGGTTCTTGGATACCAGGACAGCGACTTCCCAAATCGAAGCAGCCGAGATCATTACTCGACTCGTGCGCAAGGCTCCGTCGACCTGTTCAATGGCATGCGAACCCATGCGGGCATTGCGCTCAAGCAACCATATGAGCGCGTTCGTATCGAGGACGACGCTCATTCCTTCAATGCTTCCCACTCGACACCAAGCGGTTCGTCGAGATCGCCCACGATCTTGATCGATCCCTTCATGGCGCCAAAAAGCGTCTTTGGCTTCTGAACGAACGGGACGATTTCAGCGACCGGCTTGCCATTCTTGGTCACGATGACGCGCTCGTGCTTGGAGGCGACGTCATCCAGCACGCCCAAAAACTTCGCTTTGCACTCCGACGCTTTCATGGTTTTTGTCATGGCAGAACCCGCAATGTGACCATGGTCATGACCAATGGTCATATTGGCATATTGGGGCCTGATTTCAAGAGGTTGGGGAAATGCGAATCCTGGTCGTGGGCGGCGGTGGCCGCGAACACTCCCTCTGCTGGGCGATTTCGGCCTCTCCCCTGTGCGCAAAATTATACTGCGCTCCCGGCAATGCCGGCATTGCCCAGGTGGCCGAATGCATTGACGTCGCCGCCGAGGACGTTGCGGGCCAAGTGGCGCTGGCCAAGCGGGAGAAGATCGATTTCGTGGTGGTGGGGCCGGAGGTGCCGCTGGCGATGGGCCTGGCTGACCGCCTGGCCGAGGCCGGCATAAAGGTATTCGGCCCTTCGCAGAAGGCGGCGCAGCTCGAAAGCTCGAAGGGCTTCACCAAGGAGCTGTGCAAGCGCCACAACATCCCGACCGGCGCCTATGAGCGCTTCACCGACGCCGACAAGGCCGCGGCCTACATCAAGGCGCAAGGCGCGCCGATCGTGGTCAAGGCCGATGGCCTCGCCGCCGGCAAGGGCGTCGTGGTGGCCGAGACGGTCGAGCAGGCGATCGAGGCGGCACGCGACATGCTGTCGGGCAACCGCTTCGGCGCGGCCGGCGCCTCGGTGGTGATCGAGGAGTTTCTGGTCGGCGAGGAGATGAGCTTCTTCGCGCTCAGCGACGGCGAGCATGTCCTGCCGCTGATCGGCGCACAGGACCACAAGCGCGCCTTCGACGGCGACAAGGGCCCCAACACCGGCGGCATGGGCGCCTACTCGCCGGCGCCGATCTTCGATGCGGCCATGCAGAAGCGCACCATGGACGAGATCATCCTGCCCACTGCGCGCGCCATGGCCGAGGCCGGCATGCCGTTCAAGGGCGTGTTCTATGCTGGCCTGATGATCACGGCGCAGGGCCCGAAGATCTTCGAGTACAACTGCCGCTTCGGCGATCCCGAGTGCCAGGTGCTGATGATGCGGCTCAAGTCCGACATCCTGCCGGCGCTGATCGCCTGTGCCGACGGCGGGCTAAAGCATTTCGACCTGCGCTGGTCGAACGAATCGGCGCTGACCGTGGTGATGGCCGCCAAGGGCTATCCCGATGCCTACCAGAAAGGCACCGAAATCCGCGGCCTGGAAGCCGCCGGCAAGGTAGAGGGCGTGCAAATTTTCCATGCTGGCACCAAGCCTGACGGCAAGCGCGTGCTGGCCAATGGCGGGCGCGTGCTGAACGTCACCGCCATGGCGCCGACCGTCGAGGAAGCCCGCAACCGCGCCTACCGCGCCGTCGACCTGATCGACTGGCCGGAGGGCTTCTGCCGGCGGGATATCGCTTGGCGGGTGGTCGGCCGGCGGCCGTGACAGCCCGCTCGGTCAAAGACTAAGGTCGATCCATGCCCGATTCACCAGACCTCTCGCAGCGCCTGCTGGCGCAGCTTCGCTTCCCCTGCGGCGACGTGCCGGAGCCCGGCACCATCAAGAACGTCGCGCCCGGCATCTACTGGCTGCGCATGCCGCTGCCCTTCCAGCTCAACCACATCAACCTGTGGTTGGTCGAGGACGTCGACGGCTGGACCATCGTCGACACCGGCATCAACACGCCCGAGACGCGCGGCTTGTGGGAGAAGATCTTCACCACCCGGCTCGCCGGCAAGCCGGTCAAGCGCGTGATCGCCACCCATCTCCATCCCGACCATGTCGGCCTGGCGGGCTGGCTGTGCGAGCGCTGGGGCGCCCAACTGTGGATGACGCTGGGCGAATACATGAGCGCCATCGCCGCCCGCAACGACTTCATCGAGAACGAGGATCTGCGCGCCGCTCATCTGGCGCGCAACGGCGTGCCGGCCGACCGCGTCCCCCTGTTCCACCGCCACAAGGGCGGCTACGCCAAGGGCGTGGCGCCGCTGCCGCCGTCGTTCCAGCGCTTGATCCATGCCCATCCGATCAGCCTGGGCGGCCATCGCTGGGACGTCATCGTCGGCCGTGGGCACGCGCCCGAGCATGCCTCGCTGTGGTGCCCGGAGCTCAACGTGCTGATCGCAGGCGACCAGGTGCTGCCCAAGATCAGCACCAACGTCGGCGTATGGCCCAACGAACCGCAGGCAGATGCGCTCACCTGGTTCCTCGATGGCTTCTCGCGCTTCCGCCGCCTGCCCGCCGACGCGCTGGTGCTGCCGAGCCACGGCTTCCCCTTCATCGGCCTGCACACCCGGCTCGACCAGCTCGTCGCCCATCACGATGCGCGCTTGAACGACATGACCGCCGCCATCGCCCGTCGCGGCGCCGAGGGTGCCACCGGCTGGGACATGGTGCCGGTCCTGTTCCCGCGCCATCTCGACAACAACCAGATCGTCTTCGCCTTTGGCGAGACCCTGGCGCATCTGCACTGCCTGGAGACGCGGGCCCGCGCAAAGCGCGTCGTCGTGGACGGGGTGCACCGCTTCGTCGCCCTGATCGATCCTCATGCCCAGCCGCCGGCCGACGATTCGGACGCCGACGTCATGGACGTCGGCACCGCTTAAACCGGCTCGCG
The DNA here is from genome assembly GCA_009377525.1 of Rhodospirillales bacterium. Taxonomy (GTDB): domain Bacteria; phylum Pseudomonadota; class Alphaproteobacteria; order Reyranellales; family Reyranellaceae; genus Reyranella. The sequence goes on from WHTW01000041.1 coordinate 48,398, forward strand.
TTGCCAGCGATAGCGGACGTCCGGCATCTTTTCCTCGTTGTCGTGGCCGTCGCTGAACCGGATCGCCTTGAAGCCGTGCCGTTCATAGAACCGGCGGGCATGGGTGTTCGCCTGGAAGCACCAGAGCTCCAGCGCCGTCTCACTCGATCGTTTGGCGCCTTCGATCAGCAGGCTGCCGGCGCCCGTGCCTATGAAGTCCGGATGGGTGTAGAGCAGGCAGACCTCCTCCTCCTGCCGCGCCAGAAACGCGACGACACCCTTGTTTCCTTCGGCGACCGTAACGGCGCATTCCTTCAGGACCACGTTCTCGATGAACCAGCGATCCTCTTCTTCCGTGTGCAGCATCGGCAGGAAGCTGAGCAGCCGGAAGGACGGCGAGAATACCCGGGCGATCGCTGCCGCGTCGTTGGCAGTCGCCGGCCGGGTTGAGAAATTCGCCATCGCGTCATATTGAACCCGCTGCAGATGCGCGTCGATCTCTTCGACTTCGACCTCCCCGACGAGCTGATCGCCCAGCGGCCCGTGCAGCCGCGCGACGCCGCGCGCCTGCTCGACGTGGCACCCGACGGCCTGCACGACCGCACGGTGCGCGACCTGCCTTCGCTGCTGCGCCGCGGCGATCTTCTGGTCTTCAACGACACCAGGGTGATCCCGGCGCGGCTCAGGGGCGTGCGCGGCGCTACGGCCGGACGGCAGGACGTCGCGGTCGAAGCGCTGCTGATCCGCGACCTGGGCGGCGGTCGCTGGCTTTCCTTCGCCCGGCCGACCAAGCGATTGCGGACGGGTGATGGCATTGCCTTCACCGGCTTTGGCGCCACAGTCGAAGCCAAGAACGAGGACGGCTCGGTTGTCATGGCTTTCGACACGAGAGGTCCAAGCTTTCTCGCCGCCCTCGAGCAAGGCGGTGCGATGCCGTTGCCGCCCTACATCCGTGGCGGCGTGGCCGACACCCAGGACCGCGCCGACTATCAGACCATGTTTGCCCGCTACGACGGCTCGGTCGCCGCACCCACCGCCGGCCTGCACTTCACGCCGGCCCTGATGGCCTCGCTGGCCGACGCCGGCATCGCCACGGCAAGCGTGACCCTGCATGTCGGCGCCGGCACCTTCCAGCCGGTACGCGCCCTCGACACCGATGCCCACACCATGCATGCCGAATGGGGCGAGGTGCCCGCCAACACCGCCCGCGCCGTCGAGGAAACGCGTGCCGCGGGTGGCCGCGTGGTGTCGATCGGCACGACCTCGCTGCGTCTGCTCGAATCGGTCGCGCGGGCCCATGACGGCGCCATGGCCGCGTGGACCGGCGAAACCGACATCTTCATCGCGCCGGGCTTTCGCTTCCGCGCCGTCGACCTGCTGCTGACCAACTTCCATCTGCCGCGCTCGACGCTCTTCATGCTGGTGGCGGCCTTCGCCGGCTTGGAGCGCATGAAGGCTGCCTATGCGCACGCCGTGCGCGAGCGATACCGCTTCTATTCCTACGGCGATTGTTGTTTGTTGAGGTGATGAGTCTTTCCTTCGAATTGCTGCGCACCGACGGCGCGGCACGGCGCGGCCGCATCGGCACGGCACACGGCACCGTCGAGACGCCAGCCTTCATGCCGCTCGGCACCGGCGGCACGGTGAAGGCCATGCTGCCGCAGTCGGTCGCCGAGACCGGCGCGGAGATCGTACTGGGCAACACCTTCCACCTGATGCTGCGGCCGGGCGCCGAGCGCGTGGCCGCGCAGGGCGGCCTGCACAAGTTCATGAATTGGCCGCGGCCGATCCTGACCGATTCGGGTGGCTTCCAGGTGATGTCGCTCAAGGAGCTGCGCAAGCTCGATCCCGACGGCGTCACCTTCCGCTCGCCGTTCGACGGCTCGGAGCATCGGTTGACACCTGAGCGCTCGATTGAGATCCAGCATCTGCTCGACACCAACATCACCATGTCGTTTGATGAGTGCACGAGTTGGCCGGTCGAGCAGGATGCCGCCGCGTTCTCCATGCGACTGTCGATGAAATGGGCCGAGCGCGGCAAGCGCGCCTTCGCCGACCGGCCGGGCTACGGCCTGTTCGGCATCGTGCAAGGCAGCGTCTATCCCGACCTGCGGGCCGACAGCGCCAAGGCGTTGACCGCCATCGGTTTCGATGGCTATGCCGTGGGCGGTCTCGCGGTGGGCGAGGGCCAGCAGGCCATGTTCGGTGTCCTTGATGTGACAACGCCGATGCTGCCCACCGACCGGCCGCGCTACCTGATGGGCGTGGGCCGGCCGGCTGATATCGTCGGCGCCGTGAGGCGCGGCATCGACATGTTCGACTGCGTGCTGCCGACGCGCGGCGGCCGCACCGCGCAGGCCTTCACGCGCCGCGGCGAGCTCAATCTGCGCAACGCCCGCCATCGCGACGATCACCGGCCGATCGACGAGCGGTGCGCCTGCCCCGCCTGCCGGCATCACAGCCGCGCCTACCTGCATCACCTGATCCGCGCCGAGGAGATTCTCGCGGCGATGCTTCTGACGTGGCACAATCTGCAGTACTACCAGGACATCATGCGCAGCCTCAGGGGCGCCATCGAAAGCGGCTCGCTCGACCACTGGATCGCCGCATTCGAGGAAGAACAGGGCCGCGGAGACATACCGCCATTGTGACGGAGCGTACGTAATGCCGAACGAGGCGCTGATCGTGGTCGACATGCAGAACGATTTCTGCGAGGGCGGCGCTCTCGCCGTCCCGGGCGCGCGCGCGATCGTGCCGCTGGTCAACCGCCTGATCGGCCGCCACGATCATGTCGTGCTGACGCAGGACTGGCATCCGTCGGGCCATGCCTCGTTCGCCAGCGCCTGGCGCGACGCCGAGCCCTTCACCACCGCGCAGTTCCCCTACGGGCCGCAGACCCTGTGGCCGGATCACTGCGTGCAGGGTACGCCGGGCGCGGAGTTCCATCCCGACCTGCATGCCACCAAGGTGCAGGTTATCGTGCGCAAGGGCTTCCATACCGGTATCGATTCCTACTCGGCGTTCCGCGAGAACGACCGCATGACGCGCACTGGTCTCGACGGCTACCTGAAGGCACGCGGCTTCACGCGGCTGATATTTTGCGGCCTGGCGCTCGACTACTGCGTTGCCTGGTCGGCGATCGACGCGCGCCAGGCCGGCTTCGACGTCGCCGTGGTTCAGGAGGCCACCGCCGCCATCGACCTCGACGGCAGCAAGAAGCGCATGCTGACCGAGATGCGCCAGGCCGGCATCAATTTGAACGCGACGGCGTAGAACCGAGCGCCTCACCCTATCCACTTTTCATGCTCCTCTCCCCCGCTAGGGCGGCCCCGCTAGGGGGGAGAGGTTGGGTGGGGGGGTTACAGACAACCTTCGCAGCCCCCTCACCTAGCCTCTCCCCCTAGCCGGAACTTCCCCTCATTGGCATCGGCAGGTCGTTGATCCTGCGGGCATTTGTTGCGAGCGGGGGATGTTTTACTGGGTACGCTCGGGGGTAACGCCGAGCAACTCGAAGGCGCGTTGTTGGAGCGGGGTTGGGCGGGAATAGAGGGTGAGGAGGTAGTTTTCGTTGAGGGCGGTTGTTGCGTCGATGCGGGCGTAGGTTGCGAGATCGGCGAGCAGGCTGCGAAAGCTGTGGACCGGCAGACCGTCGGGCGTGCGTGCGGTCGATTGCTTGGCGAGGGCGGCGGGCGAGCGCTGGGCTTTGGCGACGCTGCTGGTGCGCAAAGCAGCGGCGGCGTCATGGTCGGTCTCGTCGTAGAGCAAGGGCGCGAGGCTGGCCCGCA
>WHTW01000042.1 GCA_009377525.1 Rhodospirillales bacterium
GAAAGGGACTCTCACCCTTCCAGCCAGACACCCTCACGGACGCACGACCGCGCGCGTCTCGCGCGCTCATGAGCGCGCCGGGAGGCGCGCGGTCCAGAAGAGCATGAGCGGGCCTGGAGGCCCGCGGTCCGGAAGAAAAATAACCCGGCAGGTCGCCCTGCCGGGTTTCAGTGTGCTGTCCCGCAACGTGCCGTCAAATCCCCAGATGGCGACCCGTCGCCCTTCCAACTGTTTAGCCGCGGCAGCCCTCTTCGCGGGCGCACCACTTGTCGACCCAGACATTGCCGTGACGCGCGTTGACGACCTGCAGCCAGGTGCCGCGGCATCCGAGCACGCGGAACTTCATGTCGTCGCCTTCGATGGTGGCGATCGCCGAGCCCAACAGGCCCGGCCGGTCGTAGACCGTGATCGTGCCGTCGACGCGGGCGTCGACCGTGAGCAGGTCGGCCGGCACCCAACCGAACGACTGCGGCGCGGTGCTGGTGGTGGCGTAGCCCTGCATGGTGTTGAGCGCGATGCGCGCCCAGCCGCTCTGGCTGCCCATGATGATGACCTGGCTGCGCGCCAGCTCGCCCTTGGCGGCGCGACCCGCCAGTGTGCCGATCACCGCGGCGTGCGGCGTCGGTTCGGCGCGCACCGGCACCATCTCGCCGCGCTGGAGCAGCGCATAAGCCCGAGTAGCTGTACATGAACCGGCGTGGCCGGTGCTGGCATCGACGGAGCGCTCGAGGACGCCAAATCCTGCAAGCACGGCGACCGTGCCGATGATGGCCCGTAGCATCGTGTCCCTTCCCACATGTTTGGGCGGCTGTTCCCCAACAGCCGTCCCCTTCACCCACGGCCCTTCTAGCAACCGCGGTGGAACCGAGTCGTGGCAGGGATTGTATGAGTTGTTTCGGTTAGCCACGATGGCTTGAATCGCGATTCTCAAAGGCGATTCAATGAGTTTGCCTCTCCGCTTAAAGTGCTCCGGGAAGCAACTTTTCGGTCATCCACAGCTCCGCGCAACACTGGCCGCCATGAATCTCGCCAAACAGCACCTCGACATCGGCCTGTTCTCGACCAAGCGCGACGAGCAGCTCGCCTTCTGGCAGCAGACGGTGGGCCTGCCCTACGACCACATGGGCAAGCTGGGCGGCGGCATGCAGCAGCATCGCCATCACATGAACGGCTCGATCCTGAAGATGAACCATTCGCGCCATCCGCTGCCCGAGGCGCCGCCGTCCGGCATCGCCGGCTTGCAGATTGCCAAGGAAGGATTGGCCACCGCGCAGGCGCTAAGCGGTCCCGACGGCAACAAGGTGACGTTGGTGCCCCGTAGCGCCGATGGCGTGCAGGGCATCGCCATCCTGCTGAAGGTCAACGACCCCGCCCAGCACGACCGCTTCTGGACCGAGGCCATGCAGTTCGAGCGGGTGGGCGACGGCCGATATCGCTGCGGCGCTTCGCTGATCGTGATCGCCGAGCGCGGCAAGGTCGAACGCAGCCCGGAATGGCGCGGGCCGGGCTATCGCTACATGACCGTGCAGGTGTGGGACTGCCTCGCCGAGTACGACGGCATCCTGGCGCGCGGCGGCACCTCGGGCGGCGCGCCGCGCGTACTGGGCGACACCGTGCGCTTCGCCTTCGTTTGCGATCCCGACGGCAATCACATCGAGATCAGCCAACGGGCGTCGCTGACCGGCGGACAGCTTTAGGCGTCGTCTCGACCGAGAGCCCACCGGCCCAAGCGGAAAGAAGGCCTCTCCACTCCGCTTCGCTCCGGTCGAGGCGACGAGACTACTTCTTGCGCGCCTTGCGGGCGGCGTAGCGCGCGTCGCGCGTCGCCTTTTGGGCCGCCAGCATCTCGATCTGCTCGCGCAGCGAGCGATTGGCGCGCTGGGCCTCGAGAGCGGCCTGGGCGGCCTTCTCGGCCTCCCGTTCGGCTATTGCCTTCGCGCGCGCGGCTTCCTGCTCGGCACGCTTGGTATTGCGGCGCTCGATCTCGCGCTCCTCGCGGGCGCGGGCCGCGGCGGCGCGGGTTTCCTGGCGGGCGATGAACTCGGGATCGTTGCTCCTGTCCTTGGCGCGCGCCCGCTCCAGCAGGGCTTGCCTCGCCTTGGCGGCGTTCTCCAGACGATCGGCGAAGGTGTCTCGGCTGTTCAATGTCACTCCTTCCTAACTCTCTATTCTGCTGCCGCGGCGGCGGCCTGCTTCCTGGCGCGCTTGCGGTCCTCGGGAGCGAGGAAGCGCTTGCGCAGACGAATCGACTTCGGCGTCACCTCGACCAGTTCGTCGTCCTCGATATAGGCGATCGCCTGCTCGAGCGACATCTTGCGCGGCGGCGTCAGCCGCACAGCCTCGTCCTTGCCGGCGGCGCGGATGTTGGTGAGCTGCTTGCCCTTCAGCACGTTGACGTCGAGGTCGTTGCCGCGGCTGTGCTCGCCGATCAGCATGCCCCCGTAGACCACCGTGCCGGGCTCGATGAACATCGGCCCGCGCTCCTCGAGGTTCCACAGCGCATAGGCCACGGCCGTGCCTTCGGCGTTGGCGATCAGCGCGCCGTTGCGCCGGCCGGCGATCGGGCCGCGATAGGGGCCGTACTCGTGGAAGATGCGGTTCATCACGCCGGTGCCACGCGTGTCGGTCAGGAACTCGCCGTGATAGCCGATCAGGCCACGCGACGGCGCGTAGAACACCAGGCGGGTCTTGCCGGCGCCCGACGGGCGCATGTCCTGCAGCTCGCCCCTGCGGACGGAGATCTGCTCGACCACGACGCCGGTGTAGGCGTCGTCGACGTCGATCACCACTTCCTCGATCGGTTCGAGGCGCTGGCCGGTGACCAGGTCGTTCTGAAAGAGAACGCGCGGGCGACCGACGGCGAGCTCGAAGCCCTCGCGGCGCATGGTCTCGATCAGCACGCCAAGCTGAAGCTCGCCGCGGCCGGCGACCTCATAGGAATCGGCATTTTCGGTATCGGTGACGCGGATGGCGACGTTGCCCTCGGCCTCGCGCATCAGGCGGGCACGGATCATGCGGGTCGTGACCTTGTCGCCTTCGCGGCCGGCTAGCGGCGAGTCGTTGACCGAGAAGGTCATCGCGAGCGTCGGCGGATCGACCGGCTGGCCCGGCAATGCCCATTCGACGGATTGATCGCAGATCGTGTCGGCCACGGTCGCGTTCTTGAAGCCGGCCACGGCCACGATGTCGCCAGCCTCGGCGCTGTCGAGGGCAACGCGCTCCAGCCCGCGGAAGGCCAGCACCTTGGTGACGCGGGTCTGCTCGATCTCGCTGCCGTCGCGGCTCAGCGACTTCAGAACGGTATTGGGCTTGATCGCGCCGGAGTGGATGCGGCCGGTCAGGATGCGGCCGAGGAACGGATCGGATTCCAGGGTCGTCACCAGCATGCGGAACGGCTTGTCGGCCTCGATGTGCGGCGCCGGGACATGGTGCAGGATGAGGTCGAACAGCGGTTCCATGTCCCTGTGCTCGGCCTCGAGTGACGTCGCAGCCCAGCCCTGCCGGGCGGAAGCGAACAAGGTGGGGAAATCGAGCTGCTGGTCGTTGGCCTCGAGCGCGGAGAACAGGTCGAACACTTCGTCGTGCACCTGGTGCGGCCGCGCATCGGAGCGGTCGACCTTGTTGATCAGCACGATCGGGCGCAAGCCCAGCCGCAGCGCCTTGCCCAGCACGAACTTGGTCTGCGGCAACGGCCCTTCGGCCGCGTCGACCAGCAGCACCACGCCGTCGACCATCGACAGGATGCGCTCGACCTCGCCGCCGAAATCGGCGTGGCCCGGCGTGTCGACGATGTTGACGCGCGTGCCTTTCCAGACGACCGAAGTCGCCTTGGCGAGGATGGTGATGCCGCGCTCACGCTCCAGGTCGTTGGAGTCCATGGCGCGCTCGGCGACCTGCTGGTTTTCGCGGAAGGTGCCGCTCTGTTTCAGCAGGCAGTCCACCAGCGTCGTCTTGCCATGGTCGACGTGCGCGATGATCGCGACGTTGCGGATATCCATAAAAGCTTGTCCGAGGGGGTTTTGTAAGGCGCGCTTATACGCACGCTCTGTGACGGCGGCAAGGCAGGTTGAGGCGGCGTCCTGCCGCTGCCACAGTCGGACCATGCGCAAGCGCTCGGTCACCATCGACGGCCATCGCACCTCGGTCTCGCTCGAGGACGCGTTCTGGGCCGAGCTTTCGGCCATCGCCGAGCAGCGCGGCCTGTCGCTGAACGCCCTGGTGGCGGAAATCGACCATGGCCGCGAACCGGGCAATCTCTCGAGCGCGCTGCGCCTTTTCGTGCTCGACGAGCTCAGGAAACGAACGATCAGTCGAGTTTGAAACCTTTGGCGCGCACGAATGCGCCGAAATCGGCCCGGTCGGGCACCGAATATTGCCGGACCTTGTCTTCCGACCAGCCGTATTCCGGATCCTCGCCGTATTTATCGACATGGCGCTGGGTGGCGTAGGGCTGCACGGCGCGGCGGCGCTTGTCGTAGGCCGCGACCTTTTCCCGGAGCTCCGTCTCGTCGTAGCGGTCGTGATGGACCGTGACGTCGAGCCCCAGCCGGGGGCTCATGACGCCGGCGAAGGACGGCCAACCGACCCCCAGCCCCGCGACCGGAAAGACATGGTTGGGCAGGCCTAAACGGTCGGACACCTTGCCGGCGTTGTTGCGCAGAGTGCTGATCGGGCAGGTCCCCAGCCCGACGCGGTCGGCCGCAGCAACGAAGGTCGCCAGCGCGATCGCGGCATCGACCGACGCGTTGAAGAAGGGATCGAGGTGGTCGTTGACGTAAGGGCGGCCGCGCCAGTCGAAGGCGAGCCGCTGGCGGCGGTTGTTGCCGCAGAACACCAGGATCGCCGGCGCCGCCTTCATCCAGGGATTGCCCGGCGCCAGCTCGTCGAGCACGGCGCGCTGGGCCTTGTCGGTGACGACCACGATGTCGGCCTGCTGCAGGTCGGACTTGGACGGCGCCGACAGGGCGACGGCGCAGAGCGTGTCGAGCAGCACCGGATCGACCGGCTTGTCGAGATAGCGGCGCATCACGCGGCGGTTGGCCATGTCGGCAAGCACGTCGACGCCCCGAGGAGCTTCCGTGAGCGCAGGCGCGGAACCAAACCGTGCCTTGAGCACGGACAACAAGCGATCGAGCATGAACCCTCTAGAGCGTTTTCCGATATGGTGGAACGCGAGCGGTTCCACCATATCGGAAAAGCGCGCGCGGGAGATCAGGTTTCACAGAGCACATTCCGTCCGGCTGATTCCAGCCGGACGGAATGTGCTTTAGCGGCCGAAGATGTTGGGAATGGGCAATGGAATGTTGGGGATCGGCGAGCGTTGCTGGCCGCCACTCTGGCCCCCACCCTGCCCCGGGATCAAGTTGCCGATGCCGGGGATGTTGCCGACGCCCGGCAGGGTGCTCGTCATCCCCGGCGGGTCCTTGGCCGTGCCGCGCGTGACGTTGAGCGACGGCGAGGAGAACGGCCCCCGCGCCGTCGTGATGATGTAGGGTGCCGAGGGATCCTCGGCGATCACGAAGTTGATCGTGGTGTCGGTCGTCGACGCGCCGAGGTTGGTGCGCGTCGAGATGTTGGCGGTGGCGCGGCTGCCCTGCACAGCCAAGCCCCTGTCGGTCAGCACGCCGCCGGCGATCTCGACGCGGCCGCCGATCGGATTGTCGCGATTGACGAAGCGATTGAGGACCAGCGAGATCGCGTTCAATAGAGCGGTCGGGCTCAAGCCGCGCTGACCGACGATGCCCAGCGCATTGCCCAGCGTGTTGTTTATCACGCCACCGGCGGCACCGGTCAGGGCCGAACCCAGCACCCGCAGGGCCTCGTCGGCGCCGACATAGATGTGGCCGCCGAGGTTGGCGCCGCCGGCCAGCGAGCTCCTGATCTGGTCGGAGGTCGTGCCGCCCGCCCGTACGGAGATGCCGGTGGCGTTCAGCCTGCCGTCGATCGTCACCTTGATGGCGCTGCCGAACTGGTTGCTGCCGCGCGTGCTGCGCAGCATCTCGCCGAGATAGATGCCGGTGGCGTCGCCCTTGAGATCGACGGCGAGGGCCGGCTGGCTGGCATTGACCACGCCCGAGAAGTTGAGCGAGCCGCCATAGAGGGCGCCCTTGAAATGGGAGATCGTGAGCACGCCGTCCTTCAGCGTCGCCGCCAGGTCGGCATTGCCGATGCGCAGCGGCGGGCTGATCAGGGTCGCGGCCACCAGCCTGAAGTTGCCGTCGACGCTGCGCAGCGGGCCGGTATCGATCGCCTTGGGGGCGGCCTGCCGGCCGCGCGCCCGCGGCCTCTGTGCTGGAGCAGCGCTGCCGCCGATCTTGTCGAGATCGAGCACGTTGGCCTTGAGGTCGGCGGTGATGTGCGGCCGTCCGGTCAACGTCGCTTCGATCGAGCCGTCGACGGTCTGGCCGTTGAGCGTCAGGCTGCCCTTGTACGCCGCCGACTTGGGCGTGCCTTGCGCGGCACCGGGCAGCGCCAGCGTGCCCGTCGCGCGCAGGCTCTGGCCGGCGGCGTTCACGGCGAACTCGCGCAGCGCGACCTGCTCCAGGCTGCCCGCGACGCCACCCGAGGCTGTCACGGCGCCGAGCCCGGCCGGCGTGGCACCGACGAGCTTCAGAACGCGGTCCATGTCCGGCGCCTCGAAATTGAAGGCGATGTCGGGCCGTGGCCGCGGGGCGCTGTAGTTGGCAACGGTGCCGCGCACGGCCAGTCGCGCGCCGGCGAGATTGGAGATCTTGACGTCGTTCAGCCGGAGCGTGTCGCCGCGCAGCGCGATATCGACATCGATGCCGCCGATCGTCTCCTTGTTCCAGATCAGCTTGGCGATCTTGGCTTTCAGACCGACCGACGGTCCGGCCGCGCGGGCGGCTGTCGTCGTGGGTGCCGGTGCGGCGGTTGCCGGTTTCCTGTCGGTCGGCGTCGCGGCCAGATAGGAAGCGAGGTCGAGCGTGTCGAGGTTGACCTGCATGACCACTGACAACGGCACGCTGAAGGTCACCGTGATGCCGCCGCTGCCCCTGAGGTCATCGAGCTCGAAGACGGCGTCGCTCACCTGCACGTTGCCGCCATCAGACGACATCCTGCCCTTCAGGCTGATCCGCGTGAGCTTGTTGGCTGGCACGGCCGAGACGTCGACCGCGAGCCAGACCAGGGTCTCGCGCAGTTTCGGCCCGACCAGGCTGAAATCGCCGGCGACGGTCGGCCGGTTGGGATCGCCCGACATGGTCGACCTGGCCTGCAGCACCAGATCGCCCGGCAGGGTGGCGGTGAGCTTCGGCACGGCGACGGCGCCGCGGCGCGCCTCCAGCTCGAGCGCGATGCTGCGCACCGGTTGCTTGTTGTAGATCAGCTCGCCGACCTCGAACGAAAGCTTGGCGGTGATCGAGGCGAGCAGGCTGGGGCCCGCCGGCGGCGCGGGTGCGGCCGTGGCGCCGGCCGGTGGTGGCGGCGGCGCCGGCGCCTGCGTCGTTGCGGGCTTCGCCATGGCGGCCAGCCAGCGGTCGAGATCGATCCGGTCGGCGGCGAGCCTGCCCTCGATCGCCAGCACGGGCTTCAGCGTCAGCGACAGCGAACCGCCGGCATTGTCCTGGCCCAGCGCCAGCTTGAAATCCTTGATCGAGATCGTCGTCTGCGAGGCATCGATGGCGCCGTCGAAGGTGAACTTGCCGGCGAGCAGCGGCGGCAGGTCGGGCTGCGGCTGGCCAGTCATCTTGATCAAGGTGTCGGCGAAGGCGATCAGGTTGTCCGATGCGCTCGAGGCGATGCCGGTGAGCCGAGCGTTGGGGCCGAGCTCGCTCAGCTTGCCCTTGAGGGTGAGCTTGCCGCCGGCCTCCAGAGCGAGGTCGACGCTATGGCCGTCGGCGGCCTTGGCGCCGACCGACAGGTCGAGCTTGAGCGCCGCGCCGTTGATGGTGGCCGAACCCGCGACCGAATACGGCCCGTCGAGCGAGCGGACCGAGGCGCTGAAATTGGCCTTTTCCGCCACCACCGAGAGGCCGGCCTTGGAATCGCTGAAGATCAGCGTGCCATTGTCGATGGTGAGGCGGCCAAGCGACAGCGGCTTGGGCGAGGCGGGTTTGGGCGCGGCGGGCTTGGCCTCGGCGACCGAAGGCGTGAACTCCCAGTTCGGCTTGCCCTCGGCGTTGACCTCGAGAACGATCTTGGGCTCGACCAGCGTCACCTCGCTGACCTCGAGGTTGCCGGTCAGCAACGCGCCGAGCGAGGGTTTCACGGTGACGGTCTTGACCTCGACCATGTTGGGGTTCTTCGACCCCGACACGTTGAAGAATTTCACGCCGCTCAGCGTCACGGTCGGCGTCGGCAGGATCGACAGCGAGATCGGGCCGTCGAGTACCAGCTCTCGGCCGGTCACCTTCTTGACCATGGCTGCGATCTCGGGCTTGCGGGCGTCGAGGTCGATCAGGCTGGGCAGGGCGAGCAGCGCCACGATCAACAGGGCGACGATGCCACCGGCGCCAATCAGAACTCTTTTGCGCGTGGTAGATGTCATGGAACGCTCCCGTTGCCCGACGACGGACACTAGCGCATCGGCCGGCGGCGCGGCATAGACATTTGGGGATAGTCAGGACGGCGTGATCATGGCGGAGATCGTGAACCTGCGACGCGCTCGCAAGGACAAGGCGCGACAGCAACGCGAGAGCGAGGCCGACGCCAGCCGCCGGCGCTTCGGCCGCACCAAGGCCGAGAAGGCCGCCGACAAGGACGCCCGGGTGCGCACCCGGCGCGATATCGACGGCAAGCGGATCGATCGCGACTAGAGCGGAATCCGATCAGATGGAACCGCGCGCGGTTCCATCTGATCGGATTCGCGCGCACCCGCGATGTTTGTTTCATAGGGCACAATCCGTCCAGCTGATTCCAGCTGGACGGATTGTGCTCTAGCAGTTGCTAGCGGGCCGGCCGGTTGATCGCCAGGCGTTCGAAGAAAGCGCGCGTGCCCTGGTCGGCGCCGGGTCCGGCGACGGCGCGTACGTTGGTGAGCTCCAGCCGCTGGCCCGAGTCGGCGTCGATCAGCACCGGCTCGAGCGGCCGGCCGTCGCCGCGGTTGACCAAATCCATCGGCTTGCCGCTGCGCGCGGCAACCCCATAGCGGTCGCCCCACTGCTTGAGCCCGACGATCACGGTGAACAGCGCCGCCCCCTTGTCGGTCAGGCGGTATTCGTGGCGAAGCGGACGCTGGCGATAGGCGGTCTTGCGGAAGATGCCGGCCTCTACAAGTTTCTTCAGCCGCGCCGTCAGAACATTGCGGGCGATGCCGAGATTCTCCTGGAAGTCGTCGAAGCGGCGCACGCCGTAGAAGGCGTCGCGCACGATGAGCAGCGTCCACGGCTCGCCGACGACGTCGAGCGCCGAGGCGATCGAGCAGTTCATCTGTTCGTAGGACGTGCGCCGCATGGCGGGAAAGTATAGGCCCACCAAGGCGACGCGCAATCTGGGGCTAGCTATGCGAATTTGCGTTGCGAGCGGAGCACGAGCCAGCCTGCGAGCGCCGACAGGATCGAGCCCGCCAGCACGCCCAGCCGCACCTCAGCCTCGCGCGTCGCATCGTCGGGAAAGGCGAGCGTGCCGATGAACAGGCTCATGGCGAAGCCGATACCGCCCAGGATGGCGACGCCGTAGAGCCCGCGCGATCGCCGCCCCTATCAGCGGCATCGCCGAGGCCGCTTCGCTCTCGATGAACTCTCTCAGCCGGTTGCGCTCCGCCAACGCCTGGCCTCCTTCGGACAGCAAAACGCCCGGGCCTTTCGGCCCGGGCGCGTTGCTGAAAGATTGCTCTTCGCTATTCGCGTTCCTGGCCCAGGAACATCATCAGGAACTGGAACAGGTTCACGAAGTCGAGGTAGAGGCTGAGCGCGCCGAACACCGCGACCTTCTCGGCCGTCTCCGAGCCCCAGGCCTCGGCATACTGCTCCTTGATCCTCTGGGTGTCGTAGGCGATCAGGCCCGAGAAGATCAGCACGCCGGCGGCCGAGATGATGAAGCTCATCGCGCCCGACGGCCAGATCATGTTGACGACGGCGGCCAGGATCAGGCCGATCACGCCCATGAACAGGAACTTGCCCATCGCCGACAGGTCGCGCTTGGTGGTGTAGCCGTAGAGGCTGAGCGCACCGAAGGCGGCGGCCGTGACGAAGAAGGTCCGGGCGACCGACGCGCCGGTGTAGCGGAACAGCAGCAGCGACAGGCTGACGCCCATCAAGGCCGTGACCGCCCAGTAGACGGCCTGAACCGCGCCGACGCTCATCGACTGGGCGCGGAACGAGGTCAGCAGCAGCAGGCCGAGCGGCGCGAAGATCGCGACCCAGCCCAACATGTTCAGCCCGATGACTCGATTGCCCTGCATCTGGAAGAACAGGGCGGCGAGCTCGCCGACGTTGAACAGCGAAAAGGCCACGATGCCCGACAGCGCCAGACCCGAGGCCATGTAGTTGTAGACACGCACCATGTGGGCGCGCAGGCCGACGTCGAATGCCGCCTGGTCGGCAACAGTGCCGGCGCGGTTGAAGGTGCCGAAGTTCGGATTTGCCATGTGGTCCTAGCCTCCAGAGGGGCCTCATTGGCGAGCCCCTTCGAGCGGGTAATTTGGGGTCTCAGACGGTGTGAATCAATAGCCTAAACGCTTTGTAATTATTACGAGTTGCTTTCACTGCTAGCGAGTCTTCCTGCCTATTCATTGCGCAACAGCGCCAACGGTCTCTGCCGCAAAGCTGCCAAGGTGCCGGCCAAGCCGAACGCCAGGGTGAGGGCCATCGCGCCCACCGCCACCAGCACCGCCACGGTCGGCAGGAAGGTCCAGTCGAGGTTCATCAGCCGACGCACCACGAGCCAGGCGCCGAGCGTGCCGACGCCGAGCGCGGCGAGCGCCGTCGCAAGCCCCAGGGCCGCGAACTCCCAGGCGAAGATGCCGGCGATGCGGGCCCGGGTGGCGCCCAGTACCTTCATCACCACGGCCTCGTGCACCCTCCGCTGCTGGGTCGCCAGCATGGCGCCGGCCAGGACCAGCACGCCCGCCAGGATGCTCAGGAAGCCGATCACCCGGCTGGCGAGGCCAATATTGCCCAGCACGCTCGCTGCCGTCTCGACGGCGTCGCGGATGCTCACCACGGTGACGTTGGAAAACTGGTCGGTGACGGTCTTGAAGATCGCGTCCTCGGCCGCGGGCGTCGCCTTGACCGTGGCGAGGAAGGTGTGCGGCGCCTTGTCCAGAAGGCCTGGCGAGTAGACGAACACGAAATTGATGGCGAGCGTCGTCCATTCGATGCGCCGCAGCGAGGCGATCCTGGCCTCGATGTCGCGGCCCAGCACGTTCACCGTGATGGTGTCGCCCAGCCCGAGGCCGAAGGCCCCGGCCAGCGCCTCGTCGAAGGAGATGAGCTGCGGCCCGCGATAGTCGGCCGGCCACCATTCGCCGGCGACGATTCGCGAACCCTCAGGCGGCGTCGCCGAGTAGGTCACCCCGCGGTCGCCGTCGATCGCCCAACGTGCATCCGGCGGCACGGCGATCTCGTTCACCGGCTTGCCGCCGATCTTGGTGATGCGCCCGCGCAGCGACGGCACCTTGTCGAGCGGCCCCGCGCCGGGGATGGCGGCGAGCGCCTTCTCGAAGGCCGGCATCTGCGTCGACTGGATGTCGACGAAGAAGAAAGCCGGCGCGTCGCTCGGGATGCGCTTGGTGATCTGCTCGCGCAGGTTCCCCTCGATCAGCGCCGTCGCCACCAGCACGGTGAGGCCCAGCCCCAGCGACAGCATGACGATGGGCGTGGGTGCGCCCGGCCGGTGCAGGTTGGCGAGGGCCAGCCTCAGCCCCGCCAGCTTGGGCTTGCCCGCCCGAGCGGCCGCCAGCATCAAGAGCCGCGCCAGCAGCGGGAAGGCGATGAAGGCGCCGATCGCGCCCAGCACGAACCAGCCGGCGATGCGCCGGCTCTCGGCGGTGAAGATGGTGAAGGCGGCGAGTGCCAGCGCCACCGCGCCGATCAGGAGCGCATCGCGCCACGCCATACTGCCGCCCTGAACGACCGCGCCGCGCATCAGCGTGGCGGCGGACACGCGGCGGGCGCGCAACAGCGGCATCAGGGCGAACAGCATCGACACCAGCAGGCCAAAGATCGCGGCGATGGTGAGCGGCCAGGCGTAGAGCGCCACCCGCGCCCGCACCGGCAGGACGTCGGCGATGACCGACTGGGCGACGAACGGCAAGCCGGCACCGATCACCAGGCCCGCCACCACGCCGACCAGCGCCAGGGCCGAGAGCTGGATGAGATAGGTCGAGAAGACCAGACGCTCGGGCGCGCCCAGGCACTTCAGCGTGGCTATGGTGCGCAGGCGGCCGGCGAGGAAGCTCGAGATGGCGTTGCCCACGCCCACCCCACCGACCAGCAGCGAGGAAAGCCCGATCAGGCCGATGAACTGCGTCAACCGGTCGAGCCAGAAGCGGATCCCGCCGCCGGCCTGGGCAAGTCCTCTCACCCGCCAGCCGGCGTCCGGGAAGCGGGCTTTCAGGCCGTCGATGACGACGACGTCGGAGATACCCGGCGGCAGGCGCAGGCGATATTCGTAGTTCAACAGGCTGCCGGGCTGCACCAGCCCGGACGCCGACACCGCCTCGTAGGGGATCATGAGACGCGGCCCCAGGCTCGCGAAGGCGTTCAGCCCGCGGTCAGGTTCGCGGGCGATGATGCCGCGCACCTCGACGGTGACGTCGCCCACCTTCACGCGCTCGCCCAGCACCATGTTCATGCGGCGCAGCGCAGACTCCTCGACCACCGCGCCCCACACGCCGTCCTTCTCGGCCAGCGCGTCGGCGAGCGTCAGGCCATCCTTGAGCTCGATGCTGCCGTAGAGCGGATAGCCCCGCTCGACCGCCTTGAGCTGGACCAGGGTCGCCCGCCCGTCGGGCTCGACCGGCCGCGCCATGGCGCGGCTGTCGATCCAGCGCACGAGCTGGCCGCGCGATTTCAGGTAGTCGATCTGCTCGGGGGTGGCCTCGCGATAGAGCAGCGAGACGGCGACGTCGCCGCTCAGGATCTCGCGGGCGTCGGCGCGCAATCCTTCCTCGACGGCGCGGCTGAAGGACAGGATGGCCGCGATCGCCGCCACGCCGAGCCCCAAACAGGCGACGAACAGGCGAAAGCCGCTCAGCCCGCTGCGCATCTCGCGCCGCGCGAGGCGGAAGGCGAGGTTCATTGGGTAGCCCTCACTGAGCCGCAAGAGCGGCCGGCGTGCGCTCGTCGCCGACCACCAGGCCGTCGGCGATGCGCAGGATGCGATCGCAGCGCCCGGCCAGCGCCATGTCGTGGGTGATCAGGATGAGCGTCGTGCCGTCGGCGCGCGCCAGCTCGAACAGGAGGTCCATGACCTGCCTGCCGGTCGTGCCGTCGAGATTGCCGGTCGGCTCGTCGGCCAGCAGCAGCTTGGGTCTGCTCACGAAAGCGCGAGCGACGGCGACGCGCTGCTGCTCGCCGCCCGAGAGCTGCGCCGGATAGTGGCCGATGCGATGGCCGAGCCCGACGCGCTGGAGCGCGACCTCGGCAAGCTCGAAGGCGTCGGACCGGCCGGCGAATTCCAAGGGCAGCGCCACGTTCTCGTGCGCCGTCATGGTCGGGATGAGATGGAAGCCCTGGAAGACGATGCCGATATGGTCGCGCCTGAGCCGCGCCCGGGCATCGTCGTCGAGCGGCCCCAGGTCCTGGCCCGCGACCTCGACGCGGCCGGACGTGGCGCGCTCCAGGCCGCCCGCCACCATCATCAGGCTCGACTTGCCGGCACCCGAGGGGCCGACCACCGCCGCAATTTCGCCAACGGCGATGTCGAGAGTGACGCCGCGCAGGATATTGACCGTGCCGGCATCGCTTGCCATGTCGAGATGGACGTCGGAGAGGCGGACGATAGGCTGCTTGGCGATGGCTTCGTGGGCGTGCGGCGGGGCGGTCAAGCGGGCTCCGGAAGAGAGAGCATGAATCTCAGGACTGGATATGGTCGTTTTGCGGCAGCGGTCAATTCGCTGCTGATCGCGATTTTGTGCCTTTCGGCGGCAAATGCACAGACCGCGCCGATAAAGCTCGCCATCCTGGGCGACAGCCTGGCGGCGGGGTATGGCGTCAGCCCCGCCCAGGCGATGCCGGCCAGGCTCGAGGCCGCCCTCAAGAAGGCCGGCCGCAACGTCACCGTCATCAATCACGGCGTATCGGGCGACACCACCGCGGGCGGACTGCAACGCATCGACTGGATGCTGGCCGACAAGCCCGACATCGCGATGGTGGAGCTGGGCGCCAACGACGCGTTGCGCGCCACCGATCCCGCCGCCACCGAGCGCAACCTCGACGCCATCATCGCCAAGCTGAAGGAGGCCGGCGTCACGGTGTGGCTGGCCGGCATGCTGGCGCCGCGCAACTACGGGCCGGAGTACGCCCAGCAGTTCGACGGCATCTACCAGCGGCTGGCCGACAAGCACGGCGTGCCGCTCTATGCCTTCTTCCTCGACGGCGTGGCGCAGGACCCAGCACTCAACCAGGACGACGGCATCCATCCCAACCCCAAGGGCGTCGACGTGATCGTCGGGCGCATCCTGCCTTTCGTGACCAGGAACCTGGACGACCATGCCGCGTCTGTTCATCGCCCTGCCGGTCCCTGAGGAAGTCGCCGCCGACCTTGTGGCGCTGCAGTCGAGCGTGCCCGATGCGCGCTGGGTGCTGCCAGAGAACTTCCACGTCACGCTGTGCTTCGCGGGCGAGGTGCAGGGCGGCGCCATGCGCGACCTCGAGGAGGAACTGTCCGACATCGCCGGCCCGCCCTTCTCCGTCGCCATCGCCGGCGTCGATCAGTTCTCGAGCGGCAAGCAGCCGCGCGCGCTGGTCGCCAGCGTCGAGAAGAGCGACCGGCTGGACTGGCTGCAGCAGAAGGTCTCGACCGTGGCGCGCAACTGCGGCATCGAGGTCGAGCGCCGCAAGTTCCGTCCGCACGTGACGCTGGCGCGCTTCGGCAACGGCGCGGAGACCGGGCACCATCTGGCGCAGTTCATGGCAAGCCACTCGACCTTCAAGACCGGCCCGTGGATCGCCGACCATTTCGCGCTCTACTCCAGCCGCAGCGGCCGCTCGGGCTCGATCTATACGGAGGAAGCGGCCTACGGGCTGACGTTCTGAGACGGCGGCAGGCCACAGCATCAGTCTTAGGCGCACTCGCCCGGGGGATTGACGTAGGTGTGGACGACGCGACCGATGTCGTACTCGACAGCCAACGTCTCCCAGCGTCCGGTGCGACAAATGATCATTGCGACGTGCTTCACCGATATGCGGACGGTGCGGTCGTCGACGGACGTAACAACGGGCTCGGTGTCCCGGCCGTCATTCATGGGCTCATACTTGAAGATGAGTGCCTTCTTTCCCTGCTTGCTCCTTGCGGCGAAGACGCTGATCTCGGCAGGACCTTTGCCGATGCCGGAGCAGCTCGTCTCGGTGGCCTCGAAATAGTGTCCTGCCGGAGTGGATGTCTGCCTCAGTCGGTGAGACAGGTATAGGGCGTCCATACAAGACCGATCGCACCCAGGATCATGTAGACGAACAGGATGCCGGACAGGACCAAGGCGCCACCGATGAAGGCGGCGAGGTATTTCAGGAGAGTAGAAAGCCGCGGCATATCAGTCTTGGGCGCACTCGCCCGGGGGATCGACGTAGCTGTCGATGACGCGCCCGATGTCGTACTCGACAGCCAACGTCTCCCAGCGCCTGGTGCGACAGATGATCATTGCAACGTGCTTCACTGATATGCGGATGGTTCGGTCGTCGACCGCCGTAATGACGGGTTCGGCGTCCCGACTGCCATCGTGCATGCGCTCGTACTTGAAGATGAGCGCTTTCTTTCCCCGCTTGCTCTTGGAAGCGAAGACGCTGATCTCGGCAGGACCCTTGCCGATGCCGGAACAACTCGTCTGGCTGACCTCGAAATAGTGCCCCGCCGGGCTGGATGCCTGCCCCAGCACGTCGGTTAGACAAGTATAGGGCGTCCATACAAAACCGATTGCGCCCAGGAGCATGTAGACGAACAGGATGCCGGACAGGACCAAGGCACCACTGATGAATGCGGCGAGATATTTCAGGAGAGTAGAAAGCCGCGGCATAGGGGCTGCGGTTGGTCAGCGACGTGCAGGCGCATCAAACATGCCGGTCCGCCCGATCTCATGGCCGCGCGTGATGTTGTGCAGTGTCCGCGGGTCCAGTCCATATAGACCCTTCTTATCTGCGTTACTCGAACGCAGCCGCGCATACGTTCCGGCAATATCCAGCGTCTCTTCCAGGGTAAGGCCCGCCTGCTGGCCGAGTAGACCGACGTTGACGTTTGCGATCGGGCGAAATTGAGGAAGCTGAGTGTAGCCCGTGACCATGTTGCCGCGGCGCTGATGGTCGTAGGTGCCACCCTGCCCTGCATTCAGGCCGAGGGCCGTATACAGATACAAAAGCGCGCCCGGACTCGTTGCGGGATTTGCGAGCATGCCGCGGTAGATTTCGCCGATTTGCCGGCCCTTTGCCGCCACGTCGTGCAAGTCTGTCTTCGGTGACATGACATACCCAGTCGGTGATTTGGCATCCACAATGGTCGATCCATCCGGGAGCCCGACAACCGCGCCGGGCGAGGTATCGATTTTTTGCGGCTCCTGCTGCCGCGAAGCGGGAAACGGCAGAGGAGCGCCGTCCGGCGTGTACTGCACCATGACTGGCGATTGTGGTGAGCCGATCCCGCTCGGCGCCCCACCGGCGATCGGCGCTGCGGCATCTGGAAGATCTTGCTCTCCGACGTCGGCCTGCAGGTCTGAGCGCAAGGGCTTCGTCGTCTGCATGCCCTCGGCAAGCGGCAGCTGAGCCGGCGCGAACGGAGATCCATATCCGGCCGGCACGACCGGACTGATGTTCCGGGAGTCCCGCTCGCCAGACCAGTACGGATTGCCGGCAAAGCGGTCTTGGAGTCCCGTCATCGCGCGTGGGTCAATTGGCCCACCCGTCTTCAACAGCAAGTCACTCATGGCCGGAGAGTCGCCGATATCCGGCTCACGGCGGACAGAGAGCGGCATGGGCCGGCGCGCCAGCATAGAGAGCGGTGAGCCATCGTCGGCGATACGAAATCCCGGCGGATTTTCCGGGAGCCCGACAGAAAATCCAGGCCAATCCACCTCACGGCGGATACTGAACATGATGTCTTCCTCGCAAGTTGTTCAACGGCATGCCGCTGCCGCCGCAATCCCGCTTCAATAGGTTAACACGAAATGCATTAGTGATTATCTACTTAACGTTGCATTCGTCAGTGTCGTGGCCAAACGCTGAACATGGGATCATCCCTTCGCCGACCGCTGTTACTGAGGAGGCGGCGTACAGGGCGATGCACTGAAGATAACTTAAGTAACATAACTTCGCAAGAGAAATAACTGTCGTTCTCTCGCGAATCCGGGTCATTTCCTTATATTCTTTCGCACCGTAGAGGGCCTGCTCACGCTGCAAGCAGTGCAGGCATGGGTGATCAGGATGTCCGTCCGAGTGGTGCGCTGTCCAGCCAGCGGCGGGCCACATGGGATGGTCGAGAACGTCCGCAGCCGCCGGCGTTGGTCCTCTGACGTTCAGTCGACGTTCAGTCGGCGGGACCGGCGCGGGCGCTCATGGACTCTCTCCGGGACGAGCGATGGCGGGATACGCGTGGACGCGGACGCTGGCTTCCGGGCGGACCCGCTGGACGGCTTGGCGATCACCATCCGTTTCCGGTTGTCGAGCCGCGCCTGCGAAGGCGCTTGGGCAGGTTCGGACGCAATGGTGGTCGGTGTCGTCTTCGCGGGCGGTCTCGCCTGCATCCCCGGTCCCGTGGGCGGCTGCCGGCGTGCGAGGCAAGCTCGGATCGCCAAACGCGCTTGCTGCGCGCGGCGTGAAATCTGCTAGGCGGTGGTCGGCCGTCGGCGGCCATGCTGCCGATCCCTCGCAGGTGAAGGTCGGCAGGCATAGGCCACAAAATTGCGCTTGGGAATCAAGCGCCGTCCGCGCAACCAGTGCCAGCTTGCGGAGGACTGCTTCGCGTCCTGGCGTCGTAGGGCTTGGACATCCGGCAATCGCGGAAGGCTCCTCCTGAGGTCTGGGTCGGCTCATGCCGGCGACGGCCGCGGTCTTCGCCGGCCCAGCCAGGCCAGTGCCACGCCGGCGACGCCGAGCGCGGCGGCGACCTCCAGCAGCTCCCAGTGCGAGTAGCCGATGTACTCGCTGCCGGGCAGGGCAAGCACGATGCCGGACAACGCGAGCAGGACACGGGCGGGCCAGGCGAACAGGCCGTTGCCGTCGAGCGCGCCGACACCCCAGAGGTAGCCCTGCAGGCCGGCGCACAACAGTGCGATGCCGGCGATGGCGGTGCCCAGCACGATGACGATCTCGAGGGGCTCACCGCGCCCGATCAGCGCCGGGTTGAGGACGAAGAAGAACGGCACGAAGTAGATGATGCTGCCCAGCCGCATCGCCTCGAGCCCGGTCTGCATGGGGCTCGACTTGGCGATCGAGGCGGCCGCATAGGCGCCGAGCGCGACCGGCGGGGTGATGAACGAGATCATGCCCCAGTAGAGCAGGAAGAGATGCACGGCGAGCTTGTCGAGGCCCTGGCCGGTCAGCGCCGGCGCCAGCGTCACGGCAAGGAACAGGTAGGCCGCCGTCACCGTCATGCCGATGCCGAGGATGAAGCTCGTCACCGCGCCCATGAGCAGCAGCAGCAGCACGTTGTCGCCCGCGACCTGAACCAGCGTGTAGGTGATCGAGCCGATCTTGCCGCTGAGCGACAGCGCCCCGATGATCAGGCCGACGCCGGCGAGGATGGCGGCGAGCTCGGCGAACAGCCGGCCGACCGCCACGACGAAAGCCTCGACGTCCTTCCAGCCCCAGCGGTGCGCGCCGGAGAACTGGTTGATGAGCAGCAGCGCCGCCGTCGCATAGAAGGGCGCCTGGGCCTCGCGCTGCAGGTAGAGCAGCATGACCATCAGCACGACGAAGATGGTGATGTAGAACCAGCCGTCGAGCAGCACCCGGCCGATCCGCGGCAGCTCGGCGAGCGGCAGGCCCTTCATCCGCTCGCGCGCCGAGTAGGCGTCGATCTGCAGGTAGAGCCCGAGATAGTAGAGCAGCGACGGGAAGATCGCGGCGACGACGATCTGCGAATAGGGAATCTCGATGAACGACGCCATGACGAAGGCGGTGGCGCCCATCACCGGCGGCATCAGCACGCCACCGGTGGAGGCGCAGGCCTCGACGCCGCCGGCATAGGCCGGCCTGAAGCCGACCCGCTTCATGGCCGGGATGGTCAGCACGCCGGTGGTCAGCACGTTGGTGATGACGCTGCCCGACATCGAGCCCATCAGGCCGGAGGAGAAGATGGCGACCTTGGCCGGCCCGCCGCGCCGGCCGCCGAGCAGCGCGAAGGCGAGGTTGAGGAAGAAGGCTCCGCCGCCGGTCATCTGCAGCGCGATGCCGAACACCAGGAAGCCGATCACCAGGTTCGCGAAGGCGTTCATCGGGATGCCCAGCACGCTCTCGGTGCCGAAGATGTGGAAGCCCGCCGTGACCTCGGGCGCCACCGACTGGCCGCCCAGCACGCCCGGCACGTGGCCGGCGAAGATCGGATAGATCGACACGACGAGGCAGATCCCGAAGATCGCCGTTCCGCCGGCCCGCCGCAGCGCCTCGAGCACGATCGCCCACATCGCGAAGGAGAGAACCTTGGCGTGGAACG
This sequence comes from Rhodospirillales bacterium, assembly GCA_009377525.1. Lineage (GTDB taxonomy): Bacteria > Pseudomonadota > Alphaproteobacteria > Reyranellales > Reyranellaceae > Reyranella. Next base: position 19,759 of record WHTW01000042.1, read on the forward strand.
GCGAATCGTACTCCCAGCCCTCGTTCAGCATCGCCTCGCCGCGGACGGCGAAGTACAGGGGGATCGCCAAGGCCGCGAGTGCCAGCGTCCAGTCGTACCAGGGCGTGCGGCCGCGCGCGCCGGCATGCATCGGGTACATGAGGAACACGATCGGCAGCAGCAGGCCGAGCAGGACGTAGAAGTACTGGGTCTCCAGCGGCACGAACCATTGCAGCAGAGGGCCGACGCCGAAGATGAGATAGACGGCCAGCGCGACCGACAGGACAGCCGCGCCCGCGGTGAGCAGGCGGGCGAACCCCGTCAGCTGGCGTTGCGAGGAGAGCTCGGCGGCCGTGGCCGCCTTCTCGCCCTCTGAAGTATCGATCATGGTCATTCGTTTCCCCGCGAGACAGCGGCCGCCGTGCCGGCCGGCCCTCGCACGGGCCGGCGGCGCTCGCTCCGATCAGGCGATGTCCGGCCGCCCCCGCGGGCGACCGGACCGGATCGCCGCGGCTCTACTTGAAGACCACCGGCATGCCGGCCTTGGTCAGGGCGGCCGCGCGGACCTTCATCCACTCGTCGGCGAACTTGTCGTCGGCGACGGACTTGCCCTTCATCTCCTTCCAGGCCACCGCGAGGACGTCCTGCCGCTTCAGGAGCATGGCGTTGTGGGCCTCGTGCTCGGGCTTCCACAGGCCCTTCTCCTTGTAGAACTTGATGGCGGCGGGATGATACGGGAACACGAACTTGAGGTTCTGCGAATCGAGCTGGTAGCCGTCCATGCTCGGCCCGGCCTCCTTGATGTCGGCGTAATTGTCCATCACCGCCCTGGTCAGGCCGTAGGCCAGCGCATCGGGCGCATCCGGTGTCGAGACGAAGATCGGATAGGGGTAGTTGTTGCCCTGGTAGGGAACCGTGCCCTTGTAGCCCGGCACGACCGACTGGACGGAGGACGGCGCCCACCACGGCGCCACCTGATGGGCCCGCTCCCAGGCCGCCTTGTCGTCGTGCGGCAGCGGCGGGAAGAAGAGGCCCTGCGGCGAGGCGACGAGCTGCGCATACTTGCTCGACACCGTGCTGCCCCACACGGCATCGGCCTGCCCGTTGATGACGGCGTCGACCGATTGGCCCCAGCCTGGCACCTCGACCTTGACGACATCGTTCCAGGTGAGGCCGCCGAAGGCGAGGAACGCCTCCATGTTCTGGTTGAGCGCAGGCGCCCCCTTCACGAAGGTCACGCGCTTGCCCTTGAGGCCGGCGGCGGTCTTGACGCCGGATTCGGCGGACACGGCCGCCTGCTGGCCGTTGCGGCCGTTGTTGTTGAAGAGATTGTAGAGCCGCTGCGGTCCCCAGGTCTTCTCGGCGAACATCAGGACGCCTTCCTGCGCGAAGTAGGCGGCGACGCCGCAAGCGCAAAGCTTGGACTGGCCGATGCGGAGCGGCGTCATGCGCGAGACGTCGTTCTTGCCGGGGATGATCCGCAGATCGACCTCGTAGCGCTTCTTCAGCATGTTGCCGATGCCGACCGACTGGGCGTAGCCCGAGGAGCCGCTCTCGTAGGCGGTCCAGGAGATTTCCTTCGGCAGCTTCACGTCCTGGGCCGAGGCGGCGCCCGCGAAGATCATGGCGATGCCGGCGAGGGCGCCGAGCGCGGCCGACTTTCGCTTGTCACGGATCATGGCAATTCACTCCCTGTTTGGGGTTCTGGTCGTTGCAGATGGGATGGAGTCTCCGTCGTTGCGGAGCTAGCGCGATGCTAGAGGCCGGCGGCGCATCGGGTCAACGAGTTCCGCGCTCGGAGTTCCGCGTTCGTTGTGCAACGCGGCTGACGGCTTGCCGGCCCCTGATCGTCCACCACTCGGGCTCAGTTCCGGTCTGCGCGGCCGCGCCGTTCCGTCTGTTGACGAACGTCAGGAAGAGCGTCCAGGTGGCGTGCGGTCCAGCCAGCGGCGCGCCTCGTGGATGGTCGAGAACGTCCGCAGCTGCCGGCCCGGCCGCAACATGGGGCTGACACTCCTCAAGAACGCGTCGTTTCCCGACGAGCCGGTGAAGATGGCCATCGGCCCCGGCGTGCCATGCGACTTCAGCGACTTGGCGTAGGCTGCGAGCTCGGCAACCTCGTCGGCGGACAGGTGGCACTCGGCGCGGCTCGCATCCAGCATCTTGCGATAGTGTGCGGCACCGGCCGCTTCGAGCGCCTTGAAGTACGCCATGAGCTCGTCCTTGGTGACGACGCCCTCGGAGACACAGACGACCATCTTCTCAAGTGGCGCGATTTTCCAGCGAAGCGGCATGAATCGGATATTTGGCGCGAAGCCCAAAGCAAACCAAGGACAAAGTATTTGCCTGTGCACGCAGCAATGTGGCGTTTGCCACGTCCGATCAGCGCCGTTTGAAGTACTGCACTGCTCTTTCGTGCTTCTCAGCCGCAGCGCGCGACTTGAAGGTGCCGAGGTTGCGCCGTTTGCCGGTCCTGGGATCGGTCTTGCGCGAGTAGAGGCGGTATTCGCCCGACGACAGCTTGCGGATCATGGGAGTGACCTTCCGTGCAACAATACGAACGCCGCGCTGTCGCCGTGGGTTGCGCACAGTGGCGGACGGCTGCGTGCCGCGCGTCTGATTCCACAACCGCTTGCTCCTCCTGCTCAGCGCGGCTCCAGTCGCAGCGTGGTGGACAGGATGCCGGGCTGCACCATCGCCTGCGCATAGGAGCTGGATCGGTACTTGCGAAAGTACTCGCGGCTCACCCGCGCGAGTGCCGCTTCGTCGTTCGTCGGCGCTGCTTGCACCGCCAGGCGTCGGCCGCCAAATTCCAGCACGGCCGGTCCACCCGTCGCGAGGTCCCGGTACCAGCGCCCTTTGGCGCCACGGAACGACCGTGCGAAGGCTTCGTCGTCGGCCACCACCACCCAGATCACCACGGCATTGTCGGGATGCTTTTCCGTTCGAATCGCGACTTCCTCCGCTTCATGCAAGTCGCTGAGCGTCTTCGCGTCGAATTTCGACATGCCAACCCTCCACAACCGATGGGTCTCTTCGCCTTTGCGCCAAGGACGATGGCATGCAGCCCATCGCCCAGCGAAGAGGTCGGCATGAATTCGCCGAGAACAAGATGCCTGCTTCCTCCCCTGGCGGAGAAGAGGAATTATGAAGGCGCGACAGCCCTGGTTCCTTACGTCATGCCTTGCCGGCGAGCTGGTCCCTGATCGGCAGGCTGCGGATGCGCTTGCCGCTGGCGGCGAAGATCGCGTTGGCCAGGGCTGGCGCGACCGGCGGCACGCCGGGCTCGCCCGCTCCGCCGAGCGGCTTGTCGAACGCGGTCGTGTTGACGAGGTGGGTGCGGATCTCCGGCGGCGCGCCATCAATCCGCGTCAGCTCATAGCCGTCGAAGTTCGCCTGCTCGACGCGACCGTTCTTGAAGCTGATCTCGCCCAACGTAGCCAGGCTGATGCCCTGCACGACGGCGCCTTCGAGCTGCGAGCGCACGCGGTCGGGATTGACCACGGCGCCGCAATCGAAGGCGATGTCGACACGCGGGATGGTGAGCTCGCCCTTGGGCCCGACCGCCACCTCGGCGACGACGGCGGTGTAGCTGACGAAGCTGCGGTGCGCGGCGATGCCGAGCCCGCGGCCCTGGCTCAGCTTGCGCCCCCAGCCCGCTTCGCTTGCCGCCTTCTCGACGACCTGCCGCAGGCGGCCGGTGTCGAACGGATAGCGCTTGGGATCCTCGCCGTAGAGCCAGGCATCCGACATGGCCGCCGCATCGATCAGGCGCGGCGGGCCGATCAGCTCGAGCAGATAGTCCTTGGGATCGCGGCCCAGCGACGCCGCAAGCTCCGCCACGAAACTCTGGATGGCGAAGGCGTGCGGGATGTTGGACACCGAACGGAACCAGCCGACGCGGGTATGCGCCGCCGCTTCCGGGTTCTCGACCCTGAGGTTGGGGATGGCGAAGGGCGTATCGACGGCACCCATGGCCAATTCGAACGGCGCCTCGTGGTTGGCACCCGGGGCGAAGATCGCCGCGATGGTCGGCGCGGCGGTGCGGTGCAGCCAGGCCACGGCCTTGCCATCGCCATCGAGGCCCGCTTCGAGCCGCTCGACCGACACGGTGTGGAAGAAGCTGTGCTGCAGGTCGTCCTCGCGCGTGAAGGTGAGCTTCACGGGGCGGCCGCCCATGGCATGGGAGCAGATCGCCGCCTCGCTGGCGAAGTCGGGCTTCGACTTGCGGCCGAAGCCGCCGCCCAGCAGCAGGTTGTGCACGGTGACCTTGTCGATCGGCACGTTGAAGCGTTTCGACAGGTCGGTGCGGACGGCTTCCGAATTCTGCACGCTGCACCAGACCTCGCATGCGCCGTTGGTGACCCGAGCGGTGGCCGACGGCGGCTCCATCGGCGCCTGCGCGAGATGCGGCAGGTAGTATTCCGCCGAGACGCGCTTGGCGGCCCCCGCCAGGGCGGCATCGACATCGCCGTCGTTGCGCACGACCTTGCCGGGCTTGGCAGCGGCGGCCTCCAGCGTCTTGCGGTACTGGACCGAGTCGTAGCTCGCGTTCGGCCCGTCGTCCCACTGGGTGTCGAGCTGGGAGCGCCCCTTGATGGCGGCGAAGGTGTTCTCCGCGATCACGGCGACGCCGCCCAACGGCTGGAAGACGACAGGCGGGGTGGGCGGCTCGATCGCCACGACCTTGAGCACGCCCGGCACCTTCATCGCCTTCGCCGCATCGAAGCTCTTGACCTTGCCGCCAAAGACCGGCGGCCGCGCCACCACTGCATAGGCCATGCCGTCGACGCGCGCGTCGATGCCGAACACGGCCTTGCCCGTGGTGATGTCGAGATTGTCGATCAAGGGCACGTTGTCCTTGCCGATGTAGCGGAACTGGCTCACGCCCTTGAAGACCAGGGTGTCCCGCGCCGGCACGGGCCGCGCCGCCGCGCCTTTGGCAAGCGCGCCGAAATCGAGGCGCCGGCCGCTCCCGGCATGGACGATGCCGTGGTTCTCGGCCTTGACCTCGGTGAGCGGAACGCCCCACCGGGCGGCCGCTTCCTGCTCGAGCATCTGCCGGGCCGCCGCCGCGATACGGCGAAGCGGCTCGAAATGATGGCGCATGCTGCGCGAGCCGTCGGTGTCCTGGTTGCCGAAGCGCGCCTGATCGCCCGGCGCCTGCAGCACCTTGACGCGACCGAGCTCGGCTTCGAGCTCGTCCGCCACCACCATGCCGAAGCTGGTGCGGATGCCCTGGCCCATCTCGGCACGTATGCACAGCAGGCTGACTGTCCCGTCATCGGCGATGGAGAGGAAGAGGCGTGGATCGTCCTTGAGCCCGCCCGGCATGGCGTCGCCGCCATACTTCTTCTCCTGCGCCACCGCAGGCGGAGAAAGCCGGACCGAGAGCACGAAGGTTCCCGCGGCGAGACCGAGAAGAACCGAGCGGCGCGCGACATTCGCGACTTCTGTCGTGTTGGTCATGGTCAGGCCCTCCCCTACGCTCTTCCCGAGGCGCGCTTGATGGCGTCACGAATGCGCGGATAGGTGCCGCAGCGGCAGATGTTGCCGCTCATGGCGTCGAGGATCTGCTGGTCGGTGGGCTTGGGCGTGTCCTTGAGAAGCGACACCGCCTGCATGATCTGCCCGGTCTGGCAGTAGCCGCACTGGGCGACGTTGAGCTCGCGCCACGCCCTCTGGACGGGATGCATGCCGTCAGCCGACAGTCCTTCGATGGTGATGACCGCCTGGCCGTCGATGTCGCCGACCTGGACCTGGCAGGAGCGCACGGCTGTGCCATCGACATGGACGGTGCAGGCGCCGCACAGGGCGCGCCCGCAACCGAACTTGGTGCCGGTCATGCCGGCGATGTCACGCAGATACCAGAGAAGAGGCGTTTCCGGATCACCGTCGAAGCTTTGAGCCTTTCCATTGACTGTGAATTTGCTCATGGCTGACCTCCAGGGCTGGCTTAAAGCGAAATCATCAAGGCGAACGATCGCGGTTCGCGACACAGTGCGGTTGTCCGGCTCGATGGGAGCCAGGAAAACAGATGATCGAGGCTCGAGGAGCCTAGCCGACCGACTGCCCGTGAACCACCGGAACGTTCCTTGCCGCAGCGATGCAGCACGACCGGTGAAGATATCGCCTGGGTCGGCGAGCCGGGCTGTCGCCCGTCATCCGCGTCTTGTCATGCCTTCCGGACCGCCGGCATCTTGCCGGCTCATGATCATGAGGCCGGAAGCCGGCGGTCCGGAAGACAAAGAGCTAGACAAAAGTCAGCAGCCGGCGCGGGTTGCGCACCAGGATGGCGTCGATCTCGTCCTCGCCGTAGCCGCGCTCTTTCATCATCGGCACGACGTTCCTGAAGATGTGGCCGTAGCCGTGGCCGCCGAAGGTGGTGAGCCGCGTGCGGTAGCAGATGTCGTGGCTGATCACGACGCGGTCGAGATGGCCGTGGTCGATCAGGGCGCGGATCAGTTTCAGGCGCGTGGCATCGTTGGGCATGTCGATGTCCGACAGGCCGTAGTAGCTCGCTTCTTGACCGAACAGGTCGAACTCGATGGTGACGCCGGAGTCGGCAAGTCTCAGCAGTCGCTCCTCGTCGAAGATGGTGCGGTCGATGTGGCTGATCACCACGCGCTCGGTCGGCTTGCCCGCCGCCTTGATGAAGTCGGCGACCTCCTGCGGCTGGTCGGGATGGCGGCCGGGATGGACGTTGATCGAAGACCCCGTCTCCGCCGCGGCGATCAGGGCCGCCTGCATCACCTTCTTCTCTGTCGCCGTCCACGGGGCGGTGCAGCCGATCTCGCCGATCATGCCGGCGCGCACGTCGGTGCCCCAGGCGCCGTGCAGCACCTGGCCGATGATCTCCCGGGCGAAGTCGTCGACGCTGCGGCCGTGGTTCCTGGGACTCTGGTAATCGTTGACGTAGTAGCCGCAGCCCATGATCAGGTGCACGCCGGTGCCGGCGGCGATGCGCTTCAGGCCTGCGGGATCGGGCGAGAGACCGCCGCAGGTCAATTCGACGATGGCGTCGCCGCCTTCGTGCTTCATGGCCGCCACTTCGCGCGTGGCGATGTCCTCGAGGTCGAGCATGTACTTGCGGCCGGCGCGCTTCAGCCCGCGGCCGTAGTTCATCTGCCAGACATTCTCGAGCGTGATCTCGGGCCCGAGATCGTTGGCCGACCGCGTGCCGGGCGGCCGGATGTCACAAAGCACGTGCTCGTGCATCAGCGTGCGGCCGAGCGCTTCGGGCGCGATCGGGCCGAGGACGGTCTGGATCTTCCCCTGGAGTTCGTCGCGGGTCATTGCGGCTCCAGCTTGGCCGCCGTGATGACCTTCTTCCATTTGATGTTCTCGGACTCCATCTGCTTCACGAGCGCCGCCGCGCCACCCGGCAGCTCGGTCGCGCCGGTCTCGCGGATCTTCTTGATCACGGCCTCCGACCTGATGCCCTTGGTGATCTCGTCCGACAGCTTCCTGACGATGTCGGCCGGCGTGCCGGCCGGTGCCGCCACGTACCACCAGGGTGCTGCGTCGAAGCCCGGAAATTCCTGCTCGGCGATGGTCGGCACGTCGGGGGCGGCGAACCAGCGCTTGGCCGAGCTGACGCCCAGCGCCCGCAGCGCGCCCGACTGGATGTGCTGCAGGTAAGGCGGCAGGTTGTCCATGGTGTCGAGGATGTGGCCGGCCAGAAGGTCCTTCATCACCAGCGAGCTGCCGCGATAGACGACGTGCTCGAGCTTGATGCCGGCCAGCTCCGACAGGTACTCCATGGCGAGATGGCCGGTGCCGCCGACCGCGGGGGAGCCGTAGCTCACCTTGTCGGGCCCCTGCGCCTTGCAGTAGTCGACGAATTCCTTGAGCGTCTTGGCCGGGAAGCTGGGATGCACAGCCAGCACGTTGGCGACCTCGCCGACCAGCGCCACCGGCGCGAAGCTCTTCAGGCTGTCGTAAGGCATGGTCTTGTAGAGGTACTGGTTGGTGACGGCGGTGCCGACCGTGCCCAGCAGCAGCGTGTAGCCGTCGGGGGCTGCCTTGGCGACCAGCTCGGCGCCGACATTGCCGCCCGCACCGGTCTTGTTGTCGACGATCACCTGCTGGCCCCATTGCTCGGTGAGGTAGTGGGCGACGATGCGGCCCAGGAGGTCGGTCGTGCCGCCCGGCGCGAACGGGACCACCATGCGGATCTGCTTGTTGGGATAGCCGCCCTGCGCAAGGACGTTTCGCGTGCCTACGGACGCAGCGACCGCGCCCGCTATCACAGCGCGGCGGCGGGTAATCAAACTCATGGCAATCCTCCTGAAGTTCGGGCGACTATATCCGCGGCCTTAGAGGAGACAAACGTGACAGCACCGCTTACCGGCTACGCCGACCGCATCTCGGTACGCGCCGGCGAAAAGATCAGCTTCAAGGTCTCGAGTGTGGGACCCGGACCGTACAACGCCATGCTGGTGCGCATCGTGCGCGGCGATCCCAACCCCGGCGGGCCGGCGCAGAAGCTCGAAGATCAGTCGGAGCTGTTCGACGGCCGCTTCGCCTCACGCCAGCAGCACGCCTGGCCCGGCTCCTACGCGCTGATCGAGCGCGCCGCCGATGTGAAACTGCCCACGGCCCTTTCGGTCGAGGCGCTGATCTGGCCGACCCTGCCGGAGGACGGAGCGCAGACCGTGATCTCGCGGCGCGACGCCGCCTCTGGCGCGGGCTTCGCGTTGGTACTGACGCCGGACGGCATGACGCTGGAATGCGGCGGTGCCAGCGTCGTGGTAGGCAAGAAGCTGCGCAATCGCGCCTGGTATCGCGTGTGGGCGTCGGCCGATCCGGCGACCGGCATGATGCGGGTGGGGCAGCAGCCCTTGAAACGCGCCTTCGCCGTCGACGACGAGGGCGAGGCGAGCACGACCATCGCCTCTGGGGCGTCCAGCCTCGCCCTCGAAGCCGCGCAGCCGGTGTTCATCGGCGCAGAGTCCGCGACCGATCGCCCCGCGCGCCGCTGCTTCAACGGCAAGATCGAGGCGCCCGCCATCGCGGGCTTCGCCGCCTGGGACTTCGCCCGCCGCATGGGCACGCTGGAGATCGCGGACACCGGGCCCAACGGCCTGCACGGCCGGCTCAAGAACCTGCCGACGCGCGCCATGAAGGGTGCGGCCTGGAACGACGCCGAGCGCGACTGGAAGCGCGCGCCGCACATGTACGCAGCCATCCACTTCCATGACGACGACCTGCACGACTGCGGCTGGGCCGACGACTTCAGCTTCACCGTGCCGAGAGACATGAAGAGCGGCGTCTGGGGCATGCAGCTGCGCTGCGGGCCGCATCGCGACATCATCCCCTTCTTCGTGCGTCCGCAGGTCGGCAAGCCGCAGGCCAAGGTCTGCTACATCGCCTCGACCTTCACCTATCAGGTCTACACCAATTTTTCGCGCAGCATGTTCAACGAGCCGTTCCGCCAGCGCGTCGCCGAATGGAAGGCCGCCGCCAGCAATCCCGACGACCACAGGGATTACGGGCTCTCGACCTACAACTTCCATCGCGACGGTTCGGGCGTCGCCTATTCCTCGCATCTGCGCCCGTTGCTGACCTGGCGGCCCGACTTCCTCACCTTCAACGACGCGGCGGGCTCGGGCCTGCGCCATCTGCCGGCCGACACCCATCTCACCGGCTGGTTCGACCGGCTCGGCATCGCCTACGACATCGTCACCGACCACGACCTGCACGACAAGGGCGTCGACATCCTCGCCTCCTACAAGGTGGTCGTGACCGGCACGCACCCCGAGTACCACACCAAGGAGACGCTCGACGCGCTGCAGGCCTACACCGAGACGGGCGGCCGGCTGATGTACCTCGGCGGCAACGGCTTCTATTGGCGCGTGGCGCTTTCCGATGCCGTGCCGGGCGCCATCGAAGTGCGACGCACCGAGGGCGGCATCCGCACCTGGCCGGCCGAGCCCGGCGAGTACTATCACGCCTTCGACGGCGCCTATGGCGGGCTGTGGCGGCGCTCGGACCGGCCGCCCAACGTGCTGTGCGGCATCGGCTTCTCGAGCCAGGGCCTGTTCGTCGGCGATTCCTACCGCCAGTCGCCGGCGGCGCGCGACAACCACCACGCCTGGGTGTTCGAGGGCGTGAAGGACGAGCTGTTCGGCGGCTACGGCTTCTCGGGCGGCGGCGCGGCGGGCTTCGAGCTCGACCGGCTCGACCACCGGCTGGGCAGCCCGCTCAACGCCGTGGTGCTGGCCTCGTCAGAGGGCCACGACCGCAAGGAGTTCGTGGTCGTGCACGAGGAGCGGCTGGGCTTCAACACCACCATCACCGGCGACACGCTGGAGGGCCTGATCCGCGCCGACATGACCTACATCGAAAAGCCCAAGGGCGGCGCGGTGTTCTCGACGGGCTCGATCACCTATTGCGGATCCTTGCCGCACAACAAGTTCGACAACGACGTGTCGCGGCTGACCTTCAACGTGATCAACCGGTTCGGTGAGCTCGGCCTGAAGTGGCCGTTCTGATACTGGGCGCGCGCCGCTCCGTGGCGCGTCTTTTCATGCTCTTCTGGACCGCGCGCATCCTGCGCGCTCATGAGCGAGCCAGAGGCTCGCGGTCCGGAAGACTATGAGCGCTCGACGACTACCTGGCGATTGCCGCCTTCGCTTCCGGCGTCAGTGTCACCAAAAGGCCCTGGCAGCCCGCCTCGATCAGGTCGAGCGCGCGCTCGTAGTCCTGCTGCGTGCCACCATACGGATCCTGGACGTCGAGGATGCCGGGCATGGGGCCGAACCTGGTGAACATCTGCAGGCAGCCGGCCTTGTCGCGCGGCGCCATCCAGCGCAGATCGGCCATGTGACTGCGGTCCATCGCCAGCACGTAGTCGGCGGCGGCGATATCCTCCTTGGTGACGGCGCGCGAGCGCTGGCCCGCGATGTCGTAGCCGCGGCGCGCCGCTGCATCGATGGCGGCCGCCGTCGGCGCCTGGCCGGCATGGACGCTGGAGGTTCCGGCCGAGGCGATCGTGAACACCTCCTCGAGGCCGGCGCGGCGAGCCATGGTGCGGAACACGCCTTCGGCCATGGGCGAACGGCAGATGTTCGCAGTACAGACGAAGAGGACACCGATGGTCATGGCCTGCAACCCTAGCACAGGGTTAGATTGCCGACATGCACCAGGATTTCCTGCCTCCCGGGATCGTGATCCTGACCGGCGCCGGTATCTCCAAGGAAAGCGGCATCGACACGTTCCGCGACAAGGACGGGTTGTGGAACCGGGTCAACCTCGAGGAGGTCGCCACTATCGAGGCCTGGCACCGCGACAAGAAGAAGGTGCTCGACTTCTACAACGACACCCGCCGCTCCTTCCGCGCCGCCCATATCGAGCCCAACGCCGCCCATCGCGCGCTGGCACGGCTGGAGAAGGAATACGAAGGCGAGGTCACGGTCGTCACCCAGAACATCGACCCGCTGCATGAAATGGCCGGCTCCAAGAAGGTCATCCACATGCACGGCCGCGACGGCGAGATCCGATGCATGAACTGCGACAAGGTGTTCGAGTCCGACATCGACCTCACGCCGCAATCGGTCTGCCCCAACTGCCAGGCGGTGAGCGAGCTCAGGCCAAACATCGTGTGGTTCGGCGAAATGCCGATGCACATGGACGAGATCTACGCCATGCTGGAGCGCTGCGGCCTCTTCCTGTCGATCGGCACCTCGGGCGAGGTCTATCCCGCGGCAGGCTTCGTCCTGCATGTCCGCCGCAGTGCGCGGCGGGCGCGCACCGTCGAGCTCAATATCGAGGCGACCGGCAACCAGCCGCTGTTCCACGAACACATCTATGGCCCCGCCACCCAGGTCGTGCCGCCCTATGTCGAGCGCGTCCTGGCGAACGGCTGGCGACAATAAGGAGAAGACGATGCCCGACATGACCACCGCCATCGCCCACCCGCACGACACTGGACCGCACGGCGCACAGTACATCGCCCCCGATGCGCACGGCCGGAACTTCTATGCCATCGACCGGCAGTTCCAGGACCTGCTGTCGCTCTACATGGAGCCCGGTCTGCTGAAGCAGATGACGCCGCATTTCGAGCGGCTGGGCGAGCTTGCGGGCAACCGGCTCGACGATCTCGCCATGACGGCCGACAAGCATCCGCCCGTCCTGCAGCCGCGCGACCGCTTCGGCCGCGACGAGGACTGGATCGACTATCACCCGTCCTACCGCGAGATGGAGAAGATCGCCTTCGAGGAATTCGGCATGCATGCGATGACCCATCGCGCCGGCGTGCTGGGCCTGAGCGAGCCCGCCCATCCGCTGGTGAAGTACGGCATCACCTATCTCTTCGTGCAGGCCGAGTTCGGCCTGATGTGTCCGGTCTCGGTCTCCGACACCTCCAATTTCGTCATCAAGCGTTTCGGCTCCGAGGCGCTGAAGAAGCTCCTGCTCGACCGGCTGCTGAGCCAGGACCCCAAGACGATGCTGAAGGGCACGCAGTTCATGACCGAGAAGGCCGGCGGCTCGGACGTCGGCGCGCTCGAGACCGAGGCCGAGCGCATCGGAGTCGGTCCCGACGGGGTCGAGCGCTGGAAGCTTTTTGGCCAGAAATGGTTCTGCAGCCACGCCGATGCCGATGTCGCCGTCCTGCTGGCCAGGCCACGCGGCGCGGCGCCGGGCACGCAGGGCCTCGGCATGTTCGCCATGCCGCGGCGGCTGGAGGACGGCTCGCGCAACAGCTATCGGATCGTGCGCCTGAAGGACAAGCTCGGCACCAGGTCGATGGCCTCGGGCGAGATCATCATGGACGGCGCGATCGCCTACCTGGTGGGCGACGCGGGTCGCGGCTTCAAGCAGATGATGGAGCAGGTGAACCTGTCGCGGCTGAGCCATGGCGTGCGCGCCGCCTCGATGATGCGCCGTTGCCTCAACGAGGCGATGGTCGTCGCGCAGAACCGCCGCGCCTTCGGCAAGGCGATCGGCGAATACCCGCTGCTGCGCCGCCAATTGATGAAGATCATGCTGCCGACCGAGCAGGCGCTTTCCATGTACGCCTTTTCGGCCGACGCCATGGGCAAGGCCAATGCCGGAGACAATGAAGCCGCCAACCTGCTGCGCATCCTGACGCCGGTCTACAAGTTCCGCGCCTGCCGCGACAACATCCCGGTCGCCAGCCATGCCCTCGAGGTGAGGGGCGGCCTGGGCTACATCGAGGAATGGGTGACCGCGCGCCTGGTGCGCGACGCGCAGATCGGCACCTTGTGGGAGGGCACCTCCAACATCAACGCGCTCGACGTGGTGCAGCGCGCCGTGGGCAAGACGGGCGGCCACAAGACGCTGACGGCGGCGCTGAAGGACAAGTACGAACGCTCCGACGCGCTGCCCGGCCAGTACAAGGGCCTGCTCGGCGCCACGCTCGATCGCGTCGAACGCTTCGTCGAGGCGGTCGCCGCGGACCCCAAGCAGGAGAAGCGCTGCCGGCTGGCCGCCGGTGCGCTCTATCACGCCACGACGGCGGCGCTGCTGGCCTGGGAGGGCGCTGCGCTTGGCGCCAAGGGCGGCGACGCCCGCCGGCTGCTGCTGTCGCGGCTGGTGATCGAGCATCGGCTGGCGCCGCAGGATCCGCTGTCGCTTGCCGAATCGGCGTGGGAGCAGGAGGCCATGGACCTTTTGCTACAGGACAAGCCGGTGCCGCTCGCCAAGGCCACGGCTCTGGTGGGATAGCTGTGCGATGTCGAGCTTCAAATCTGCTAGTAGCTCGTCACAGTGATTCTGACGGGTTGGTCCCGCTTGAGCTGGCGCATGCAGCACCTCTCGGCCTTGCCGGGCGGTGCATGCACTGCCGTCGGCGGTGCTCGAGGTTTCCGCCGTTTCCGCCCGACCGTCTTGTGATCCGGAGACGCCGAGGCCGCTATCGGTTGGGCCATCCCGCCCGGCGGACGCAGCCGGACGGGATGACCGGCTCCAGGGCGGGAGCGGTCTGGCACACGATCGGATGAACGATGCATAGAGCGACAGACGCCGCACACGCTACTCAAAACCACCGTGCTTGTCAATAACTATAGTTCATTCGATAATCGCAGCACTCCGCCGACGAGGCCGGGTTCTTTTATTGCGACTTTTGACGCTCCAGAAGGGGCCATACCTGGGGGCCGCCGCGCCTTCCATACCATACCTTGAGCTGCTCGACTGACGTGCAAGCAGTGCTGTCACCCCTACTGGATCGAGATCGATATCAATCGTCAAAACCTCTGTGACGAGCTACTAGTCGGACGTTTCCATGATTCGAATCATAAACTGTCCGAAACTGTTCGGCCCGAGAAGCGGCATGCCAAGCCAGTTTGCAGAGATTTCCGCAATGCTGTCGTTAGGATCGGTTTCATGGAAGCGGTCGTCTAGTGGATGTCCGTAAGACGCCAAGCGTCGGACACGAGCGCCAAGTCGGGGCCAGGGAGCGATTTCTTTGTCCCCTCGACCTTATCCTCCGCGTCATGCCTGTCGGGACTATCCGCGGGCAGCATCGCAATGAGAGCCTCGACGATTGGAAGGGATTTGACTCGATACTCGCGGAGAATGTCAGTTAGCTGCCCCGTTCCCTGAAGCTTCTGCCGCGCATCAACGCTGATATTTTCCCATCGTGCGAGCAATGTAAGCAGCGCTGCATTTGCACCCGCGTCGGAGACGCGGGCTTGCACAGCGCGAAGCTCATTTGCAATCTCCACCGCGCTGCCAATCGAATACTCGCGGCCTTCGGCATCAAAGGGCACATAGAAAATGCGACGTTGCACGAAGCAGCGCCGCAGCACCTCCGATACCGTCCGCTTATCGAGTGCGAGTTTCTGAATGTCACCAGCCTTGAGCCTGAGCGTGACCTTGAAAGGCGGAAAGCCCAATTCAACTGCGATCTCCGCCTCCGGCTTGACGGCACCACTGGTCACCAGCTTCATGACGTCCGCTGCACGCATCACCCACTCCTGTGCCGACGATCGCAATCTCGCATCCATTCTTACGCTACCCCGTTCAGTTGTCTATGGATCATCGCTACACGCTGCAGTCGCGGCATGCATTCTCGCGCTGTCAAGCAAGCAGCTTGCGGAACGCTTCGGCAGGGCCAAGCCAGTAATGCTCACCAAGTCGGCGATATGATAGGATGGCCATCATGACCACCGCCCCGCCTCCCCGGACCTGGACCGTCACCTCGATCCTCGAGCGGTCCTACATCCTTGCGCGCGACAACTTCGCGGCCTTTTTCACCGTCGCCGTGATCTTCGGCGCGGTTTCCCTGGTGATGAACATCCTGAGCCTGGGGTTGCTGGCCGGCCTCGTCGGGCTGGTCTGCGCCGTGGCGACCTCGATCTGCCTCACCTGGGGCACCCTGCAGGCGATCGCCGGACGCAAGCCCGAATGGGAGCCGATGCTGCGCCAGCTGCAGGGCCCGATGTTCGGCCGGCTGCTGCTGTTGGGCTGCATCCAGTACTTCGTGATCGCGGTGTCGATGATCGTCGTGATCGGGCCGCTGTTCCTGGTCCCGCTGTGGGCGGTCACCATTCCCGTCATGATGATCGAGCGCACCGACATCGGCGGCGCCTTCAACCGCAGCATGGACCTGACGGCCGGCCGGCGGCTGCCCATCCTCGGCGTCTTCGTGCTGTGGTTCGTGATCTTCGCGATCGGCGCGATCGTGATCATCTCGCTGCTGGGCTACGGCGCGCTGGGGAGTCTCGCGATGTGGATATACGGCGCCCTGGCGGGGATCGTCGTGCACACCCTGCCGGCGATCTTCTATGTGCTGCTGCGTGATGAGAAAGAGGGCATGACGGCCGGGCAGATTGCGGCCGCTCTTGACTAGGAGGCGGAGCAGCCTGCAGATTGAGAAGAGTTGTGTGCAGACCTATCTGTCTTGGCCTTGGCTTGTAGCTCGCATGAGCCATTCGGCGATCGCGCGTGCTTCCGTACTAGGGAAGATGAAAGATACCCACCCGAAACCGGGATGGCGAAGCGCTAGCGATGGCCCTGGAATCGACGAATGTGGAGGCATGTGCGTCCGCCAAGCAGGATCCACAATGCTTGGCAGCCCAATCCCGCTTGGGATTTCCGTAGCGACTTGGTCTCGCATCTGCATTCGCAACTCACCCAGCTTCTCAATGACTTGATCGAGTGCTGCCGCATCGAGAATGATATGACCCAGCGCCCGATTGTGCTCATGAAGCTCGATAGTTACGGTGCTTCGATCGGCTGATAGCATGCTAGTCAGGTTCATCGGAGTAGTGGGATCATCAATCTGCATTGGCGTCGTCGCGCCTTCGAGGGATATGAGTCGCTCGATTTTATATGGCCCTTCATGTAGTTCTGGGTGCGTGAAGATGAACGACCCACCAGACTTAATTGCAGCTATTCTCATTCGACCGTCGCTATCAGAGAAGTAATGAACACTCTCTGGCAACCCCATCGGCGTTCTTTGCCCAAACCACACATGAACATTGTGGCCTAGATCCTGTTTTGCTCGGACACAGAACTCATTCGGCGCGCCTTTGATGACGTGCCGCGAGTAGCCCTTATCTTCCTTCAGATACACCCATCCAGTGTCACTTTGCTGCCAATACACAGCTATTCCTTCACCGCCGTCTATCGGGCTCACGGAAATTCCGAAGCCCCCACCTTCCGCAGTTCCATAAGGAATTTCCGTCCCAGCCGGGAGCAACTTCGCAATTGGATCTGACACCGAATACGCGTAGCTCATCAACTCGGAGCCAGCGTGAGTCAGCAGATATGGTAGCGGCCAACCTCCAACGCTTCGCTCGGGCCAATCTGGGAATAATCTCCACATCGCCTTGGTTGCTTCGGACAGGCCCTTCGGTGGTAGCTGCGTAGCTCCGGCGAGAAATAAATGGATGGCGTCAGGGGCGTGTTCTATCTGCTGACTGTGACGAATTTCTTAAAACCTAGCGAACGCGGCTGGATCACCCAGAGATAGAGTATCGACAGGCAACGCGTGCCCGTCGGCGATCTTTACGAGGTACGATTGGTCGTCGCGAACGTATGCATAGGCGAAGTCAACACTTGGCACCCTTTGGTGAACTTCGAGAAGAAATCGAATCGTGTCATCACCTGTTGGACGATGCCTGCTTTGGCTTAAGGCCTCATATCCATGGTAATAATCGCCTGAAAACCCAACCAAACTTAAGCGGCTGGGAGCCTCCACCTTAGGCATATAAAGCGGCTTATCGAACGGAACTATTCCGCCAGTTATCGCAGTGTCCGCTACCATCCAAATCGAGCCGTCTGTATTTCTCGTCGCGATTAGAAGTGTCACGTCGACCTTCTCTGGCAGCAGTCCCCTTGCGGAACAGATAAATAGCCTGTGAAAAATCAAACGAGCTTTGACTTACTTTCTAACACCTCTTCCGTGTGCTCGCCCAGCAAAGGCTCGCGATAAAGAGGTCGTGACGGCTCGTCCTTGAAGCGCACGACGGGAGCCAGATGCTTGCGACCGTCGTCGGCCGTCACAATGGCGCTGCGTTTCACGAGATTGGTATCGGCGATCGCCTCGGGGAGCGTGTTGACTGGCCCGTAGCAGATGTCGAGCGTGTCGAGCCATTTCAGCCAGTGCGCCAGGGGCTTGCCGCGGAAGGTCGCGGCGAGGAAGTCCATTACCGGCTTCTGGTGGGCGCCCGGCCATTCGCACAGGTCGATGAACTCGGGCTTGCCGAGCGCAGTCAGCAGGTTGCGGATGAACTTCATCTCCTGGCCGGCCAGCACGAGCTGGCGGTCATCGGACGTGTCGTAGACGCGGTAGAAGGCCGAGCCGCCGGTGGTGCGCTGGTTCTTGACGTCGGGCTGCGTGCCGTCGGTGAAGGCGCTGCCGACGACGTTGGCGCACGAGGCCATCAACGCCTCGTGCATGGAGACATCGATATAGTCGCCCTTGCCCGTGGTCGTGCGGCGCAAGAGCGCCATCAGCACGCCGCTCAAGCCGTGCAGGCCGCTCACCAGGTCGGCGACGGGGATGCCGGGGATCGCCGGACGGCCGTCAGCGCCCAAGGTCAGCGACAGGACGCCGGTCATGGCCTCGAGCGCGAGATCGTGGGCGGCGCGGCCGGGATAGGCGCCGTCCTGGCCGAAGGCGCTGATCGAGCAGTAGACGATGCCGGGGTTCTTCTCCTTTACCGCCTCGTAACCGATGCCGAAGCGGGCCGCGACGCCCGGTCGGAAGGATTCGACCAGCACGTCGGCTTCACACGCCAGCCGGAAGAGATCGGCGCGGCCCTCGGCGGTCTTGAGATCGAGCACGACGCTCTTCTTGCCGCGGCCCATGTTGCGGAAGAACACCGAGGTGCGCTGGTCGGGCGGGCGGATGTGGCGGCCGGGATCGCCGTCGGGCGGCTCGACCTTGATGACCTCGGCGCCATGGTCGGCCAGCGCCGTCGTGAGGTACGGCCCCGGCAGGAACCAGGAAAGATCGACGACCTTCAGACCTTCGAGCTTCATGCGCGTTTGCCCAGCAGCGAGTCGTTTTCGGCGCCGAGCGGCGAACAGGCGGCCTGGGCCGGCCGCTCGCCGTCGATGCGGATGGGGTTGGCGATCACGCGCAGGCTGCCCTTCACCGGATGCGGCACGGCCGAGACCATGCCGGTGTCGCGCGCAAAGCCGCTGTCGAGCGCCTGGTCGAGGCGATGGACGGGTGCTGCCGGCAGCAGGCCGTTGAAGGCCGCCAGCCACTCGTCGGTCGTGCGCGTGCGGAAGGTGGGATCGAGCGCGTCGGTCAGCGTCGCGCGATGGACGGCGCGCGTGTTGGGATCGGCGAAGCGTGCGTCGCCTAAAAGTTCCTCGCGGCCCATGGCCTTGACCAGCGACAGCCAGAACTTCTGGGTCATGCACATGATGAAGATCCAGCCGTCCCTCGTCGGAAAGGTCTGGACCGGCGCCAGCGACAGATGCGCGCTGCGCGGCACGCGCGGCGAGACGTCGCCCTCGTTGAGGTACCAGACGCCGGGATAGGTGAGCTGGTGCATGGCGACGTCGTACAGGCAGGTCTCGACGTCGCAGCCCTGCCCCGTGGTCCTGGCGCGCAGCAGGCAGGCCAAGAGGCCGACGATGCCGGTGATGCCGCTCATGCTGTCGATCAACGACACGCCGACGCGCGTCGGCGCGCCGTCGGGATCGCCGGTCAGTTCCATCAGACCTGCCTCGGCCTGCATCAGGAAATCGTAGCCCGGCCAGTCGGCGCGCTCACCCGAGCGGCCATAGGCCGAGATGTGCAGGCAGACGATTGCGGGGCTCAGGTGCTTCAGGCTCGCATAGTCAATGCCGAGCCTGGCGGGCTGCGTGCCACGCAGGTTGTTGACCACGCAGTCCGCACTCTTGACCAGATCCTCGAACTGACGGCGGCCCTCGGCCGACTTGATGTCGAGGGTCACGCTCTTCTTGCCGAGGTTCCAGGCCTGGAAGTACTCGCTGTCGTTGGGCCCAAGCTTGTGCGGCCCGACCTGGCGCGAGGGGTCGCCCTCGGGCGCCTCGATCTTGATCACCTCCGCGCCCAGCTCGGCCAGAAACATGGTGCCGTAGGGCCCGGCGCCGAACTGCTCCAGCGTCAGGACTCGAATACCCGTCAGGGGCTTCGCACTCATAGCTCGGCGTGCCGCTTGATCCACTGCCGGGCGATGATGATGCGCTGCATCTCGTTGGTGCCCTCGCCGATGCATGTCAGGGGCGCGTCGCGATAGAGCCGCTCGATGTCGTATTCCTTGGAATAGCCGTAGGCGCCGTGGATGCGCATCGATTCGATGCTGTTCTCGAGCGCCGCCTCCGACGAGAAATACTTGGCCATGCCGGCTTCGAGGTCACAGCGATCGCCGCGGTCGAAGGCGTCGGCGGCGTCGAGCGTCAGCAGCCGCGCGGCGCGCGCGCGCGTGGCCATCTCGCCGAGCTTGAGCTGGATCGCCTGGTGCTCGCAGATCGGCTTGCCGAAGGTCTTGCGGATCTGGGCGTAGCTGGTGGCGAGTCGCAAGGCGCCCTCGGCGATGCCGACGCCGCGCGCCGCGACGTTGATGCGGCCGAGCTCCAGGCCGCCCGCCACCTGGGTGAAGCCGCGGCCCTCGACTTCGCCGATCAGGTGATCGGCCGGGATGCGGTAGTCCTCGAAGATCAGCTCGGCCGAATCGATCGACTTGTAGCCGAGCTTCTCCAGCTTGCGGCCGACGCGGAAGCCCGGGCCCTTGGGGGCGACGAACAGGCTCATGCCCGAATAGCGCGGCGAGGCCTCGGGGTTGGTCTTGACGAGAAGCGCGAAGCACGAACCCTCGATGCCGTTGGAGATCCAGGTCTTGGTGCCGTTCAGCACATAGTGATCGCCCTCGCGCCGTGCCGTCAGCCGGATCGCCTGCAGGTCGGTGCCGGCGTCGGGCTCGGTCAGCGCCAGTCCGCCGCGCACCTCGCCGGAGGCCAGCCTCGGCAGCCAGTGGCGCTTCTGCGGCTCGGTGCCGAACTTCTCGATGGCGAGCGCCAGCATCAGGTGGGAATTGAAGATGCCGGTGATCGCCATCCACACCGACGAGACCTTCATGACGATCTCGGCATAGGTGCGCGCCGGCAGGCCGAGCCCGCCATAGTCGGGGCTGACGGTGGCGCCGAACAAGCCGAGCTCCTTCATCTGCTCGACGATCTCGGCCGGCCAACGGTCGGCGTGGTCGAATTCCTTGACGCGCGGGGCCACCTCGCGCTCGACCCAGCGGTCGATGGTGGCCAGAAGTTGGGCCTCGTCGGCCTTGTCGATCGTGTTCATGATCGTCCTCCCACGCACTTCTTAGTGCAGTGGAGTCGAATTTGCCTTACTTGACAGGCCTTAAGCGAAACGTATATCTATTTGATATACATACGGGGTTCTCGCATGCCCGTCCAGGTTTTGCTCGCCAAATGGGGAAACAGCCTTGGCCTGAGGGTACCTCGGGACATCGCCGCGCGCCTCGGCCTGACCGAGGGCGCACGCGTCGACGTCGAGGCTTCGGAAGACGGCCGGATCATCATCACGCGATCACGTCGTCGCTTCACCCTCGACGAGCTTCTAGCAGGAATGACTCCGGGCAAGGAGCATCCGCCCACCGATGATGCGCCCAAGGGCGAGGAAATCATCTGATGACGCTGCCTGACCGCGGCAGCCTGGTTTGGCTCCTGTTTTCTCCTCAAGCCGGAAGCGAACAAGCAGGAAGGCGACCGGGCATTGTCTTGACAACGATGGGCTATCATCAGCGCTCTCGCCTCGCCATCGTGTGCCCCATCACCAGCCGGGAAAGAGGATGGCCGACAGAAGTGAAGCTGCCGCCTGGCTTGCCGATCGAAGGTGTCGTTTTGGTCGACCATGTGAGAAGCGTCGACCGTGGAGCGCGAAAGTTGGAAATCGTCGGGATGGCACCGCCTGAAGTTCTCGATGAGATTGAGGCACGCTTGGCGCCGTTGCTCAGCCTTTAGACATCACCGCGCCAGCAGGGCGCGGATGTGGCGCTCGAGCTCGGCGTGGTCGTAGGGCTTGGCGAGGATCGGGCCGTGCTCGCAGAGGTCGCCCGCCTCCTTGGCAGTGCGCGCCGCGCCCGACGTCAGGATGACCTTGAGCCACGGCCGCTCGCGGCGGACCCACTGCGCCCCAAAGCCGTCCATACTGCCCGGCATGTTGACGTCGGAGAACACGATGTCGACCCGGACCTCGGCCTGCAGGACGCGGATCGCCTCGTCGGCGCCGTTGGCCTCGATCACGTCGAAGCCGCATTCGCGCAGGTAGGCGGCGACGACGTTGCGCACCAGCACGTCGTCTTCCACGACCAGGATTGTCGGAGGCGGCGCCGGAACCGGCTCCCCCATGGTGCTGCACGCGGCGTTCACCATGAACGCCGCCGGCCGGCTTTTGTTGCGCGATGCGTCGCCGCCTCTAGGCGGGGATGCACTCGTCATGCATCATCGGGCCGGAAGTAAGAGGCAATAAAGGGTATGAAATGGCGCCAATTCGCCGCTGCTCCGGGCGTCCTTCCGGCACCATCCAGGTCGCCAAGGCCGACGCTTTCATCAAGGCCGAGCACAAGCGCTGGGGCGAGGTGATCCGTGCCGCGGGCATCAAGCCGCAATAGGCATCTCGTCCCCGACCTCCTGGCGCCGGGCCTCGACCTGGTGTTCTGCGGCACCGCGCCCAGCCCGGTGTCATTCAAGGCGCGCGCCTACTACGCCAACCCCGGCAACGCCTTCTGGCCGACCCTGCATGCGGTCGGCCTGACACCCGAGCGGCTGGCGCCGGCGCGCTATCCCGAGCTTTTGACGCTCGGCATCGGGCTGACGGACCTCAACAAGACCGAGTATGGTTCGGACCACGAGCTCAGCCCCCACGCCATGGACGCCGCCGCCCTGCACGCCAAGCTGCGCCGCTTTCGGCCCGCCGCCGTCGCCTTCACCAGCAAGCACGCGGCCTCGCTGGCGCTCGGCGTGAAATCGCCAGCCTACGGACGCCAGGCCGAGCCGATCGAAGGCGCGGCGGCGTTCGTGCTCGCCTCGCCGTCGGGCCGCGCCCGCTCGTTCTGGACCCTGGCGCCGTGGCGCGAGGTGGCCGCCTTCGTGGCGGCGCGCCGGCTGATGCGCGAGCGCGCGGCGTGAGGCGGCGCACGCTGCTCGGCGGCGTGCTCGCGGCCCCCTTGGCCGCTCCCTGGGCGGCGCCCGCCGTCGTGCGCGCCCAGGAGGCGACGGTGACGCTAAAAGACCTGGCGCGGCGCGCCACCATCTATCTCTTCCCCGTGTACGAGATGTACCGCACGCGCTGGCAGGCCACGGTCAACGAGGCCAACCCATTGCGCCAGCGGCTGAACCGCTTCCGCCACATCGCCCAGCTCGCCGATCATCGCGCGCGCGCGGTGACGACGCCCAACAACGACACGTTCTATTCGTCGGCGTGGCTCGATCTCTCGCTCGAACCGATGTTCCTCACCGTGCCGCCGGTCGGGCATCTCTATTACAGCTACGCCTTCATGGACCTGTTCACCGACAACTTCGCCTATGTCAGCCACCGGCTGCACGGCGGAGCGCCGCCGACGCACATGATCGTCGGCCCGGCCTGGACAGGCGATGCGCCGTCCGACGTGAAGGTCATACGCGCGCCCACCAACTCGGTGTGGCTGCTGGGCCGGCTCCTGGTCGACGGGCCGGAGGAAGTCGACCGCGTGCGCATCCTGCAGGCGCGCGTGCTGCTCGAGACTCCCGACCAGCGCAACGAGCGGCGCATCCTCGAGACGCGCGAGCTGATGCGCCAGCGCACCGTGGCGCCGGCCGAGCCGGTGGCCGACTGGCCCGCGCCCAATCCCACCGATCGGTTCGACCTGTTCGAGGTGACGATGCGGGCGCTGGGCGAGAGCCCGTTGTCGGAGCGCGACCTCGCCGTGTTCGAGGGCTTCGCAGCCCTGAAGCTGCGGCCCGGCCGCAAGTTCGACGGCCGCGCCTTCAACGAAGCCGAGCGTCGCGCCATCAAGGCCGGCATCGAGCAGGGCCGCGCCGAGATCCGCGCCGCCGCCAGCCGTTACGGCAAGACGGTCGACGGCTGGACCTATGGCGAGCGCCATCTCGGCAATTTCGGTGAAGACTATCTCTATCGCGCGCACGTGGCACTCGGCGGGCTCGCTGCACTCGAGCCCGCCGAGGCGGTCTATCTCACCTGCAATACCGATTCGAACGGGCGACCCTTGTCGGGCGCCAATACCTACCACCTCACCTTCCCAGCCGACGGCCTGCCGCCGGCGCGCGCCTTCTGGTCGCTCGCCATGTACGAGGTGACGCCCGAGGGCCGCGCCTTCTTCATCGACAATCCGATCGGCCGCTATTCCATCGGCGATCGCGCACCCGGCCTGCAGAAAGCCGCCGACGGCTCGCTCACCATCTACCTGCAGCGCGCGCGGCCGGACGGCGAGCGTGCGGCCAATTGGCTGCCCGCCCCCAGCGGGCCGATGCGATTGGTGCTGAGAGCCTATGAACCCGAGGAATCGCTGATCCAGGGCCACTATCGCGCACCCGCCGTGCAGCGCAACTCTCCGTCCTGAGCGGCGTTGGGTTTCGAATGATCTTTTCGGAGACCGACATGCCCGATATCTCTCGCCGCTCCCTGGCTGCGGGCGTCGGCCTGCTGGCCGGCGCCGTTGCCGTACCGGCGGCAGCGCAACAGCTGCTCGCCGTCGCGAATGCGCCCAAGTTCCGCGCCCAGCCGCTCACCCTCAACCCCGACAAGATCAAGTGGCTGTCGGCCCAGTCGATCACCGAGCATCACGCGATCTATGCCGAGAGCGTCAACCGGCTGAACGCCATCACCGAGCAGCTCGCCCAGATCGATTTCGCCAAGGCCCAGCCGGCCGAGATCGGCGAGCTCAAGCGCGAGCAGCAGGTCGTCTACAATTCCTCGCTGCTGCATGAGCTCCATTTCGAGTGCATCGGCGACGCGCCGACCAGCCCGTCCGGCGTGTTCGCGCAGGCGATGAGCAGGGATTTCGTCAGTCTCGATCGCTGGAAGGCCGAATTCGCCGCCATGGGCAAGGCGGTGACGGATGGCAAGGGCATGGTGATCCTGGCCTACACGCCGCGCGACAAGCGACTGATCAATCACCTCGCCGCGGATCACGCCACCGGCCCGGTCGGCTGCGTGCCGCTGATCGTCATGGACATGTACGAGCATGCCTACAAGGCCGACTTCGCCGGCGACCCGGCCAAGTACGTCGACGGCTTCGTGCAGATGGTCCGCTGGGTCACGCCCGAGCGGCTGTACCGCGAGGCGATCAGGGTTTGATGGAGCGCGGGCCTCCGGCCCGCTCATGAATGCGGGCCGGAGGCCCGCGCTCCCAGCTAAGCGCCCGGCTGCGCCCGCTGTGACTCTTCCTCGGCCCTGGCTTCGATCGCTTCCATGTCGTCGTCGCTCAGCCCGAAGTGATGGCCGATCTCGTGGATCAGCACGTGGCGCACGATGTGCGGCAGGTCCTCGCCCGATTCGCACCAGTAGTCGAGGATCGGCCGGCGATAGAGGAAGATGCGGTCGATGTCGTTGGCGACGTGGCCCGCGCCACGCTCCATCATCGACACGCCTTGATAGAGGCCGAGCAGGTCGAACGGCGTGTCGAGGTCCATCTCCTTCTCGACCTCGTCGGACGGGAAGTCGTCGACCTGGATGCGCACGTTGCCGACATGCCGCCGGAACTCCTCGGGAATCGTCGCCAGCGCCTGGGCGGCGATCGCCTCGAAGTCTTCCAAGGTGGGCGCGATGCCGAAGCAGGGCATGCGCCGCGGATTGGTGAAGACCGGCATGACTCCCCCATATAGGACCAAGGCGCGCCCGCCAAGAGGCGATGGTGGACGAATCTGTGGCGATTGCCGGGCGGTTGGCGCGGGAATCGCATGGTCGCCTTCCCGACCGATCCGCTCTAAGCTTTCTCCCCACGCATGCTGCAGTTCCTCGTTCGTCGTCTGATCGTGGCGATCCTCGTCGCCGCCACCGTCATGACGCTGGCCTTCATCCTGACGCGACTGTCGGGCGACCTCGCGATCTCGATCGCCGGTCCCAACGCCACACAGGCCGACGTCGAAACCGTGCGCAAGGCTTATGGCCTCGACCGGCCGCTCACCGTGCAGTTCTTCGACTGGGTCGGGCGCGCGGCGACCGGCGACCTGGGCGAAAGCTACTTCTTCAAGACCAAGGTCTCCAAGCTGATCGGCGAGCGCATGCCGATCACCGTCACGCTCGGCCTCACCGGGCTGGTGATCGCGCTGCTGGTCTCCCTGCCGCTCGGCATCCTGGCGGCGGTACGCGAGAACACCGCGCTCGACCGCGTGGTCCAGATGGTGGCTCTGCTCGGCCAGGCCATGCCCTCGTTCTGGCTTGGATTGATCCTGATGATCACCTTCGGCCTCCAGCTCGGCTGGCTGCCGATCTCGGGCACAGGCTCGTGGCAGCACTACGTGATGCCGGGCATCGTGCTTGCCTTCTCGGCCATCCCAGCCCTCACGCGGCTGACCCGCGCCGGCATGATCCAGGCCATGGGCTCCGACTACATCAGGACAGCGCGCGCCAAGGGCCTGTCGCGCGCCTCGATCCTGCTGAAGCACGCATTGCGCAACGCCGCCATCCCGGTGGTGGCGATCGCCGCCGTCCAGCTCGGCTTCATGCTGGGCGGCTCGATCGTGATCGAGCAGGTCTTCGCCCTGCACGGCGTGGGCTTCCTCGCCTGGGAATCGATCGGCAAGAACGACTTCCCCGTCGTGCAGGCGGTCGTACTCGTTCTGGCGGTGATCTACGTGGCGCTCACCATGGTGGCCGACCTGATGAACGCCGTGCTCGATCCGAGGCTGCGCGGACCATGAGTGTCGTCTCGGTCACGGCCGGCCCCAAGCGCGGCTGGAAAAGCATCAGCACCTGGATCGGCGCGATGATCGTGGGTATCGCCATGATCTGCGCCATCTTCGCCCCGCTGCTGGTGCCGCACGATCCCTTCGCCCAGGACCTCAGCAAGCGCCTGCTGCCGCCCTTCTGGATGGAAGGCACCAACCCCGACTACATCCTCGGCACCGACCAGCTCGGCCGCGACTACCTCTCGCGCCTGATCTGGGGCTGCCGCATCTCCGTGCTGATCGGCGTCACCGTCACGGTGGTGTCGGCCCTGATTGGCATCACCATCGGCGTGCTGGGCGGCTTCTTGGGCGGCCGGGTCGACGACGCCGTGCTGTTCGCCATCACCACGCGGCTTTCCATTCCTGTCGTGCTGGTGGCGCTCGCGGTGGTCGGCCTGCTCGGCAGCTCGATGACCCTGCTGGTGCTGACCCTGGGCCTGCTCCTGTGGGACCGCTTCGCCGTGGTGGCGCGCTCGACCACCATGCAGGTGCGCAATCTCGACTTCGTCGCCGCCGCCTGGTGCGCCGGCTGCTCGCGCTTTCGCATCCTCTCGGGCGAGGTGCTGCCCAACATCGCGAGCCACCTCGTGGTGGTGGCGACGCTCGAGATCGCGCTCGCCATCCTGCTCGAGGCCGCCCTCTCCTTCCTCGGCCTTGGCGTGCCGCCGCCTCTGCCGTCGTGGGGCCTGATGATCGCCGAGGCCAAGGACTACATGTTCTTCAGCCCGTGGGTGATCGTGATTCCGGGCGTGGCGCTGTTCGTGCTGGTGCTGGGCATCAACCTGTTGGGCGACGGGCTGCGTGATATGTTCGGCGCGAGGACCGATCCGTGAGCGCGCTCCTCGAGGTCGACCATCTCGAAGTGAATTTCGGCGGCCGCGTCTCGGCGGTGCGCGGTGCCTCGGTCACGGTCGAGCGCGGCGAGACCCATTGCCTGGTGGGCGAATCCGGCTGCGGCAAGTCGGTGACGGCGCTCGCCGTCATGAACCTTCTGGCCCGCGGCGCCCGTCGCTCGGCCAAGCGGCTCGCCTTCGAGGGCCAGGACCTGACGGGCCTCAGTGATTCCGGCATGGCGCATCTGCGCGGCAATGCCATGGCCATGATCTTCCAGGAGCCGATGACCAGCCTCAATCCCGCCTACACGGTGGGCTCGCAGATGACCGAGGTGTTGCGCCGGCACAAGAAGACGACGCAGCGCGCCGCCACCGACCGCGCCGCCGACCTTCTGGCCCGCGTCGGCATCACCGCGCCGGGGCTCAGGCTGGGCCAGTTCCCCCACCAGCTCTCGGGCGGCCTGCGCCAGCGCGTCATGATCGCCATGGCGCTGATGTGCGATCCCAAGCTCCTGATCGCCGACGAGCCGACCACGGCGCTCGACGTCACGGTGCAGGCGCAGATCCTGCGCCTGCTGGCGGGCCTGCAGCGCGACCTGGGACTGGGTATGCTCTTGATCACCCACGATCTCGGCATCGTGGCCCGTGTCGCCCACCGCGTGTCGGTGATGTATGCCGGCGAAGTGGTCGAGAGCGCGCCGACCGCCGAGCTGTTCGCCAATCCCAAGCATCCCTATACCAAAGGCCTGCTGCGCTGCGTGCCGGTGCCGGGCAAGATCAGGCGCGACGAGCCGCTGGGCTCGATCCCGGGCACCGTGCCGCGCATCGGCCCGGGCTTCGAGGGCTGCGCCTTCCGCGAGCGCTGCGATTTCGCCGACGCGACCTGCGCCCACACCGTCCCGCGCCATGCCGCGGGGGTGGCCCACGATTTCCTCTGCCGGTTGCCGGCATGAACGCCGCGATCGAAGTCAAAGCCGTGCGCAGGACGTTCCGCGTCAAGGGCGGGCTTTTGGGCGTCGACCGTCACGTGGTGGCGGTCGACGACGTGTCCTTTGCCGTGCCGCCGGGCGGCGTCCTGGGCGTCGTGGGCGAATCGGGCTGCGGCAAGTCCACGCTCGCCCGCCTGATCCTGGGCCTGCTCCCGCCGACCGCAGGCGACATTGCGGTCGAGGGCCAGCGCGTCCTCGACATGGACCGGCGTGCCCGCGCGCGGCTGATCCAGCCGGTGTTCCAAGACCCTTTCGCCTCGCTCAATCCACTCGCCCGCGTGCGTGACATCGTCGCCATGCCGCTCAAAGCGCAGGGCGACATCACGGGCGGCGAGATCACTAAGCGCGTCGACGAGATGCTGGCGCGCGTGGGGCTGAGTGCCGAGATGGGCCGCCGCCTGCCGACTGAGCTGTCAGGCGGCCAGCGTCAGCGCGTCGCCATCGCCCGCGCCCTGGTGCTGCGCCCGCGCATCGTGGTATGCGACGAGCCGACCAGCGCGCTCGACGTCTCGGTGCAGGCGCAGATCCTGAACCTTCTGGCCGAGCTGCGCCGCGACCTCGGCCTCACCTATCTGTTCATCAGCCACAACCTCGCCGTGGTCGAGCATGTCGCCAGCGAGGTGGCGGTGATGTATCTCGGCCGCTTCGTCGAGCACGCCCCGACCGAGACGCTGTTCCGCCGGCCCGAGCATCCCTACACCAAGGCATTGCTCGCCTCGGTGCTGACGCCCGAGCCGGGGCTGGGCGTGCCCGATGTCGGCCTGGGCGACACGCTGCCCGATCCCGCCAACATCCCGCCGGGCTGCCGCTTCCATCCGCGCTGTCCGATCGCCGAGCCGCGCTGCGCGGTCGAGACGCCTCCCTTCAAGCCGCGGCCGGCCGGCGGTGTCGAATGCCTGCTGGTCTGAACGTCGCCATTATCGGCGCCGGCATGGGCGGACTCGCCTCGGCGGCGGCGCTGCGCAAGGCCGGCCACACGGTCACCGTCTACGAGCAGGCGCAGCAGTTCACGCGACTGGGCGCCGGCATCCAGATCGGCTGCAACGCCATGCATGTGCTGCGCGGGCTGGGACTGGAGGCGCATCTGCGCGCCACGACCTTCTATCCGCGCTCGTGGAACAACCGCGACTGGCGCACCGGCGAGGTGCTGTTCGACATGCTGTTCGGACGCTCGGCCGAGGACAAGTACGGCGCGCCATACCTCCTGGCCCATCGCGGCGACCTGCATGCGGCGCTGGCCAGCATCGTGCCGGCCGAACTGGTCCATCTCGGCCACAAGCTGGAAGGCCTCGACCAGACGATCGCGGGCGTCCGGCTCGCCTTCGCCAACGGCCGCACCGTCGAAGCAGACGCCGTGGTCGCCGCCGACGGCGTCAACTCGATCGTGCGCACCGCCCTGTTCGGCGAGGAGGAGCCGCATTTCACCGGCCGCATCGCCTATCGCACGGTCTATCCGGCGGCACGGCTCGCTGGCTTCGACATGGGCGACTGCACCAAATGGTGGGGCGAGAACCGCCACATCGTCATGTATCCGGTGAAGCCCGACCGCAGCGAGGTCTACTTCGTCACCAGCCAGCCCGAGCCCGGCTTCAATCTCGAATCCTGGTCGGCCAAGGGCGACGTGAATGTCTTACGCGCGGCGTTCGACGGGTTTCATCCCGACGTGCAGCGCGTTCTGGCGGCCTGCCCCGACGTGCACAAGCGGCCGCTGGTCGATCGCGATCCATTGGAACACTGGGTCGAGGGCAATGTCGCGCTGCTGGGCGATGCCTGCCATCCCATGACGCCGTACATGGCGCAGGGTGCGGCGATGGCGATCGAGGATGCCGCGATCCTGTCGCGCTGCCTGGCCGGCGTCGAGCGCGATGGCGTCGCCGCAGCCTTGCAGCGCTATGAGCGCAACCGCCAACCCAGGACCGCGAGGATGCAGGTCACCTCGCGGACCAACAGCTGGGGCAAGGGTGTCACCGACACCGACTGGGTGTACGGCTACAACGCCTGGACGGCGCCGCTCATCTCATAGTCTTCCGGACCGCGCGCATCCTGCGCGCTCATGATCATGAGCGAGCCAGACCTGCCTGCGCGAAGCCGAAGCGGCTTCGCTTCGGCGAAGGCAGGGGCTCGCGGTCCAGAAGAGCATGAGAAGACGCGCGACTGGAGTCGCGCGCCCCCAGCGCTCACTTCCACTTCGCCAGGTAGAAGCGCGGCAGCTCGTCAGGGAAGGTCTTGAAGTCGAGTTGCTTGGAGAAGGCGTAGGTGTTCACGTAGGTGAACAAGGGCAGCCAGTAGGCCTTCTCCGTCATCAGCTTGATGGCGGCCGAGTAGGCCTTCTTGCGCGTCGCGGCGTCGGCGGTGGCGCCGCCGTCGTTGACCAGCTTGGTGAGCTCCGGATCGCGCGCATAGTCGTCGTTGCCGCCGCCATACATGACGGGGAAGATCGCCGACACATCGTTGATCGAGTAGCTGCCCCAGCTGCCGTGATAGAGCGGGTTCTCTCCGCGCCACGACCTCTGGATGGCGACCGAGACCTGGAGCTGGGTGATCTTGGGACGGATGCCGACGGCCTGCAGGTAGTTCTGGATCGCCGCCGTCCAGGTGGTCGGCTGCACGTAGGTCACCAGCTCGATCTCGAAGCCGTTGGGGAAGCCCGCCTCGGCGAGCAGCGCCTTGGCCTTGGCCGGATCGTAGGGGTACTTCACCGCGACGTCGGCGTCGCAGCCGAACTGGGTCGGGAAGCAGGGCGCGAGCGGCACGCGGCTGCCGCCCTGCACCAGCTTGTCGGCCATGTCCTGGCGGTTGATGGCGTGCCAGATCGCCTGGCGCACCTTCTGCTTGGTGAGCGGATTGCCCGCGCCCGAGCGGCCGGCCGCGTCTATCGAGAGATAGCCGACGCGCATGGATTCCTGCCGCACCGCCTGCAGGTGCGGCATCCTGTTCACGTCGTTGGCCTGGTCGGGATTGATGTTCCAGATCCAGTCGGCACGCTGGGCCAACAGCTCGGTCATGGTCGTGGTGAGGTCGGGCACGAAGCGCACATGCAGGGTCTTGATCGCGGGCTTGCCCTTGGGCGAGCCCGCCCAGTAATCCTCGAAGCGCTCGAGCACCACTTCCTTGCCCTGCTCGTTCTTGACGATCTTGTAGGGGCCTGCGCCGACAGGCTTCTTGGCAAACTCCTCGGGCCCGACCTTCTCGCGATAGGCCTTGGGATGGATCGGCGTCACCATGGCGAGGTATTCCAGCGCCGCGGGCGTCGGCTTCTTCATCTTGATGCGCACGGTCCAGTCGCCGGTCTTCTCGGCCTTGTCGATCCAGGCGTAGTTCGACGGCGTGGCCACCTTGCTGTCGGGGTTGGCCGCCATGTTGATGGTGTAGACCACGTCGTCGGCCGAGAGCGTGCTGCCGTCATGGAACTTCACGCCCTGCCGGATGGTGAGGTCGAGCGAGTTGTCCTCGGCGAAGCGCCAGTCTGTGGCGAGCGCGGGCTTGATCTCGAAGGTCGCGGGATCGCGATGGACCAGCATGTCCCACACCTGATGCGCCAGGATGAGCCCGGTGCGCTGGCTGTTGAAGTACATGTCGACATTGGGCACGGCGTCGACGAACAGGATGCGCAGCGTATCGGCGCTCTTCTGGGCAAAGGCCGGCGGCGCCAGCGCGATGGCGGCGGCGGCGGCAACAAAGGCAGTACGTCGAAGCAGTTTCACTCAAGCCTCCTGGATAGGGTCGGGAGCCTAGGCCCGTGGCCGCGAATGAGGCAAGCTTCACGCCACATCAGGAGGTGACTCATGACCGCCAAGCTCACCGGCCCCGCCCGTGCCCAGGCCCTCGCCGCCCTGCCGAAATGGCAGGAAGTTCCGGACCGCGATGCGATCAAGCGCAGCCTGAAGTTCGCCGATTTCAGCCAGGCTTGGGGGTTCATGACACGGGTGGCGCTGGCCGCCGAAAAGGCCGATCACCATCCGGAATGGTCCAACGTCTACAGCAACGTCGAGATCGTCCTCTCCACCCACGACGCCGGTGGCCTCAGCGAAAAGGACGTGGCGCTCGCCACGTTCATCGATTCCATCAGCTAGTAGCTCGTCGCGGGTGCCGTGCTGGTTAGAAAGCATTGCTGGCACTCGGGCTCGGCGACACAAGGAGTGGTGTCGTCGCCCGG
>WHTW01000043.1 GCA_009377525.1 Rhodospirillales bacterium
ATTGGCAGAAAATGCAGAAATTCACGGGCGAGACGACTGCAGTGCATGCACCCCTTCGGCAAAGCCGGGCAAAAGCCGAGAGGCGGCGGCGCGCGCCGGCGCGAGCGGCACCCAACCGTCAAAACCACTGTGCAGAGCTACTAGCGCGGTAGGCTACGGGCGCGCAGGTCGCGCGCAATGTGGTCGACGAACAGGCGCACGCGCGAGGCGAGTAGGCGGTTGGTCGGATAGACGGCGTAGATGCCGCCCGTCGGCATTCCCTGATCGGCGAGCGCGCGCGAGCTGGCCTGCGACCAGCGCGTCGGCCACCGGGCATTCGGGCGCGGCGGCCAGCCCGAGGCCGGCCAGGGCCGCCGCGCGCACCAGCCGGGTGTGCAGGCAGCCGAGATGTTCCGCCACTTCGACCGGGCAGGGAAGAACGGGCCATTGGCCCCGCCTGACATCGTCGCCATCGCCGCCGAATACGGTGTACGGTTCGGCTAGCTCTTGCCGGACCGCCGGCCTCCAGGCGCCGCCTCATGAGGCATGAGCAGGCCTGGAGGCCCGCGGTCCGGCACGGCACTACCGCCATGGTCGCGGCCGTGGCGGCCTATGGCGATTTCATGGGAGCCGCAGCTGAACAAGGACGTGATCCCGGCGTTCGAACAGAAACGTGACGAGAAGGTTGAGTCCGTCGCCGGCAACTTGACGGCCTGGTCAGCGGCTGGGCGCCCGCCTTCGTCAACTCGTTCGACGAGGTGACGATGACGGTGTTCATCGCCGCCCCTGCCAGCGTCACGCTGCCTGTGCGGATGTTCCTCTACATCCAGGACAATATCGATCCGCTGGTGACCTCGGTATCGGCCTGCGTCATCGCCGTCACCGTGACGGCGCTGATCGTGCTCGATCGCGCCTACGGCCTGGAGCGGCTGCTGGTCGGAAGGAGCGCCGATGGCCGCTAGCGACTACGACGTTGCCGTCGTCGGCGGCGGGCTGGTCGGCGTCGCCACCGCCTGGGGCCTGGCGCGCGAGGGCTGCCGCGTGGTCGTGCTCGACGAGGGCGACCGCGCCGTGCGCGCGAGCCGCGGCAACTTCGCTCTGGTCTGGGTCCAGAGCAAGGGGCTGGGCCTGGCGCCCTATGCCGGCTGGACCATCCGCTCGTCGAACGCCTGGGCGGGCTTCGCCGAGACGCTGAAGGAGGAGACCGGGCTCGATGTCTGCTTCCAGCGGCCGGGCGGCTTCCACCTGGCGCTGTCGGAGCGCGAGCTCGAGGCGCGTGCCAACAACCTGAAGCGCCTGCACAACCAGCCCGGCATCGTCGACTACAAGACCGAAATCCTCGACCACGCCCAAGTCGCCAGGATGCTGCCGGACATCGGGCCTGAGGTGGCGGGCGGCAGCTACTGCCCGCTCGACGGCCACGTGAATTCGCTGCGCCTGTTCCGCACCTTGCACACCGCCATCAACGCCCGCGGCGTGACCTACCTGCCCAGTCATCGCGTCGAGAATATCGTCAAGGATGGCGCCGAGTTCCGGCTCGCCACCGCGCATCGCGAGATCCGCGCCAACCGCGTGGCGCTGGCGGCCGGCAACGCCAACATGCATCTGGCGCCGATGGTCGGTCTCGAGTGCCCGATGAGGCCTGAGCGCGGCCAGATCGTGGTCACCGAGCGGCTTCGGCCGTTCCTGCGCCATCCCGTCGTCACCCTGCGCCAGACCGACGAGGGCACGGTGATGATCGGCGATTCCAAGGAAGAGCGCACCGATCCGGCCGGCCTGACGCTGGGCGTCAGCGCCACCGAGGCCGAGCGCGCGGTGCGCCAGTTCCCGTTGCTGGCCAACGTCAATGTCGTGCGCACCTGGAGCGCCATCCGCGTGATGACCCGGGACGGCTTTCCGATCTACGATGAATCGGAGAGCCATCCCGGCGCCTTCACCGTGTGCTGCCATTCGGGCGTGACGCTGGCGGCCAACCACGCGCTCGCCATAGCGCCCATGATCGCGCGCGGTGCCCTCGACAAGTCGCTGGTCGCTCCCTTCAGTGCGCGGAGGTTCCATGTTCAAGAGGCTGGCTGAAGCCGGCGCGGCCGTCGCCCTCACGGTCGACGGCAAGCCCGTGCGTGCCGTGAGCGGCGACACCGTTGCCGCGGCCCTGCTGGCCGCCGGCATCGATCATTGCCGCACGACGCCGGTGACGGGCGCACCGCGCGCGCCCTATTGCCTGATGGGCATCTGCTTCGACTGCCTGGTCACCATCGACGGCGTCGGCAGCCGCCAGGCCTGCCTGGTGCCGGTGAGCGAGGGCATGAAGGTTGAGACGCAGCAGGGCAAGCGCGAGGCGGGGCGATGACGTCATGCTCTTCCGGACCGCGCGCGTCCCGCGCGCTCATGAGGCGCGCGAGACGCGCGCTGTCTAAAAGAAAAGGCACAGCCAAATGAACGCTGTCGACCTCGCTTCCTCCTACGACCTCATCGTCATCGGCGGCGGCCCGGCCGGCCTCGCAGCGGCGTCGCTGGCGGCGCGCGCCGGCGTCTCGACCGTGCTGTTCGACGAGAATCCTGGCGTCGGCGGCCAGATCTATCGCGGCATCACGTCCACGCCGGTCACCAACCGCTTGATCCTGGGCGAGGATTATTGGGCGGGCGAGGCGCTCGCCAACGAAGCCGAGGCAAGCGGCGCCGTGGTCGTGAACGGCGCCACTGTCTGGAGCCTCGACCCTGAGCGCGTCGTCGGCGTGTCGATTGCCGGCAAGGCGCGCCTGATCGAGGCCAGGCGCGTCATCATCGCCACCGGCTCGCAGGAGCGGCCGTTTCCGATCCCCGGCTGGACACTGCCGGGCGTCATGACGGCGGGCGCAGCGCAGACGGTGCTGAAGGCGCAGGGCCTGCTGCCCGACGGCCGCACGGTCATGGCCGGCACCGGACCGCTGATGTGGCTGCTGGCGGCGCAGATCCTGCGCGCCGGCGGCAAGATCGAGGCGATCCTCGACACGACGCCACGCCGCAATTTTCTACGCGCGTCGCCGCATCTGCCTGACTTCGTGCTGTCTCCGTATTTCGCCAAGGGCCTGGCATTGTTGCGCGAGGTGAAGGCGAAGGTTCCGGTCCGCCGCGTCTCGAGCGTCGCGGCGGTGGGCGACGGCAAGCTCCGCGAGGTCGTGTCCGACCGCGGCCGCATGCCGGCCGATCTCCTGCTGCTGCACCAGGGCGTCGTGCCCAACGTCAACCTCGCCCTCGCTGCCGGCACGGCGCACGCATGGAACGAGCGTCAGCTCTGCTTCCAGCCCGTGCTCGACGACCACTTCGAAAGCTCCGTTCCGGGCATCGCCGTGGCCGGCGACGGCGCGGGCATAGCGGGCGGCACGGCGGCGGCCGAACGTGGCCGGATTGCCGCCATCGCTGCGGTGCGTGCGCTCAAGCCCGCGGCGGCCGTGCCCGATCCGCAATCCGTGCGCCAGCGGCTGCGGCGCGAGGAGATGGGCCGCGCCTTCCTCGATTGGCTGCACCGGCCGGCCGATTCCTTCCGCCAGCCCGAAGGCGACACGCTGGCGTGCCGCTGCGAGGAGGTGACGGCGAGACAGGTGCGCGAAACCGCCGACATGGGTTGCGAAGGGCCTAACCAGATGAAGGCCTTCCTGCGCTGCGGCATGGGCCCGTGCCAGGGCCGCCTGTGCGGCCTCACGATCACCGAGCTCATCGCCGCCCAGCGCAAGACCACGCCGGCCGAGGTCGGCTACTATCGCCTGCGTCCGCCGGTGAAACCGATCACGCTCGCCGAGCTCGCCTCGCTGCCGATCAGCGAGGCCGAGCGCAAGGCGGTGGAGCGCTAGGAATGATGCGTTCATGCTCTTCCGGACCGCGCGCATCCTGCGCGCTCATGATCATGAGCGAGCCAGAGGCTCGCGGTCCGGAAGAGCATGAGAGACGGGCCACATGAGGACCGCCGACGTCGTGATCATCGGCGGTGGCCTGCATGGCTGCTCGACGGCGCTGCATCTGGCGCTGCGCGGGCTCAGGCCGATCCTGGTCGAGAAGGACTATGCCGGCCGCCACGCCTCGGGCGTCAATGCCGGCGGCGTGCGCCAGCTCGCGCGCCACATCGCCGAGATCCCCTTGTCCATTGCCTCGATGGCGTTGTGGGAGAACATCGAGGACCTGGTCGGCGACGATTGCGGCTTCTCGAGCCACGGCACGGTGCTGGTGGCCGAGAGCGAGCAGGAGCTGGCGGGCTTCCGCGCCCGTGTTGACGACCTGCGGCTGAAGGGCTTCGCGCACGAGGAGCTGATCGACCACGCCGAGCTGAAGCGCCTGGTCCCGGCGGTATCCGACGACTGCCCCGGCGGCGTGGTCTCGCGCCGCGACGGCGCCGCCGATCCGTTCCGCACCACCCAGGCCTTCCGCCGGCGCGCCATCGAGAGGGGTGCCGCGGTGATCGAAGGCGTGAGCGTGACCGGTCTCGCGCGCAATGGCTCCGTTTGGCGGGTCGAGACCAGCGACGGGCCAATCGAGGCGCCCAAGGTGGTGAACGCAGCCGGCGCCTGGGCCGATCGCATCGCCGCACAGTTGGGCGAGCCGGTGCCGCTGGAGGTCATCGCGCCGATGCTCATGGTGAGCAGCCGCGTGCCGCCCTTCATCGATCCGGTGGTGATCCTGCGGGGCCGCAAGCTGTCCTTCAAGCAGCTCGCCAACGGCACGGTGGTGATCGGCGGCGGCCATCTCGCCGTGTCCTATCGCGACGAGAACCGCACCGTGCTCGACTGGACCAAGCTCGCGACCAGCGCGCGCACCGTGTGGGAGCTGTTCCCGGCGATGCGCGAGGCCACCATCGTGCGCGCCTGGGCCGGAATCGAGGCGCGGATGCCCGACGAGATTCCCGTCGTCGGGCCGAGTCGTACCTCGGAGGGGGTGTTCCACCAGTTCGGTTTCTCCGCCCACGGCTTCCAGCTCGGCCCCGCCACCGGCGCGGTGATGGCCGAGCTGGTTGCGACCGGCGCAACCAACCTGCCGATCGACGGGCTCGGCATCGAAAGGTTCAAGGCTTGAGGCACCGGCTGCTTGCCTATGCCGGGCTGGCACGACCGTATCGTTTCGAGCGCACTCTTGCCGTCCTGACAGCCCTCGTGCTGGCGATCGTGGTCGGCGCAGCGGCCACCCATTTCCACGTGACCGGCAAGCTGCCGCCTGATTCACCGCGCTACTGGTACTTCGTCTACATGGCGGCGCTCGTCGTGCTGGCGTTGCTGCTGGTGCCGTGGCCACGGCTTGCCGCCGTCGTGCTGTCGCTGGCGACCCTGGAGGCGGCCTTCGGCCTCGGCACGGCTTACCTGTACAAGGTGGGCCGGCTCGGCCAGACGGTGTTCCCTCTCGACGAGGAGGTGGAACACCGTTTCCGCTGGCATCCGCTGCTGCAGGGAGTGCCCCTCCCGTCCGGCACCGACCCTGAAGCGCGCGACCCCTATCACAACGCGCTCGGTCAACGCGGGCGGGAGCGCACGGCGCAGTCGCTCGACGGCAAGGCGATGATCGCCTTGTTCGGCGGTTCGACGACCTACGACGTGGGCGGCAGCGACGGCGAGACCTGGGCCGAACACCTGGAGGAGATGCTGGGCGCCGACCGCGTCGCCGTCATCAATCACGGCGTGCCGGGCTACTCGACGGCGGAGCACGTGATCCAGACCGCCTTCTACGAGCGCACGCACGGTGTGCAGCCGCGCTGCTCGATCTACTACATCGGTTGGAATGACCTGCGGAACAGTCACGTCCGCAACCTCGACCCGGGCTATGCCGACGTCCATCTGCGCGGCCAGATCGACAATCTGCAGGTGCGACGGCTGCGCCAGTCGTACGTGTCGTTCTCGCCCACCTTGATGCTCGCCAGGTACTTTCTGGTGCTCGGGGTCGACACCGCTCGCCCCATCGACAAGCCGGCCGGCCAGACCGGCACGGCGGCGGATCCGGCGATGGAAGCGATCTACCTGCGCAACGTGCGGACCATCTCGGCCATCAACCGGCAACGCGGCATCACGACCCTGTGGGTGGGGCAGGTCATGGATCACCGGCGTCTGCTGGCGGGCGAGCCCTGGGGCTGGGTTCCGTTCCTGCGACCACAGGACATCTCGCCCCTCATCCTGCGGCTGAACGACCTGCTGAAGCGCGAGGCCGAAACGCTCGGCGACGTCTATGTCGATATCGCGCCGCAGGACTTCGCGTCCGATGACTTCATCGACCACGGCCATTTCGTGTCGCCAGGGTCGCTGAAGTTCGCCGCCCGGCTGGCGCCGGCCGTGGCCGCGGCATGCCGATGAGTGAGCAGTTCCAACACAAGCAGATTGCGCTTGCCTAATAACATTCCGTGGAATATGGATACATTCCTAGGAATGTTTAAAGGAGTGTGACATGACGCTGTCGCGCAGGAATTCCATCAAGGTGATCGGTGCGGGCATGATCGTCGCGGCGGCCGGGGCGGCAATCGCGGTGCCCGGCCTCGATGCCATGCCGGCGACCGCCGTCGAAGGCTGGAGCGGTCCGCCGTCGAGCGAGCGCGACCCGCGCCGGCGGGCGCTTGCCTTCGCGTTGCTGGCACCCAGCCCGCACAATCTGCAATCCTGGCTCGTCGACCTGGGCCGGGACGGCGAGGTGCTGCTTTTCGTCGATGGCGGGCGTCTGTTGCCGCAGACCGATCCGCTGTCGCGCCAGATCCTGATTGGCCAGGGCTGCTTCCTCGAGATTCTGTCGATTGCCGCCGCCGCCGAGGGTTGGCGGACCGAGACGCAACTCTTTCCCGCCGGCTCCTGGATCGTTGAGCGGCCGGTTGCGCGCATCGTCTTCAGCCGCCTGCCGGCGCCGTCGGTTGATCCGCTGTTTGCCGAGGTGCCGCGCCGCCGCACCGTAAAGAGCAGGTTCGAACCGCGGCCGCTCGAGGCGGCGCACAGGAATGCTCTGCTGGCCAGCGCGGACTTGCACGGGCTGCGCCTGTCGATCGTCGACGAGCCCGCGCGCGTGGAGCGGCTGCGCTCCATCGCCATCGCCGGCTCGGAGCTCGAGATGAATACGCCCCGTACGCACAAGGAGAGCATCGACGTGGTGCGCATCGGTTCGGCTGAGATCGCCGCCCATCGCGACGGCATCTCGATCAGGGGGCCGATGATCTGGATGCTGCGGCAGCTCGGTGTGATGACGCCGGACAAGGCGATGACGCCGGGCACCATGGCCTGGAACAGCGGCCGCGACTATATCCTCGCCGGCTATGCCAGCGCGCCGGCCTTCGGCTGGCTCGCCAGCAGGGGCAACGACAGGGCGACCCAGATCGCTGCCGGGCGCACCTGGGTCCGGCTGCAGCTCGCGGCGAGCGCGCTCGGCGTCTCGCTGCAGCCGCACAGCCAGACCTTGCAGGAGTACCCCGAGATGGAGGCGCTGCGTGTCGCGATGCGCGCGGAGACCGGTGTGGAAGGCGACGAGACCCTGCAGATGTTCTTCCGCCTGGGCTATGCTGCCGATCCCGGCCCGTCGCCCCGAAGGGCCCTCGACAGCATCGTCAAATCGTGATCGAACCACCGCTCGCCTTTCGCATCGTCAACTGGATCGGCATCATCGACCAGTTGGCGTCGACCGAGGCGAACCGCGTGCTGCGGC
The DNA here is from genome assembly GCA_009377525.1 of Rhodospirillales bacterium. Taxonomy (GTDB): domain Bacteria; phylum Pseudomonadota; class Alphaproteobacteria; order Reyranellales; family Reyranellaceae; genus Reyranella. The sequence goes on from WHTW01000043.1 coordinate 7,612, forward strand.
CGCTCGGACTGCAGCTGCCGCAGTTCGTGATGCTCAATCACTTCAGTCACCGCCCGGACGAGGCGAAGACCGTGACCTCGGTCGCTCGGGCGCTGCAGCAGCCGCAGCCCGGAGTTACCAAGACCGTGCAGAAGCTGGTCGCCAAGGCCTGGCTGCGCGAACGCAGCAGCGAGGGCGACGGCCGCTCCAAGCTGCTGATGCTGACGCCAGCGGGCATGGCCAAGCATCGCGCGGCCATCGCGGCGCTCTCGCCCGGGCTCGAGCGCGCCTTCGCCGACTGGTCGCAGGACGAGCGCCGTGCGCTGTTCGCGCTGCTCGACCGCGTGAAGGTCTGGTTCGACCAGGACCGCGATCGTGCGCCTCCTCAGGCGACGCGCCGCCAGTCGTAGCCCAGTCGCGGGAAATGCACGGCGACCCGGCCGACTTCGGGATCATCGCGCACCAGCGCGACCTCATGCGCGTCGATGAAGTTGACCTTGCCTTCGACCCAGTCCTTCGCATTGTCCGCTGGGCGCACACGAACGCGTTCGCCGGGATGCGGGTCGCCGTCCTGCGGCTGCGATGGTCGTGGTGTCGCCGGCTCGGCGGTGCGAGCGACCGCAAGGGCTTCTTCAGGGGCGACGTCGGTCCGCTGGCCGTGGCCGATCGCAGCCATGCGGTCGCGCCAGGCCAGCAGCCGAGGATAGGGGTCGATCTCCTGCCGGCAATCGATGTGCCGGCCTTTGAAGAACCATACGACATGGTAGGCCGCGAAGTCGGCAATGCAGGGCGTGTCGCCGAAAAGATGCGGTCGGCCGTCCTGCAGCATGTCTGCCAGCCAGGCGATCTGCGGGCGCACGAGATGGAGGTTGCGGATCGCGGCCTTGCGCACCGCCTCGATCGAGGGCGGCGGCAGGCCGTGCAGTCGGGCGCGGTCCTCGTGCAGGCCGGCCGGCATGTGATTGGCATTGACGCCCGACACGAACAGCGCCACCGGCCGCATGAACTGGTGCTCGGCCCACCAGGCGATGGCGTCAGCGAAGCCCCGCGTCCTTTCGGGGAAGAGCATCGGGGACGGCACCCGCCGCTCCAGCTCGTGCGCGATCAGGCGCGTGTCGCACCACAGGTCGGCGCCGTCCTGCAGCACGGGGATGCGGCGATAGCCGCCGGTCAGCGGCGTCAGATGGGGCTTGGGCAGGATCGGCGGCTGCTCGACGCCCCGCCAGGCGAGGCGCTTGAAGCCCAGCATCAGCCGCGCCTTCTCGGCGAAGTTCGAGAAGTCGTAGTGGTGGAGGATCAGGCTCATCCTTCGGCGAACTTCCTGAGATCCTCGCCCGACAGGCGATAGAAGGGCTTGGCGTGCCGCGGAATGCCGAGCCGGTCGTACAGGCGCTGGGCGCCCTCGTTGGCAGCGTCGGTCGTCCAGTCGATGCGGCAGTAGTTCCCATCGACGGCGATGCGCGCCATGGCCACCAGTAGCGCGCGGCCGATGCCGAGCCCGCGCGCCTGCTCGGTGACATAGAGGTCCTTCAGGAACAGCAGCCACTGGTAGGCGCCGCCGAACAGCACCGGCGTCAGGGTGGCGAAGCCCAGCGTTGTTCCATCATGCTCGGCGAGCAGGGCGAACGGCAGCCGCTCGCCCTCGCGCGTCAGCAGCCGCGCCATCTCCTCCGCACCGCCGGGCGGATCGGGCGAGCCGTAATGCGCCTGCATGTCGGACAACAGGTGCGCCAGCACGGCGCGGTCACTGGCGCCGGCGCGGCGGACCTTGATCTCGGTGCTCACGCGGCTTGCAGCACGCCGCCGTCGGCTTCGATCGGCAGGGGATGCCAATTGCGCGAGACGACCCAGTCCGGTCGCGGGTTGTCGCCAAGCTGCGGCTTGTTGGCGACGGTGTTGCACGACACGTAGATGTGCCAGCGGTCATCGGCCGACAGGTTGTGCCCCGAGGCATGCAGGACGTTGCAATGGAACAGCACGCAGGTGCCGGCGCGGCCGGTGACGGCGACCGGCTCGGGCGAGCTTTTCAGGATCTCCCTCATGCGCTGCTTGGGCATTGCCCAGAACTTGTACGAGGTCGACTCGTCGTACACCGGCTCGATGCGACCGAGCTTGTGGCTGCCCGGGATGAGATAGAGCGCGCCGCCCATCTCGGTCGTGTCGGTCATCATCACGTTGAAGGTCGCCATGTCGGGCCGCGCGCAGCCGTCACGCTTCCACGAGCCGTAGTCCTGGTGCCACTGCCAAACCGTGCCCTCGATCGCGGGCTTGGTGTTGATCTTGGTGTGATAGACGTAGACAGCGTCGTCCTTCAGCACCTGCTGCACCGGCCGCAGCAGCCGCGGTGTGCGGACCAGGGCGCGGAAGGGCCGGGACCGCGTCGGCCCGTCGTTCTCGTGGACGCGGAAGATGGTGCGCACGCCGCCGGTATGCTCGCGCACGACCTCGTCGCCCGTCACCTGGCTCAGCCGCGCTACTTCGCGGCGCAGCACGGCGACTTCATGGCGCGAAAAGAGGTCAGGAAAAACCAGGAAGCCGTCGCGGTCGAACTGCTCAAGCTGCTTAGCGCTCAATTCCATGACGCGTCCTCCTCACGTCGGGCAAACGCTAACTCACCGGTTGGATCCATAGTAGCCGAGTTTTGCCTACCTGATCTGCATGGCGGCTCGACTAACAGCGCTGGCAGGCGGCAGCAAAGACCGGCAAAATCCATCGGTTACGGGAGCAAAACGCAATGCAAGGCGTCGTCAATATCGAGGATCTGCGCAAGCTCGCCAAGAAGCGGCTGCCCAAGATCGCCTATGATTTCATCGAGGGCGGCACCGACGACGAGGTCGGGCTGGTCACCAACGAGCAGGCCTTCCGCAAGGCGCGCATCGTGCCGCGCTACCTGGTCGATGTGTCGGTGCGCGACCAGTCGACAACGCTGTTCGGCCGGACCTATTCCAGCCCCATCGGCATCGCGCCGACCGGCCTCGCCGGGCTTTTTCGCCGCGGCGCCGACCTGATGCTGGCCGAGGCGGCGCGCGACGCCAACGTGCCCTTCATCATGTCGGGCTCGGCCACCGGCTCGATCGAGGAGCTCGGCAAGCTCGCCCCCGACCATGGCTGGTACCAGCTCTATTCGGCCAAGGACCAGGCAGTCTCGGAGGACATGATCAAGCGTGCGGGCGACGCCGGTCTCAAGACCCTGGTGTTCACGGTCGACGTGCCCGAAGGCTCCAACCGCGAGCGCAACATCAGGAATGGCTGGGGCCGACCGCTCAAGCTCACCTGGAAGACCAAGTTCGAGGCGCTGCTGCATCCGGCCTGGATGATGGAATGGATGAAGCACGGCACGCCGTATTTCGACAATTGGGCCAAGTATGTCGAACCGGGCGCCTCGGCCGAGAAGGTGGCCGACCTCGTCGCCTATCAGAACCGCGCACCGATGACCTGGAAGCATGTCGAGCGCTTCCGCGAGCTGTGGAAGGGCAACTTCGTGCTGAAGGGCGTCATGCATCCCGACGATGCGATTCGCGCCCATGCGCTCGGAGTCGACGGCCTCATGGTGTCGAACCACGGCGCGCGGCAGCTCGACAACGCGCCGTCGCCGCTGGAAGTGCTGCCGGCGATCAACAGCGCGGTCGGCGACAAGATGACCCTGATGCTGGACGGCGGCGTGCGCCGCGGGCTCGACGCCCTGATCGCGATCTGCATGGGTGCCAAGTTCGTGTTCGTCGGGCGGCCGACGCTCTACGGCGTGACGGCGGGCGGCATCCCGGGTGCCAAGATGGCGCTCAACATCTTCCGCCGAGAGATCGATATCAGCATGGCGCAGATGGGCGCCGCCAAGATCTCCGACCTCGGCCCGGAGTTCCTGATGTGGAAGGACGAAGAAGATCTGCGCCGCAATCGGCGTTGATCGAGCGCCATGGCTGGCCGCGTCACCGTCGACTTCTATCTCGGCCTGGGCAGCCGCTACTCCTACCTGGCGGCAAGTCAGACCGATCGCATTGAGGCGGCGTACGATTGCCGTTTCGTGTGGAAGCCCATCGCCAGCGGCGCGCTCATGGATCGCCGCGGCAGCAACCCGTTCCGCGGCACTGCCGGCTCGGGCCAGTACGACTGGGGCTACCGCGAATACGACGCCAAATGCTGGGCAGCCTACTACGGCATCCCATTTCGCGAGCCGCTGGCCTTCAAGGTCGATCCCGACAAGCTGGCGCTGGCTTGCTTGGCGGCCGGAGGGCAGGGCGCGCTCGTGCCGTGCTGCCGGCTGTTGCAGCGGTTGATCTTCGTCGACGGCGCCGCGATCGACGACGACGTGATCTCCGGCCTTCCGGCTCGGCTCAGCCTCGATGAGCCGGCATTCAAGCGCGACCTCACAGGGCCGGAGACTAGAGCCCGGCACGAAGGTTTGCTGGAAGAGGCACGAATGCGCGGCGTGTTCGGTGTCCCGACATTCTTCGTCGGCGAACGGATGTTCTGGGGAAACGACCGTTTGGTGTTGCTCGAGGCCGCGTTGGCCGGCACATTGCCGCCCGCAATGATGGATTCCTCGACGTGAGTCGGCGCTAGCCAGCGGTCCGGGGCCGGCATCAGCCGGCTGTCGCAACCGGATTCGATCTCCTGTCAGCAGGCGGGAGAACGCACGGCCATCCCCGTGCAGCCGCTGCTCTCCGGAGTTTCCCTTGTCACACCTCTTTTGATCGCGCCCATCGGGCGGAGTCTGCTTCGGTTGGCAGGGCCCACGACCGGGCTCATGGTGGTGCAGATCTTCGTCGCGGCAATCGACGTCTACATCATCGGCCGGCTGGGCACCGACGCGCTCGCCGCCATTGCATTGGTCTTCTCCTTCCAGATGCTCATGCAGAACATCGCCATGGGCGGCATGGGCGGCAGCGTTGCGTCGGCGATGGCGCGAGCCCTTGGCGCGGGACGGCTCGATGATGCCCGTGCCCTCGTCGTGCATGCGCTGGTCTGGCCGTGACGTTCGGTGCAACCTTCTCGGCATTCGCCTGGGCGATGGCGCCTGCACTTTACAGTCTGATGGGCGGCGTCGGCGGTGCGCTGCGGGCCGCCGTCGTCTACAGCGACGTGTGGTTCGCGGGCGCCGTGCTGCTGTGGCTGTTTGCCTTCCTGTCGTCCTTGCTGCGCGGCGGAGGAGACGCCGCAACGCCCGGCCTCTATGGTGTCGTTGCATCGATCGTCTATGTGCCGTTGGCGGCCATTCTTGCCCTGGGCATCGGCCCGTGGCCCGGACTTGGCCTCGTCGGTCTCGCCATTGCGGCGATGATCACGACGGGCGCGAACGTGTTGTTGCTGGGCCGGGTGCTATGGCGAGGCAGGCTGGGCTTCGTGCCGGCCGTCGCCGGTGTTCGCCTGCAGCGTCGGATGTTCGTGGAGATCCTGCGCGTCGGCCTCCTGGGATCGCTGACGACCCTGACCGCCAACGCGACCGCCATGGTGATGGCAGGTTTCGTCGGCCGTTTCGGCGTCGCGGCACTCGCGGGTTATGGCATCGGCGTGCGCCTGGAATTCATGGTGTCGCCGATCGCCTTCGGCATCGGCACGGGCCTCACCACGCTGGTCGGCATCGCCGCGGGCGCCGGCGCCTGGCGGCGCGCCGTTCGGGCAGCATGGGTTGGCGGGCTCTTCTCGTTTCTCGTGATCGGCCTGATGGGCTGGACGGTCGCCCTGATGCCCGAGGCATGGGCGCGCCTGTTTACCTCGGACACGGCGGTTGTCTCGTCCAGTGTCACCTATACCACCCACGTGGCGCCGTTCTACTGCTTGTTCGGACTTGCCCTCACGCTGTACTTCGCAAGCCAAGGTGCGGGCCGCATGGCCGCGCCCACTGTGGCCGGCGTCTTGCGCATGGCCGCCACGATCGGCGCCGGCTGGCTCGCCGTCGAGAAGGGGCTGGGATTGGAGGGTGTTTTCGCCGCGATCGCCGTCGGCATGGCCGTCTATGGCGGCCTGATGGCGGGGTTGCTGTTCTTTGTGCCGTGGCGACCTGTCATCCCGACCGAAGCCGAACGTAGCGAGGCGTAGCGGAGGGGGCCGTTCGTCGTCACACCGTCAAGAGCAGGTCCCTCGACTGCGCCGCCCCCTCTGATGAGGGGGCGGCTTCGCTCGGGATGACGGCGTGCCTACTGCACGACCTCGAACAGGCCGGCGGCACCCATGCCGCCGCCGATGCACATGGTGACCACCACGTTCTTGGCCTTGCGGCGGCGGCCCTCGATCAGGGCGTGGCCGGTGCAGCGCGCGCCGGTCATGCCGAAGGGGTGGCCGGTCGAGATCGAGCCGCCGTTGACGTTCAGCTTCTCGTTGGGGATGCCGAGCTTGTCGCGGCAGTACAGCACCTGCACGGCGAAGGCCTCGTTCAACTCCCAGAGATCGATGTCGTCCATCTTGAGTCCGAAGCGCTTAAGCAGCTTGGGAATGGCGTAGACGGGGCCGATGCCCATCTCGTCGGGCTCGCAACCGGCCACGACCAGGCCCTTGTAGATGCCGAGCGGCTTCAGGCCGCGCTTGGCGGCGTCGCTCATGACGACCGTGGCCCGAGGCGCCGTCGGAGGGTTGGCTCGTGTTGGGAGCTGCTTGAGGCGGCTCTGCGGGGCGAGACCATGTAGGAGGCAGGCATTTGGCATCCCCGCCAAGGTTTGGCATGCTGCGAGGATATCGAAGTGAGCCAGTGCTAGCCGCACGGTCGGAAGGTCGGCACGACGTCCGTTGTACGGGTTGTAAAGAAGTGGGAGGATGCAAACACATGAAGTTGGGGGATCGCACCGATGAGCAAGAGGGGGCTGTATATCGGCGGCCATAGCCGTGAGTTCGGGAATCCCAAACTAGGTTATGTGTCTGGCAACCCGTTCGGTTACTTGAAGGGCAAAGTCAGGAAAGGGCCGAAGAAGAAGCACCCCCGGTTGCTCAAAGTCGCGACAAACGCTCCCAAGAAGGCCCACTCGCCGCCAGCGGCCAAGGCGAAAAAACCGAAAATCAGGAATGATCGCATTCGCGCTTGGCGCAGTTCAAACTGATCCACTACCTTCTTGCAAGGCACCTCGTCAGCATGCCGACAAGATGCCATGTTATGTAGCCGGAGGCGGCTATGGACAAGACAGTGGACGTGACCATCCCGGTCGATACTGAGGCGGCGGCGGCCCTCGCTGATGCGCGCAATCGCGACGCTGTCGGACGACTGGTCAGCCGAGTGCTTCGCCCGCATGCGGGACCCAGCCCTCTTGCTCATGCGATTGTCGAGTTGAAAGCTGAGGCGCGGCGAGCCGGCCTAAGCGATGTCGAGATCGATGCGGAACTGTCCGCGTACAACGCGGAACGACGCGAGCGCAAGCCTGATCGTTGATCGTCTTCGACGCCTCGACGCTTGTCAGTGCCGCACTCAAGACCGATGGCATTCCTGAGCGTGCGTTGCTGCGCGCCGAGGAAATTGACGCCTTGGCGCTTTCAGCCGCGGTCGACGCCGAGCTTTCCGAGGTGCTCAGCCGGCCGAAGTTCGCTCGCGCCGTTTCGCCATCGCGCCGCGACCGTTTCCTGGAATTGCTCAGGCGCTCATCGATCTGGTTCGAGCCTTCCGTGCGCGTCGCAGACTGCCGCGACCCGAAGGATGACAAATACCTGGAACTTGCCCTTGTATCCGGTGCGGAGACGATCGTCAGCAGCGACAGCGACCTGCGCGTGCTTCATCCCTGGCGCGGGGGGCGAATTCTCAGTCCGGCCGACTATCTTGCGTTGACCTGAGACCCTGCCGCTTACGGTCACAGCGGACGGCGAGCTTCTCGTTGAGAATGCCGCGGCTGACGCGAAAAACTACTCATCCTCGTCCTCCTCCGGATATTGCGACGGCGCCTCACCCATTGCCGCCACCATTCTCGGGTAGCGCGTCTTCGGCGCCTTCTCGCCCAGTGCTGTCAGTTCGACCTGGAAACGCCACTCGTCGCCGTAGTCGAACACGAACAGCATCTTCTTGCCCGCTTTCGGGAATGCTTGCGCGATCTTGGTGCGTTCCACGCTTTTGGCGTCGCTGGCGCCGCCTTCCATATCCGCGAACAGCTCGTATTGCTCGGGCGACTCGTGATAGCGCCCGGTCAACTTGCTGTAAAAGCCGAAGGCGTGATCGAAGTCGAAATCAAAGGCGCCGGCGATAGCCTCGGCCAGGTCGCTGAGCGACCTGCTGCCTTCGATCTCGATCTCGCGATAAAGCTTTGCCTTCAACGAGGCGCGGAAGACGCATGTCGTTTCTTTCGCCATCGCAAACGCCGATGCCCTCAGTTCACGACCTCGAACAGACCGGCCGCACCCATGCCGCCGCCGATGCACATCGTCACGACGACGTTCTTGGCCTTGCGGCGGCGACCCTCGATCAGGATGTGGCCGGTGCAGCGCGCGCCGGTCATGCCGAAGGGGTGGCCGATCGAGATCGAGCCGCCGTTGACGTTCAGCTTCTCGTTGGGGATGCCGAGCTTGTCGCGGCAGTAGAGCACCTGCACGGCGAAGGCCTCGTTCAGCTCCCAGAGATCGATATCGTCCATCTTGAGCCCAAAGCGCTTGAGCAGTCTGGGGATGGCGTAGACCGGGCCAATGCCCATCTCGTCGGGCTCGCAGCCGGCGACGACCAGGCCCTTGTAGATGCCGAGCGGCTTCAGGCCGCGCTTGGCGGCTTCGGCGTCGCTCATCACCACCGCGGCCGAGGCACCGTCGGAGAGCTGGCTGGCGTTGCCGGCGGTGATCCACTTGTCGGGACCCATCACCGGCTGCAGCTTGGCGAGGCCCTCGATGTTGGTCTCGGGACGGTTGCCCTCGTCCTTGGCGAGCTTCACCGTCTTCTTGGACACCTCGTTGGTGTTCTTGTCGGTGACCAGCATCGTGGTTTCCATCGGCACGATCTCGTCGTCGAATTTGCCGGCCTGCTGGGCCGCCGCGGTGCGCAGCTGGCTCTGCAGCGAATACTCGTCCTGGTACTCGCGGCTGATCTTGTAGCGCGCCGCCACGGTGTCGGCCGTGGTGATCATGGCGTGGTAGATGCCGGGCACGTGCTCCTGCACCCACGGATTGACCAGACGGTTCTTGTTGCCGCCGGGCGGGCCCTGCACCAGCGAGACGGACTCGAGCCCACCCGCGATCATCACCGGGACCTTGTCGACCAGCACGCGCTGAGCGGCCATCGAGATGGTCTGCAGGCCCGACGAGCAGAAGCGGTTCACCGTCACGCCTGAGACACCGACCGGCGCGCCGGCGCGCATCGCCGAGACTCGCGCGACATTGGAGCCCGTCGTGCCTTCCGGCGCGGCGCAGCCCAGGATCACGTCCTCGACCTCGCCGAGCTCGAGCTTGGCGCGCTCGGCGGCGTGCTTGATGACATGCGCGCCCATGTCGGCGCCGTGGGTGTCGTTGAAGACGCCGCGAAAGGCCTTGCCGATCGGCGTGCGGGCGGTTGAGACGATGACGGCGTCAGCCATGGGGTTTTCCTCCGGTTCGAATGTGTCAGACGGTAGAGAACTTCTTGCCGTCCTGCACCAGCTTCTTGAGCAGCGGTGCCGGCTCCCAGAACGGGTCGCCGGAGGCGTCGCGGTACTTGAGAAGAGCATCGTGGATGGTCTTCAGCCCGACCACGTTGTCGGCCCACCACATCGGCCCGCCGCGATAGACCGGCCAACCGTAGCCGTTGACCCAGATCACGTCGATGTCGAGCGAGCGCTGGGCCATGCCCTCGGCCAGGATCTTGGCGCCCTCGTTGACCATCGGATAGAAGCAGCGCTCGAGGATCTCCCGATCGGAGATGGCGCGCCGCGTGATGCCGAGCCTCTTCGACGTCTCCTCGATGATCTTCTCGACCTCGGGATCGGGGATCGGCGTGCGGTCGGGCAGGTTGTACTTGTAGTAGCCCGCGCCGGTCTTCTGGCCGAAGCGGCCGAGCTCGCAGATCGCGTCGGCGATGTAGCCGGTGTAGCGCACGTTGCGCTGCTCCTTCTCCTTCTTGCCCTGGCGGATGCGCCAGCCCACGTCGTTGCCGGCGAGGTCGCTCATGGCGAACGGGCCCATCGGGAAGCCGTAGTCGTAGACCACCTTGTCGATCTGCTGGGGCAGGGCGCCTTCCTCCAGCATATAGGCCGACTGGATGCCGCGCTGGCGCAGCATGCGGTTGCCGACGAAGCCCTCGCAGACGCCGACCAGCACCGGGATCTTGCCGATCTTCTTGGAGAGCGACATCACCGTGGCGATGACGTCCTTCTGGGTCGCCTCGCCGCGCACGTTCTCTAAGAGCTTCATGACGTTGGCCGGCGAGAAGAAGTGCATGCCGATGACGTCGCCGGGGCGCTTGGTGTAGTTGGCGATCTGGTTGACGTTCAGCCCCGAGGTGTTGGTGGCCAGCACCGCGCCCGGCTTGGCGACTTCGTCGAGCTGCTTGAAGACGCCTTCCTTGACCTCCATGGTCTCGAACACCGCCTCGATGATGACGTCGGCGTCCTTGAGATCGTCGTAGGAGAGCGTGGGCGTGATCAGCGCCATGCGCCTGTCGACGTCCTCGGCCTTCATGCCGCCGCGCTTGGCGGTGTTCTCGTAGTTGGTGCGGATGGTCTTAAGCCCGCGATCCAGCGCCTCCTGCTTCACCTCGAGAAGCGTCACCGGGATGCCGGCATTGGCGAAGTTCATGGCGATGCCGCCGCCCATGGTGCCGGCCCCGACGATGCCCGCGGACTTGATCTCACGCTGCGGCGTGTCGGCCGGCACGTCCAGCACCTTGGCCGCCTCGCGCTCGGCGAAGAAGTAGTAACGCTGCGCGGCGGACTCCTGCGAGGTCAGGAGCTCGACGAACAGCTCGCGCTCGCGCTTCATGCCTTCGTCGAACGGCAGCTCGACGGCGGCCTGCACGCACTTAATGATGTTCCATGGCGCCTTGAAGCCGCGCGCGCGGCGGGCGATCGCCTTTTCGGTCTCCTTGAACAGGTCGGGCGATTCCAGCGTCGCTGTCAGGTCGCGCACGCGCCGCCGCGGCGCGTTCTGCGCCACGAGCATCTGGGCGTGCGCCACCGCCCCCTTCAGCAGGTCGCCCTCGACGATGGAGTCGATGATGCCCTTCTGCTTGGCCTCGGGTGCCGGGATGTGGCGGCCCGAGATGATGGCGTCGAGCGCGTACTTCGCACCGGCGAGGCGCGGCAGGCGCTGCGTGCCGCCGGCGCCGGGCAGGATGCCGAGATGCACTTCGGGCAGGCCGACGCGCGTCGAGGGCAGCGACACGCGATAGTGTGCGCCCAGCGCCGTCTCCAGGCCGCCGCCCAGCGGTGTGCCGTGCAACGCGGCCACGATGATCTTAGGCGCGTTCTCCATCGTCGCGATGACGTCGTTCAGGTTGGCGCCCGAGGGCGGCTTGCCGAACTCGCGGATGTCGGCGCCGGCAATGAAGGTGCGCCCGCCGCCGACCAGCACGATGGCGTCGATGTTGGGATCCTGGCCGAAGGCTTCGACGCCTTCCTTGATGCCGTTGCGCACGGCGGCGGCCAGTGCGTTCACCGGCGGGTTGTTGACGGTGAGGATGCCGATTCGCCCCTCGGTGGAGCGAAGCACTGCGTCGGTCATGGCGTTCTTCCCTGGAAATCGGAGACGTTGGCGTTGGCTTCTCTTAGCAACAGGAACGGGCGCCGCCTATAGCACGTCTCATCCGGCTGGAATCAGCCGGATGAGACGTGCCCTCCGTACGAGGCTCCTCGACCATCGCGTTTCCGATCGGATGGAACCGCTGGCGGTTCCATCCGATCGGAAGCCGCTTAAGCGGTCAACGGTTCCGCGGTGCGGAGGACGCGAAGTCACGGACGACGAGGCCCTTGCTGTCCGTCGCGCGCGCCGGGTTCGGGCCCATCGCCCGGCGGCCGTGCTCGATCACGCAGACATGGGAATAGAGGTTCGCCAGCCACAGCCGGCCTTCCGCGGTCATGTTGAGGGCCTGGACGGCCTCGCCGAGGAACGGTTCGACCTTGGACCAGAAGAAGCGCGGATAGTGATCCGCCACGTCCGCCGGCGTGGCGTAGCCCAGCTGCTTGTTGACCCCGATCTCCTCGAATTCGTGGAACAGGGCATTGAGCTTCCTGGGATAGAGCGGATCGCCGAGCTGGCCGATCAGATCGGCGGCACGCACGAACGCCGCCTCGGTGTCGGTTTCGGCGTGATCGTCGTCGTCCGGCACCGGGAAGCGCGTCAGCTCGATGTTGCGCGCCAGCCGGTCGGGCTCGATGAGCGGATTGAACACGAAGCGTTCGCGCACACAGATCTTGGAGCGGTCGACGTGGTAAGGCGCGAGGGCAGCGTCGGAGGCGCCGCGCGGCAACTCGATCATGTCCCCCCGTTCGTTGGCCACGAAGCGGTGCTCGGTGTCGGCTTGGCAAATGCCGCGCAGATAGCCGATATCGTGCGTCAGGGCCGCCAGGACGACATGCAGCCACATGTCGGGCGGCACGTCGGTGCGCAGGCGCCGTCCGCGCAGGATGTCCTGCGCCACCAGCGTCACCAGGGCGGTGTGCTCGGCGGTGTGATAGAGCGCATCGCTGAGCGACAGCCGTTCGATCACCAGCCGCGCCGCTTCGCCCAGGAGCTCGGCCTGCTGCGACACCGTGCGCCCGTAGCTGCGCACGAACGTCTCGACGAGGCGGTCCGCCAGGGAGTCGGCCAGGAGGGAAGAGGTCTGGAGCATGATCGCGCCCTCCTTGGACCGTCACTCAGCGGTTCCGCCGAGGCGAGGCCGCTTTGTGGTGCCGATGAATGAAAGGCACGTTCGTCCACACCGGGTAATGGGCGGGCATGTAGACCGGCTGGACGATGATCTTGGGCTCGGGCGGCGGCTCGTACCACGGCGTCGGCGGCGCGCTGCTGCCGCGCAGGACAACGACGGCCGATGTTGGTTCGTCGGCCAGGGCAGGGCCTGCGAGGGCGATCAGAGCGAAGAGCAGGCTGGCGATGCGCATCGTGGCCTCGGCCAGGCGAACGGTTCCGCCCAGCGATGAGCGATCACGCTAGCACCGCCGGGCCTCAGTCGCTATGCATCGCCGCGCAAAAAGAACTCACGAAAGGTCACGAGGGTAAGAGTATGACGACGACAAGACGTACACTGCTGCGCACCGCTGCGGGCCTGGCCATCGCCAGTCCAGTCATTGTCCGTGCGCAAACGGCGTGGCCGGCCAAGCCCATCACCATCGTGGTGAACTTCCCGGCGGGCGGCCTGACTGACGGCATCGCCCGCTCGTTCGGCCAGCACGTCCAGCAGGCGACCGGCCAGCAGGTCATCATCGACAACAAGCCCGGTGCCAGCGGCAACATCGGCGCCGCCCTGGTCGCCCGCGCGCCGGCCGACGGCTACACCTTCCTGCATTCGGTCTCGAGCACGCTGGTGCAGAACCGCGTGATGTTCAAGTCGATGGGCTTCGACCCGGACAAGGATCTCACCATCATCTCGGGCACCTCCTCGGGCGTGCTGCCGGTGGTCGTGCACAAGTCGGTGCCGGTCAGCAACCTCAAGGAGTTCGTCGAGTTCGCCAAGACCAACAAGGTGAACTTCGGCTCGTGGGCGCTCGGCTCCTCGGCGCATGTCTTCGCCCAGGGCCTGAACGAGAAGTTCGGGCTCGAGATGGAGGTCGTGACCTACAAGGGCGAGGCGCCGATGTGGCAGGACATGGGCGCGGGCCAGCTGCAGGCCGCGATGGGCAGCCCGCAGGCCTTCAACGCGCTGCTGGTGAAGGGTGAGATCAGGCCGATCGTCGCGCCCTCCCGCGTGCGCGCCGGCAAGTTCCCCGATCTCGCGACCTCGGCCGAGCAGGGTTTTACCGACGACATGTTCACGGTGCGCGGCTGGCTGGCGCTCGCCGCCCCGGCGGCGACGCCCAAGGAGGTCGTCAAGAAGATGTCCGACCTCTGGGTCGCCGCCGCCGATTCCGAGCCCGGCCGCAAGATGATGGAGAGCTTCGGTCTTACCGAGAAGCCGATGCCGCACGAGGAGGTCATGAAGGACTACGGGGCCCTCAAGGCCACCGTCATCCCGCGCATCGTGGCGCTCGGCATCACGCCCGTATAGGCGGCCTTGCGCCGGAACCAGAGGCGCATCATTTCCTTCGAATGGCTGCATTCCTTCTGGTGCCCGGCGCATGGCTTGGCGGCTGGTGCTGGCGTGATGTCGCGCCGCATCTTCAAGCCGGCGGCCATACGGTGATAGCGGCGACGTTGACCGGTCTTGGCGAGCGCGCGCATCTGCTTCGTCCCGACATCGGACTGGACACGCATGTCGCCGACATCGTCGGCCTTCTGCACCACCAGGACCTGAACGATATCACGCTGGTCGGCCACAGCTACGGCGGAACGGTGATCACGGCCGTCGCTGAGAAGGCGCCCGACCGCATCCGACGAGTCGCCTACCTGGACGCAGCCGTGCCGCGCGACGGTGAATCGAACAATGACGTCATCGGCCCGGAGCGCGCGGCGGCGTTGCGGTCGGCAGCGGATCCGGATGGCGACGGATGGCGCGTGCCGCCGGCTGCATCGGTCGGCGACGGACTGCCCGACACGCTTCGATACTGGGTCACGGCTCGCCTGACGCCGCATCCTTTGCGGCCGTTTGGCGAACCGGTGTCTATTCGCTCGCAAGCCGCAGCCGCACTGCCGCGGACGTTCATCCGAACGTCGACGCAATCCGTGCTCTACGCCGCTCTCATGGAGCGGGCGCGCAAGGCAGGCTGGTCGTGCCGGGATCTCGAGGGAGGTCACTATCCCATGTTCACCGAACCGCGGCTGGTCGCGGCGGCGTTGGCCGAGGTGTCGTAGTCATGCCGGCGATCCGCTTCGACGGCCAGGCCGTCGTCGTGACGGGAGCGGGCAGGGGCCTGGGTGCGGCCTATGCCCGGCTGATCGCCGCGCGCGGCGGCGCCGTCGTCGTGCACGATGCCGGCGTGGCCCAGGACGGCAGCGGCTTCGATCCATCGGTTGCCGATGGCGTCGTCGCGGAGATCGCGGCAAAGGGTGGCACGGCCGCAGCCTGCTACGAGAACCTGGAGGATCCCGCCGCCGGCCAGCGCATCGTCGACTTCGCCCTGACACGCTTCGGGCACCTGGACGCTCTGGTGCACAACGCCGGCCTGGTCGTCTTCGCGAACCTCGAGGAGACCACGCCGGCCGTCTGGGATCGCATGATCGCGATCGGCGTCGATGCCGCGTTCCATCTCGCCCGCGCCGCGGTTCCGCACATGCGCCGCCAGAGTTACGGGCGCATCGTGCTCACCACGTCCGGCCGCGCCATGCGGGTCGAGGATTGCGTGCCGGGTCTCGTTGCCTATTCGACCGCCAAGATGGCGCAGGTCGGACTGATGGTCGGGCTGGCGGCCGAGCTCGCGGACACGGACATCCGCGTCAACGCCATATCGCCCGTGGCGGCGACCCGCGTGCTGCGCCGCCAGGCGCCCGAGCTGTTGCCCGACCTGGTGGCGCCGGCTGTGGCCTTCCTGGCATCGCAGGCCTGCACGACATCCGGCGCGGTGCTGAACGCGGCGGGCGGCCGCTTCTCGGCAGGCTGGTGGAATCGTGCCGAGGTGGTGGATCTCGGATCGACCGCGTCACCTGAGGAGATCGCGGCGCACTGGCGGCGCTTCATGGCGCCCGCCGCCAAGCCGGAGTAGGCTTCGGCCGCCGGGTCTCCGGTTTACAACCACAATCGACCGGGGGAGTGAGCCATCATGCTCATCGCCACCATGGCGATCAACGACGCCTTCGGCCAGCGCAAAGCTTCGCTCACGGTTATCGATGGCATCCATTGGCTGGGCGTGCTCGTTATCCAGGGCGCCATCGTCGGCGCCCTCGGAGTGTGAATTGGGGGTATTTGAGCAGATGAGCAAGCGTCCCCGCATCGAAGGCTACGCCATCGTCAGCCGCGAAGGCATGATCGCCAAGTCCGACGGCTCCTTTCCCGAGGAGCTGAAGATCCCGGCCGACCAGCGGTTCTACCAGGAGTCGCTCGACCGGGCGTCGGCGGTCGCCAACGGCCGGCATTCGGCCGAAGGCGGGCCCAAGGAGAAGGGCCGCAAGCGCATCCTGGTGACGCGCCGCGTGCAGCGCATCGTGCACGATCCCGACAATCCCAACGCCATCCTGTGGAATCCCTCGACGGCGCCGTTCGACGAGGCCTGGCAGAAGCTCAACGTCGAAGACGGCACCCTGGCGGTGGTCGGCGGCACCGATGTGTTCGGGTTGTTCCTGTCGATCGGCTACGACGCCTTCTTTCTGACGAGGGCGCTCGCCAGCGTGCCGCGCGGGCGGCCGGTCTTCCCCGGCGTCGGCAACGGCGTGCCGGCCGAGGAGGCATTGAAGAGGTACGGCCTGGTGCTCAAGAACACACGCATGCTCGATCCGGCGAGCGAGACGGTGGTCGAGGAATGGGGGCCGAAATGAGCGACGCCAAGCGCCCGACCATCGCCCGCATCTGGCGCGGCCGCGTGCGGCGCGAGCGGGCCGACGAGTACGAGAAGTACAACTACGACGTCGGCATAAAACCTCTCATCGAGAAGGCGCTGGGCGTGCAGACCTTCCGCGAGGACCGCGAGCACGAGAGCGAGTTCATGACCATTTCCTACTGGGAGGACATCCCGGCGATGGCGCGCTTCACCGGCCGCGATCCCACCGACATCCATCACCTCGACCGCGATCCGGAGTTCCTGGTCGAGCTGCCCAAGTCGGTGCAGATCATACGGCTGCTCACCAGCCACGGCCGGACGGGTTAGCGGCCATAGCGTCATGGTCTTCCGGACCGCGCGCATCCTGCGCGCTCATGATCATGAGCGAGCGAGACGCTCGCGGTCCGGAAGAACATGAGAAGACGCGCCTCCAGCATCAGAACTCCACGACCAGGCCGTCGTGGGCCGCCTCCAGCGCGATCTCGTGCTGGCGGCCTAGAAGCTCGGCGCTCATGTGGGTGACGATGGTGCGTTTGGCGCCGATGTCGGGCAGGCGGCGGGCCAGCGTCGAGTAGTCGATGTGGTACTTCATGACCTTGTCGAAGAAGTAGGCCTCGCAGATGAAGAGGTCGGCATCGCGTCCCGCCGGGATCAGCTCGTCGACCCATTCGGTGTCGCCCGAATAGGTCAGCACCTTGCCCTCGGTCTCGATGCGCAGCGCATAGGACGGTGCGCCGCTGAAATGCTTCATCAGGTAGGGCGTGACGGCGAGCCCGGCGAGCTCGACACGCTCGTGCAATGCCAGCTCGCGCGCCTCCAGTGCAAACCGCCGCTCGACCCTGGTCGAGCCCGCGAACATCGCCTCCATGACGATGTCCAACCGTTCGCGGAAGCCCGGCGGTCCGGCCAGCGTGAGCGGCGCGGTGCGGCGGCTGACGAGCTGGGCATCGAGCAGGAAGAAGGGCAGGCCGGCGAAGTGATCGCCGTGCAGATGGCTTACCAGCACCGTCGAGACGGCGTTGGGATCGACCTGCCACTTGCGGATCGCCACCATCGAGGAGGCGCCGCAATCGACCAGCACGTTGCCGTGGGCCGCGCGCTCGAGGTGAAAGCAGGTGTTGAAGCGGCCGCCGCTGCCGAAAGCATCGCCGGAGCCCAGGAACTGTAGGCGCATCGCGCTAAGGCGCCTGCTCCAGGCTCGACACTTCGTTGGTAAGCGTGGTGCGCCGCATGTCGCGCACCTCGGTGTGGTCGTAGCGCCGGGCGCGGTGCATGGTCACCCGGTTGTCCCACATCACCAGGTCGTGCAGGCGCCAGACATGGGCGTAGACGAACTGGCGCTGCGTGGCGTGCTCGGTGAGGTCGCGCAGGAAGGCGCGCGCCTCCGGCACCGGCCAGCCTTCGATCTCACCGGCGTGGCTGGCGAGATAGAGCGACAGCCGGCCGGTCACCGGGTGGCGGCGCACCAGGCGCTGGCGCACCGGCGCCCACTTCACCCGTTCTTCCTCGGTGAAGTCGGTGAAGCCCAGAATGCCGCGGGAAAAGATCTGGCTGTGCCGGCAGACGAGGTCATGGACCTCGCGCTTGGTCGCCTCGTCGAGCGCGTCGTAGGCCGCGCGCATGTCGGTGAACTCGGTGTTGCCACCGGTCGGCGGGATGTTGCGCGCCGACAACAGCGAATACTTGGCCGGCACTTCCTTGAACGAGCTGTCGGAATGCCAGAGCTGGTTGCCGAGGCCGAACAGCCGGCGCCGGTCGTCGCGGGCCAGGATCTTGTTGTTCTTGTCGAGGTTGGAGATGTCGTTCAGGTCCATGCTCATGCGCCGGTCCCGGGGCGCGGCGATGTCGCCGGTGGCCTGCTCGAGCGACCCCAGGCTGCGGCTGAAGACGAGTTGCTGGTCGTCGTCGATCTTCTGGTCGTGGAACACCAGCACGCCGAATTCGTCCATGCCGGCGTGGACGGCGGCGACGTCGTCCCTTGACAGCGGCCTGCGGAGGTCGGGGCCGGAGACCTCGCCGGCGAAGAAGGCGCGGTTGACGGGATCGATGGGTTTGATGCTGACGGTCATGCGGCCAAGCCTAGCGCGACCGGTTCGACTCAGGAAGGGCGGCTCACGAAGCCGCCCTGCGATAGGCGGTCGGCGTGGTTCCCACCAGGTTCCGGAACATGGTGGTGAAGGCGGCCGGGCTCGAATAGCGAAGGTCGAAGGCGATGGTCGTCACCGCCTCGCCGCCGAGCAGGCGCGGCACTGCTGACAGCAGGCAGGCGCGGCGCTGCCAGGCCGAGAAGGTGAGACCGGTCTCCTGCCGGAACTGGCGCGTGAAGCTGCGGCGGCTGAGGCCGAGCCCGCGGCTCCAGCGGTCGATCGTGTCCTGCGCGCTCGGCCGCTCGACGAAGCGCCGGCAGCGCGCCGCCAGTCGCGCCTCGGCGGGGAAGGGCAGGCTGAGCGGCAGCACCGGCGCCAGCCGGATCTCGTCGAGCAGCAGGGACATGATGCGCCCGGCGCGGCTGCGCGGCTCGTAGGCGGCCGGCAGGTCGACCGCCTCGATCAGGAGCTGGCGCAGCAGCGGCGAGACTCCCATCACCTGGCAGTGCCTCGCCATGCTGCGGACGGCGCGCCGGTCGAGATAGACGCTGCGCGTCGCCACCCGGCTCAGCATGGTGATCGAATGGCGCACGGCGGCGGGGATCCACATGGCCTGGTGCGGCGGCACCATCCACGATCCCTGCTGGGTCTCGACCAGCATGGTGCCCGTCTCGGCGAACAGGAGCTGGCTGCGGCGATGGGCGTGCGCGGCATGCAGATGACCCGCCGCGTAGTCGTTGCCGACAGCGATGACCGGGCGGTCGATGTCCTCCAGCGTGGCGGCGCGGATGTGGCGGGCCATGGCCCGATTTTGATGAAGTTCGGCCTGTTTTTCAAAGCAGGCTCGAGCCGGCCGGCCGATGCTCGGGCCATGAAAGAGATCGGCCCGGTGAAAGAGATAAGCAAGGGCGAGCTGTTCCTGGGTTTCCTCAAGATCGGCCTTTTAGGCTTCGGCGGCGTCGGGCCATGGTCGCGCCACGTCATCGTCGAAGAGCGCCGATGGCTGAGCGACCGTGAGTTCGCCGAGGTGCTGGGCGTGGGCCAGATGCTGCCCGGCCCCAACACCATGAACGCCGCGGTCCTCGTCGGCGACCGCTTCCAGGGGCCGGCCGGCGTGGCGGCAAGCCTTCTAGGCATGATGACGATGCCGCTGGTGATCGTGACGGCCCTCGCCATGGTCTATGACCGCTTCGCCGCCGTGCCCGAGGTGAATGCCGGGCTGACCGGCGCGGCTGCCGCGGCAGCCGGCCTGGTGCTGGGGACGGCGCTGAAGATGATCCGCAACGTCGGGCTCGCATCCGTCGCCTGGTTGATCCTCGCGCTTGCCTTCGTGGCGATGGCGGTGTTCGGGTGGCCGCTGGTGCCGGTCGTGCTCGTCCTGGCGCCGGTCTCAATCCTTGTTACCGTCTTGGGACGCAAGTTGGGTTGGCGGACATGACCGGCGTGCTGGCCGACCTCGCGCGCACCTTCGCGACGCTGTCGCTGGTGTCGATCGG
The DNA here is from genome assembly GCA_009377525.1 of Rhodospirillales bacterium. Lineage (GTDB taxonomy): Bacteria > Pseudomonadota > Alphaproteobacteria > Reyranellales > Reyranellaceae > Reyranella. Next base: position 27,604 of record WHTW01000043.1, read on the forward strand.
CGGCATCAATGTGGTGCTGCCGGAAATCCGCCACCAGGTGGTCGATGTCCATGGCTGGATGAGCGATGCGGTGTTCGCGCACACCTTCGCCATCGCCAGCGCCGCCCCCGGTCCCAACGTCATCGTCGTGAGCCTGATCGGCTGGCAGGTCGCCGGATGGGCGGGCCTCCTGGTCGCGACCCTGGCCATCATGCTGCCGTCATGCGCGCTCGCGTTCGTTGCCGGGCGGGTCCTTGCGCGGTGGTCGGGCACGACGGCGGTCGCCGTCCTCAAGGATGCGCTGGTGCCGCTGGGCCTGGGGCTGATGCTGGCGAGCGGCGTGTCGCTGATGCGTGCCGTCGACCGTGACGTGGTCACGATCGCGATCAGCCTCGCGACGGCAGCGTTCGTCGTGCTCAGCCGCCGCAATCCCTTGTGGGCGCTCGCCGCGGGAACGATCGCGAACATTATAACGCTGCATCTTTTCTGATTTGACAGGCCGGGCCATTGGCGTACGCTTGAACAGTTGTTCAAATGTCCAAAGCCAAGAAGACCCTGCTGTCCGACGACCATGCCACCGCCCTGGCCGACCTGTTCCGTCTGCTGGGCGATCCGACGCGGCTTCGCATCGTGGTCGCCTGCCTTCGGACGCCGCTCGCGGTGTCCGATATCGCAGACCGGCTCGGCCTTTCGGTGTCACTGGTAAGCCACCACCTGCGTTTGTTGAAAGGCGCACGCTTGGTGCGGGCCGACCGGCAGGGCAAGCAAGTCTACTACGGCGCCGACGATGCCCACGTACGGCGCATGGTCGAGGACATGGTCACCCATGTCGGAGAGCATTGAGGCGCGGAGCATTGAGGCGCGGAGCATTGAGGCGCGGAGCATTGAGATGAGTGCACATTGCTGCGGTCACGGCCATGATCACGAGGCGGCATCGCCGGTCTATCGCCGCATCCTGTGGATCGCGCTCGCGGTCAACCTCGCCATGTTCGCGGTCGAGATCGGCGCCGGCATCGCCGCACAGTCGGCCTCGCTGCTGGCCGATTCGCTCGACTTCCTGGGCGACGCCGCCAACTACGGCATCAGCCTGTTCGTGCTGGGCATGGCGCTGCAGTGGCGCGCCCGCGCCTCGCTGATCAAGGCCGCAACCATGGGCCTCTTCGGCCTGTGGGTCGCCGGCACCACTATCCAGCACGCGATCGCAGGCACCGTGCCCGAGGCGCCGGTGATGGGCATGGTCGGCGCGCTGGCGCTCGCCGCCAATCTCGGCGTCGCCGTGCTGCTCTATCGCTGGCGCGACGGCGACAGCAACATGCGCTCGGTCTGGATCTGCACGCGCAACGACGCGATCGGCAACCTCGCGGTGCTGGCGGCGGCCGCGGGTGTGTTCGGCTTGGGTGCTGGCTGGCCGGACTACGCCGTCGCCGCGATCATGTCGGGCCTGGCCCTGACGGGCGCCTTCCAGGTGACGCGCCAGGCGTTGGCCGAGCTGGCGCACACGCGAAGCGCGGCGCCGGCGGAGTAGGCTTCATGCGGACCGCCGGCTTCCAGCCGGCCTCATGAGCATGAGCCGGCAAGATGCCGGCGGTCCGGAAGACTAAGCCGTCGGCAGCTTGTAGCCCTCGAACTGCTTGCGCAGCGCCGTCTTCAGGATCTTGCCCGTCGCGCCGTGCGGGATGGCGTCGATGAACTGCACGTCGTCCGGCATCCACCACTTGGCGATCTTGCCTTCGAGGAACTTCAGCAGGTCGGCCTTGGTGACCTGCGCGTCGGGCCGCTTGACCACGATCAGCAGCGGCCGTTCATCCCACTTGGGATGATGCACGCCGATCACCGCGGCCTCGGCCACGCCGGGGCAGCCCATGGCGGCGTTCTCGAGATCGATCGAGCTGATCCATTCGCCGCCCGACTTGATCACGTCCTTGGAGCGGTCGGTGATCACCACCGAGCCGTCGGCCTCGATCTTGCAGACGTCGCCGGTATGGAACCAGTCGTCCTCGAGGAACTGGCTCCTGCCGTCGCCCTTCATGTAGCCCTTCACGATCCAGGGCCCGCGCACCACCATGTTGCCCGACACGCTGCCGTCCATCGGTAGGTCGTTGCCGGCGTCGTCGACGATCTTCATCTCGCAGCCGAACACCGGCCGGCCGGCCTTGGCGGTGATGGTGAAGCGCTCGGCGTCGGGCAGGTCGCGCTCGCCCTTGTTGAAGCGGGTCGTCGTGCCGAGCGGGCTCATCTCGGTCATGCCCCAGCCCTGGACGACCTCGACGCCGTGCTCCTTCCAGAAGCGCTCGATCATGGCCAGCGGCACGGCCGAGCCGCCGATCAGGGTGCGCTTGACCGACGACATCTTGAACTTGTTCTGGGCGCAGTATTCGAGCAGGGCGAGCCACACCGTCGGCACGCCGGCACTCAAGGTGACCTGCTCCTTGTCCAAAAGCTCGTAGACGCTGGCGCCGTCGAGCTTGGGCCCGGGGAAGACCAGCTTGGCGCCGCACATCGGCGCGGCGTAGACCAGGCCCCAGGCATTGGCGTGGAACATCGGCACCACCGGCAGCAACGCGGTGTCGGGATTCATCGGGATCACCGCTCCGTTGGACGCCATTATCGAATGGATCATCGTCGAGCGGTGCGAGTAGAGCACGCCCTTGGGGTTGCCGGTCGTGCCCGAGGTGTAGCAGAGCGAGGAGGCGGTGCGCTCGTCGAAGTCAGGCCACTTCAGCGTGCCCGGCTTGGCCGCGATCAATTCCTCGTAGCAGAGCAGGTTGGGGATCTTGGACGAGGCCGGCATGTGGGCGCGGTCGGTCATCACCACGACGTGCTTCACGGTCTTGAGGTGCTGCCACACGCCCTCGACGATCGGCAGCAGGTTGAGGTCGACGAAGATCGCCTTGTCCTCGGCATGGTTGGCGATATAGGCGACATGCTCGGGCGCGAGCCGCGGGTTGATCGTGTGCAGGACGGCGCCGATGCCCGAGATGCCGAAATAGAGCTCGAAGTGGCGGTAGGTGTTCCAGGCGATGGTGCCGACCGGATCGCCCAGCTTGAGGCCCAGCCCCTGCAGCGCCTCGGCCAGCTGCTTGGCCCGCTTCAGCGCGTCCTTGTAGCCGTAGCGATGGAGCGGCCCCTCGACCGTGCGGGTCACGATCTCGACGTCGGGATAGTACCTCCCGGCATAGTCGATGATCTGCGAGATCAGCAGCGGACGGTCTTGCATCAGGCCGAGCATGGCGTTTCCTCTGTTACCCATGCCGCCCGGAATGAAGGCTTTGCGATTGGTGGGCGGCTTCCCCGCTTGGTTCTAGACCGAGTCGCGGCCGGCCGGGAAGCCGCCTGAAGGCGTCATTCCGCCGCCCAGAGCACATTCCGGTCGGCTGGAATCAGCCGACCGGAATGTGCCCTTTGAAACAAAGAACCCCGGTGCGCGCATTCCCGATTTGGGGAACCGCTCGCGGTTCCCCAAATCGGGAATCGCTCTACCGGCTGGCGTCCGCCAGGAGGTCGTAGGTCCGTTTCTGGTACTGGATCATGTAGTCGGTGTACCAGGTGGTGGGATATTTCGGCGGCCGGTCCGGCCCGACCGTGGTCGGCACCGAGGCCACCGGCCAGTCGATGTTGCTGTCGCAGAAGAAGGCGAGCGCATAGCGCTCGCCGCCGCTGCGGTTGACCGCCCGATGTGGCGTCGCCAGGAAGACGTCGTTGGTCCAGCGCTGCAGCATCTGGCCGCCATTCACGACAAAGGCGCCGGGAACGACCGGGGCGTCGAGCCACTTGCCGCCCTGGGTCCGGATGGAAAGGCCCGGCACGTCGTTGGGCGCAAGCAGGGTCAGGAAGCTGGTATCGGTGTGCGGCGCGATGCCGAACTCGTCGTCAGCCAGGGCTTCCTGGTAGGGGTAGTGCGTCATGCGCAGCTTGTACTGGAATTCGCCGAACGGATCGTCGAAGTACGCCGCCGGCAGCTCGAGGGCGACGGCGTAGAGCCGCACCAGCTTCAGCACCAGCCGCTCCAGCGCATCGCAGTAGCCGACGACGGCCTCGCGGAAGCCGGGCAGGTCGCGGGGCCAACGGTTGGCGCTGCGGAAGCGCCGGTCGGCCAAGACGTCGGGATGATCGTCCGGCAGGTCGCGCGCCATGAAGAAGGCTTCGTTGAGATTGGCCTTGGTGACGGTCTGCACCGTCGATGTGCGCAAGGTGTCGCCGCGCATCGGCAGGTAGCCGACATTGTGCTTGTCGACCCTGACGTCCATCTTCCTGTCGAGCGGCTGGCCATGGAACCGCGCGGCCTGCTGGAAGGCGCCGCAGATCAACGCCTCGGGCACGCCGTGATTGACGATGAAATAGAAACCGACCTCGGTCAGGGCGAAACGCAGCTCGCGGGCCGTGCGCTCCAGCGCCCCGGGCTCCCCGGTCAGGTAGGGACCCAGGTCGACGATGGGAATGGTTTCCGCGTCGCTCACTCGGCCGCTTCCAGGTTGGCGTCAGCCAGCACGTCGTAGTTCCGCTTCTGGTACCAGATCATGTAGTCGCTGTAATGGGTGGTCGGGTACTTGGGCGGCTTGTCCGGGCCGACAGTGGTCGGCACGGCGGCGACGGGCCAGTCGATGTTGGAATCGCAGAAGAACGGGATGGCATAACGCTCGCCGCCGCTCCTGTTGACGGCGCGGTGCGGCGTCGCCAGGAAGACGTCGTTGGTCCAGCGCTGCAGCATCTGGCCGCCGTTCACGACGTAGGCGTCGGGAATGGACGGCGCGTCGATCCACTTGCCGCTCTGCGTGCGGATGGAGAGGCCCGGCACGTCGTTGGGCGCCAGCAGGGTGAGGAAGCTCGTGTCGGTATGAGGGGCGAGGCCGAACTCGTCCCAATCTTTTTCGTTGAGGGGCGGCCCGTCCTGGTGCGGGTAGTGCGTCATGCGCAGCGAATACTGGCAATCGCGGAACGGCCCGTCGAAATACTCGGCCGGCAGGTCGAGTGCACGGGCGTAGAGCCGCACCATCTTCAGCACCAGCGCTTCCATGGTGTTGCAGTAGTCGACCACGGTCTCGCGGAAGCCGGGCAGGCCCTCGGGCCAGCGGTTGCGGCCGCGGAAGCGGCGGTTGGCCAGCACGTCGGGATGGTCGGCCGCCATCTCGCGCTTCACGAAGAAGGCCTCGTTCAGGTTGGGTTTGGTGCCGGCCTGCACCGTCGAGGTGCGCAGCGTGTTGCCGCGCATCGGCATGTAGCCGGTGCTGTGCAGGTCGATCTTGAGCTCGAGCTTCCTCTCGACCGGCAGGGCGTGGAAGCGCTTCACCTGGTCGAAGGTCGCCTGGATCTTTTCCCGCGGCACCCCGTGGTTCACGATGAAGTAGAAGCCGATTTCCGTCAGCGCGAACCTCAACTCTTTGGCCGTGCGGTCGAGCGCACCCGGCTCGCCGGCGAGGAAGGGGCCGAGGTCGATGATGGGAATGGTCTCGGTGGCCATGGCGTACTCCTGACTCCTCGGCAACGATAGTGCGGCGGCTGCATTGTGGTCCAGTGCACACCGCGGAGGTGGCCATGCTGCTGGGGCATTTCGCGTTGGGCGTGGCCGCATTGTTCGCCGGCGCGGCGTTCTATGTGAATTTCGCCGAGCAGCCGGCGCGCCTGGCAATCGACGATCGCGCTGCTTTGCGACAATGGCAGCGCTCCTACGAGCGGGCGGCGCTGATGCAGGCCAGCTTGGCGATGGCGGGTTTCCTGCTCGGCCTGGCCGCCTGGTGGTGGGAGGGGCGGGACCTTCGGCTTTTGGCCGGCGCCATCGCGATCGTGGCGCCGTGGCCCTATACGCTCCTGGTCATCAAGCCGGTCAACGACCGGCTCAACGCGACGCCCCCGGAGCGCGCCGGCTCGGAGAGCCGGTCCCTGATCGAGCGCTGGGGCCGGCTGCATGCCGGGCGGACGGCACTCGGCGCGTTGGCGACGGCGATCTTCTTCTGGGCGACAGTGTCCTGAAGCACAATCCGCTCGGCTGATTCCAGCCGAGCGGATTGCGCCCGTTGAAACAACGAACACTCGCGCGCGCATTTCCGGTCTGATTGACTAGAGCACATTCCGTCCGGCTGGAATCAGCCGGACGGAATGTGCCCTGTGAAACGAGCATCTCCCGTGCGCGCGTTTTCGATCAGATGGAACGGCGTGCGGTTCCATCTGATCGGAAACCGCTCTAGCGGTTCAATCAGACCGGAAATCGCTCTAGCGCGGCGCCAGGAGATCGATATCGACCCGGAGCGCCGAGGCAATCTTGCGCAGTGTGGCCTGCGAGCCCGAGCGACGCTTCGTTTCGAGTTGGGAAACATAGAGCGCCGACAGTCCGGCGCGCTTCGCCAGCTCGGCCTGTGTCACCCTGCGATACTCGCGAAACAGCTTGATGCGGCTTTCGCCGTCGAGAGATCGCTCGAATATTTCGATCGGATAGGCTTCGCCACCACGCGCCTTCGCGCGGTCGTAGGCCTCGACGTCGGACCGATCTTCAGCCTGTTCGAGGCGACGAATGAGACGCCGCCATTCGCGCAGAGGCACCCGCACGTAGGCAGGCCGGCCGCCGCGGGCGACGATGGCGTGACGAACCGGATTCGAACTACTCATAGATGGAACTCCGAGGTCCAAATTTGATGACTAGAGCACATTCCGTCCGGCTGGAATCAGCCGGACGGAATGTGCCCTGTGAAACCAGCATCTCCCGTGCGCGCGATTTCGATCAGATGGAACCGCACGCGGTTCCATCTGATCGAAATCCGCTCCAGCACGATCAGCTCGGCGGCACGCAGCTCGTAGATGATGCGCCAATCGCCGATACGAAGCCGAAAGCCGGGACGTCCGACGAGCTTTTTGACATTGTTGTTGCGAGCATACGGATCGGCGGCCAGCTCTCGCAGCTTGCGCAACGCCAACCTCTGAACATTGGTCGGCGTACGATCCAGTGCCTTGGCGGCTTCGCGCTCGATGACAACGCGCCACACGACGAAACTATAGCGCAGTGCTATAGTCACCGCAATGCTGTTGCATCAGGCCGAACCGGGCGGTCTCCGACACATCTCGGACAAAACTCTACGACAAGCCCGCGCGAAGATGGCGGTATGCGGCTATTTCGCCTAGCCTTTGCCGGCCGTCCAATGGGGGCAAACGCATGAAGCGGTCAAGATTTGGCGTCGCGGCAACGGTCGGCGTCTTCATCGCCGATTGGGCCTGCACGGCCGCGGCGCAACCGGCCTATGGCGCCGACGGCGCCGCCGGATCGTTCCTCAAGGTCCTGACCGAGCGCCTGGAGTTCACCGTCCACCAGGTCCCGGCGCTGGGGCGGCAGCTTGCCCGCCTGCCCGAAGTGGTCGACGGGCGCACCGCCCTTCTGCTGCTGGGCATCGTGGTCGCCGGCCTGGCCGCAGAATACATTGTCCGCCTGCTGCTCAACCGGGCCCGCCTCAGCGCCTTCGACCGCCTGGTCGGCCAGTCGCCCCTGCGGGCCTTCGTGCGCGCCATGCTGCTCGACCTGGTGGCGGTGGTCGCGCTCGCCATCGCAGCCCGCGTCGTCCAGAGCCAGCTCGGCGGCAACCAGACGGTCGGCGGCAAGCTCGGCCAGCAGGTGTTCGAGGTGCTGCTCTATTGGCGAGTCGTCAACCTCGTGTTCCGGGTCTGGCTGCGGCCCGCCGCGCCGGAAGGCCGCATCGCGCCGGTCGACGACGCGGCGGCGCGCGGGCTTCTGATCGCGCTCAACTGGGTGGTCGTCCTGCCGCTGCTGGGCGGCCACATCGCCCGTGCGCTGCTCGTCACCGGCGCCGCCAGAGACGTGACGTCGGCCGCCATCATCATCTACGCGCCCTTGATCGCGGCCGCCCTGGTCTGGGTGGTCTGGCATTGGCGCAACGCGATGGCCGCCTGGCTCACGGCCATGGTGTCGGAGCGCAAGATCGGCCGCCAGCTCAAGCTCGACGCGGCAAAGCGCTGGTGGATGGCAGGCCTCGCCTTCTACGGCCTGATGGGCGTGGCGGCGGTCTATGCCGCGCTGACCGAAAGCCACACGCCGGCCCGTGGCATGTCGACCATCGAATCGGCGTTGCTGGTGTTGCTGCTGTTCGAGACGCTGATGCACCGCGTCACCCGCCACATCGTCTCCGAGCTGCCGATGGCGGGCGACGTGGTGGCCGACTGCCTGCGCCTGATCGCACGGCTCTACGTTGCCATCATCATCGCCGATGCCGTGATGGTGAAGGTGCTGGGCGCCATGACCCAGGAGGAGTGGGCGGTCCACGACCGCGGCGCCAAGATCGCGGCGATCACCCTGGTGGCGATCTACGCTTTCTGGCGCTTCGTCCGATACCGCATGGACTCCTACATCGCCGCCAATCCACTGCCGTCGGCAGGTGCCGCGGCCGATCCGGAGGACGAGGTCAAGGTCGCGGCCTCGCGGCTGCGCACCCTGATGCCGCTGCTGCGCGCCATGGCCGGCTCGGTCATCCTGGTGGTCGGCGGCCTGCTGGTGCTGTCGGAGCTCGGCGTCAACATCACGCCGCTGATCGCCGGCGCCTCGGTGCTCGGCCTGGCGGTATCGTTCGGCAGCCAGTCGCTGGTGCGCGACGTCGTCTCCGGCATCTTCTTCCTGGCCGAGGATGCCTTCCGCATCGGCGAGTATGTCGACTGCAGCAAGGTCAAGGGCACGGTCGAGGGCTTCAGCGTGCGCTGCCTGAAGCTGCGTCACCAGAATGGCCAGCTCCACATCGTGCCGTTCGGCCAGGTCGGGCACATCACCAACTTCAGCCGCGACTGGACGGTGGTGAAGTTCAACCTGGCCTTCGCGCCGGGCACCGACGTCGAGCTCCTGCGCAAGGCGGTGAAGAAGATCGGCACCGACATGATGGAGGAGCCGGCCTTCAAGCCCATCCTGATGCAGCCGCTCAAGATGCAGGGCGTGGTCGACATCAAGGACTCCCAGCTTATCGTGCGCTTCAAGTTCATGGCCCGTCCCAAGAACCCCAGCGCCATCCAGCGCATGGGGGTCCGCCGCATGTACGAGCAGCTCCCCAAGCTCGGCATCAAGTTCGCCACGCCGATCTTCCCCTTCGGCGCGCCCGGAATGCCGGCTGCGCCGCCGCTGGCAGCCCCCCTGGCGCCTGCACCCGCCGCCACGCCGTCGGAGGCCCCGCCGGCGCCAGCCAAGGCCGCGGAGTAGGCGGGACACTCGCCAGCCGCTATGATCGCAAGGCAGGCTCCCCCTCGGCCTCGAGGGGCGGGCCCCTTTTTCTCGTCTCATGGGAGAGTCATCATGGAGAAGCGCAAGCTCGGCCGGTCCGGCCTCGAATTCGCCCCCATCGCCTTCGGCGGCAACGTGTTCGGCTGGACGGCCGACGAGGCGACCTCGCACAGGATCCTCGACGCCTTCGTCGATGCCGGCTTTTCCTTCATCGACACCGCCGATGTCTATTCGCGCTGGAAGCCCGGCAACAAGGGCGGCGAATCGGAGACCGTGATCGGCAGCTGGCTGAAGAAGAACCCGGCCAAGCGCGACAAGGTGCTGATCGCCACCAAGTGCGGCATGGACATGCCCAATGTCGGCCAGGGCCTCTCGGCGGCGCACATCAAGCGCTCGGTCGAGGATTCGCTGAAGCGGCTCAATACCGACCGCATCGATCTCTTCCAGTCGCACCGCGACGACAAGACCACGCCGCAGGAGGAGACGCTCTCGACCTATGGTGAGCTCGTGAAGGCGGGCAAGCTGCGCTTCATCGGCGCCTCCAACTTCGAGGCGCCACGCCTTGCCGAGGCGGCGAAGATCGCCAAGGAGAAGGGCTTGCCGCGCTACGAGAGCCTGCAGCCGCACTACAACCTGGTGGAACGCGGCCTGTTCGAAGGGGCGCTGGAGGACGAGTGCCTGAAGGAGGGGATCGGCGTGATCCCGTACTACTCCCTGGCCAGCGGCTTCCTGAGCGGCAAATACCGGTCGGAGGCCGACGCCGCCGACAAGGCACGCGGCGCCGGCGTCAAGAAGTACATCAACGACAAGGGCTTTGGCGTGCTGAAGGCGCTCGATGCGGCGGCCAGGAAGCACAACGCCAACGCGACGCAGGTTGCGCTCGCCTGGCTGATGCAGCGCAAGGCGATCACCGCGCCGATCGTCAGCGCCACCAGCCTCGACCAGCTCAAGGACCTCCTCGCCGCGCCCTCGATCAAGCTCGATCCGGAGTCGGTGGCGGCAATCGACAAGGCGAGCGCCCCGGCCTGATCTTTTCCTCCCCATCGCGAAGCGATGGGGAGGTGTCCGCGAAGCGGACGGAGGGGTCATGGGCATCTGTACCGTTGCTCATGACCCCTCCGGCCCTTCGGGCCACCTCCCCAGCTTCGCTGGAGAGGAAGTTCGGCTACGCCGGCGGTGCCGGTTCCCGCTTCAAGACCTTCTGCGCGGCCGCCGCCGCGGCCGCGCCGTTGTCCGCGTTGCCGCCGCCCGCGAGCTGCACGGTCGGGAAGGCGAAGTGGATGCCGTTCTCGTCGAACGCCTTCTTGATCATGGCGTTCGCCTTGCGGCGGACGACGAACTGCTCGCCGGGCTTGGTCATCATCTTCATGCGGATGTTGATCGAGTAGTCGCCGAACTGCTCGATGCCCTGCATCTTGAGCGGCTGCAGGATGCTGGGGCCGAGATCGGGATCCTTGGCGAGCTCCTGCCCGATCTGCTTGATCAGCTTCTTGGCCTTGTCGACGTCGGAATCGTAGGTGATGCCGATCTGGTCCTTCACCATCACCCAGTCGCGGCTCATGTTCTGGACGGCGCCCAGCACGCCGAACGGGATGGTGTAGAGCGCGCCGCGCTGGTGGCGCAGCTTGACCGAGCGCAGGCTGAAGGATTCGACGACGCCCTTGTAGTTGCCGCTCTGGATGTACTCGCCGACACGGAAGGCGTCGTCGAGCATGTAGAACATGCCGCTGATCATGTCGCGCACCACCGTCTGCGCGCCGAAGCCGACGGCGACGCCGACGACGCCGGCGCTGGCGATCAGCGGGGCGATCTCGACGCCCATCGCGGCGAGCGCCATCAGCCCGGCCATCACGACCAGCACGATCAGCGCAATGTTGCGGCCGATCGGCAGCAGGGTGCGGATGCGCGCCCGCCGGCGTACCTCGTCGGCGGCGAGCCCCTCGGCGGCCTGGGCGTTGGCGAGCGTGTTGTCGGCCAGCGCCTTGATCAGGCTCCAGGCGAGGTCGGCCACCAGCACGATGATCAGCGCGTGCAGCGACCCGCGGACCAGGCGGGCGAAGGTGTTCTCCTGCCCGGCCAGCGCGCCGACATCGAGGCCCCAGCCCGACAGCAGGATGCCGATCGCGCCGACGATAAGCGCGGCGCGCAGCCCTTGTTCGACGAACACCGCCAGCACCGACTGCGGTGCGGCGGTCCCGTCCGGCAGGGTGACCGGACGCAGCAGGTGGCGGGAGGCGCGGCGGGCCGTGCCGATGCCGATCGGCAGCCCGACGACCACGGTCAGGAACCAGAAGGCGGGCATGGCGCCGGCCGCCCACACCATCCAGAACACCACGGCGGTGATCGTCGCGAGCCAGGGCCCGGCATTGCCCGCCGACACGCGCTCGGCCTGCGGCTCGCCGGCCGGTGCCGGGGCATGGGGATGCCAGATCATGGCGATGGCGATGGCGATGAGGCCGGTGCCCAGCAGGTAGGCGAAGAGCAGCTGGCCGCCACGCGGCATGCCGAGCACCCGCACCGCCGCGATGACGGCCCAGCCGAAGGCGAACCAGGCGACGAAGGCGAGCAGGCGGCTGCGCCAGAATTGCGCGCGGACGACATCCAGGTCGAAGGCGGCGAGGTCGCGGTCGGGCCCGGGCTGGGGCCGCAGCAGGATGACCAGGAGAGCGTTGGCGAGCCGGGCGCCGACCAGGGCGGTCAGCAAGGCGATGCCGGCCTCATGGATCGGCGGCGACCAGCTCATGGCGACGAGAACGACGAGCGCGCCGACCGCGAAGGCGAGCACCGCCCCGACGTCGAGCAGCGCATCCATGCCGACCCGCGTCAGGCGATCGGAGAGCTGGCGGATCGGGATGGCGCCGCGCCGCTCGCGTGGTCCGCTGGTGGCGCGGCGGAACGCCCATTCCACGGCCGCGCCGACCGCGAGGCACAGCACGACGCCGAGCAGGATGCGAAGGACGCCGTCGGCGCCTGCCGCCGCCGTCAGCGAGCGAGCGACCTCGGCGAAGTCGGCGGGAAGCGCGGGGACCGCCTGGACGATCTGCTCGAAGTGCTGGCGGGCGCGCTCGAGGCGCGCGGCGAGCAAGGACGAGGCGCCCGAAGCGCCAGGGTCGGCGGGCGACTGGGCGAACGCCGGGAACGCGACGGCAAGCAGGAGAAGGGGCGTCGCGAGCAGCGACGCGAGGCGCTGGGAGCTGAACATCGGTGTCCTCGGCGGTCGACGGCCGACAATGCCTCCCGGAACGGCCTCTCCGCAAGGCGAGCGCGGCCGGCGGCTCGTGGTATAGTCGACGGATGCTCGTCTTTCGCCAGCTCTTCGATCCGACTTCGTCGACCTATACCTACCTGCTGGGCTGCTCGGCCACGCGCGAGGCCGTGCTGATCGATCCGGTGTTCGAGCAGGTGAGGCGCGATGCGGCGCTGATCGGCGAGCTCGGACTCGACCTCCTGTGGACGCTCGACACCCACGTCCATGCCGACCACGTGACGGGCGCCTGGCTGCTGAAGCAGAGGCTCGGCAGCCGCATCGCCATTGCCGCGGCCTCGGGCACCGCGGGCTCCGACCGCCTGCTCGACGACGGTGAGCGCGTCGAGTTCGGCCGCCGCTCGCTCGAGGTGCGGGCCACGCCCGGCCACACCAACGGCTGCGTCACCTACGTGCTCGATGACGAGAGCATGGCCTTCACCGGCGACTGCATCATGATCCGGGGTTCGGGCCGCACCGACTTCCAGCAGGGCGACCCGCGCGCCTTGTATCGCTCGGTGCGGTCCCGCATCTTCTCCTTGCCCGAGAGCTGCCTGCTCTACCCCGCGCACGACTATCGCGGGCTGACCGCGACCAGCGTCGCCGAGGAGAAGAAGTTCAATCCGCGGCTGGGCGGCGAGGTCGGCGAGGGCGACTATGTCGGCTACATGAAGAACCTCGACCTGCCTCATCCCAAGAAGATCGACGAGGCGGTGCCCGCCAACCTGCGCTGCGGCCAGCCCGGCAACGAGGCCGCCGCACCGCCCGATGATCCCTGCTGGGCGCCGCTGCGCTTCACCTTCGGCGGCGTCTGGGAGGTCGAGCCGCACTGGCTGGAGGAGAACCTCGCCAAGGTGCAGGTGCTCGATGTGCGCGAGCCCAACGAGTTCGCCGGACCATTGGGTCACATCCGCGGCGCCACGCTGGTGCCGCTGGGCGAGCTCGCCCAACGCGCCCAGGAGCTACCCAAGGACAAGCCCATCGTCGCGGTGTGCCGCGCCGGCAGCCGCTCGGCGCACGCCACGGCGATCCTGCAGAAGGCCGGTTTCTCCGACATCGCCAACCTGCCCGGCGGCATGCTGCGCTGGCGCGCCGAAGGCCGCGGCGTCGAGGGCGGCGCTTCGTAAGACCTAGAGGTGTGGGTTCGTGCCGTCGGAGGCCTTCGCTTGCGACAACAAAGGCAATAAGGAGCGATAGAGCGCCTGTACACGCTTGACGGAAACTTCGGCGCTGGTGGGGTCGGGAGCCTCCGAAAGAAACACGACAGCAAGCATCGTCGCCGTATACAGGCGGTACAGCAGGGCCACGTGCGCTGGACGCTGGAGCAGCGGATTGGAGCCGTAAGCCGTAGCGAAGTCGTCGTCCCATTGGCCGTACTCGGCGACTCGCGCTACCTCCAAGGCAGGATCTCCGACCAAGGCATTTCCCCAATCGATGATGCCGACGACCTGGCTGTCGCGCGTGAGAATGTTGGCGGATCGAAAATCCATGTGCAGGATCGCTGAAGGCGCATGCCCGGCATTGCCATTCAAGAGTTCGCAAATCTCGCTTTCCTGGAGGATGGGCAGCGTGACACCAGCCAGACGTTCGACGGCACGCGAACGACGACCGATCAAGGTGGCGATCGTTCTCCAGAGCGTGTCTTCTACTTCGGCGACGCACTTCAGGTTCTTCGGTGAGGTGATGGCATGCATTCTCGCGAGCAGAGCACCACACTCACGCGGCGAAGGCGTCGATCGGTCGTGCTGCAGATAGGATCCAATCAGATAGTCCGCTGCCACGCCATCTACATGCAGGTCGAAAGCGCGCGGCGTCGGGATTCCATGATCGGCAAAGAACCCGTTGAGCGTGGCCTCCTGGCGCAGGAGGTCGCGCGTGTCGATGTGGTCGTCGTTGTCGTTGCTGATGAAGCGGGTCCTTGGAACCTTGATGGAAACGTCGCCCCAGACCGGATGAACGGCGTGAAAAACCTCGAAATGGAGCCCCTCACCGACAGGCGACAGGATGGGGTGCCACTTGGGGTAGTGGCTCAGGAGCTCGGATCGCAAAGCTTCCAGGGCGACGGTCATCGATCAGGCCGATCCGGGTATGACGAAGGAACAGCTACTCGAACGGCAAACGCGCCGCCAGATGCTGAGTTCAACGTGCGACGCCAAGCGATCGCCTCTGCTACGGCTGTGGTGGCGGCACCGGATAGCGGTTCTGCCGCAGCAGATCCTCCATCCGCTTGATGCCGTCCGCATAGCGGCGATTGTCGCAATCGAGTCCCGCCGCCTTGCGCGCCATGTCCGAGCCGCTGGCGCCTTCGCCCTTGCTGGCGGAGCGCTGGTCCCAATAGGCGAGGAGCTGGTCGCAGCGGGCCTTGGGCTCCATTTCCCTCTGCTGGCCGACGGCCATCGTCGGTGCCGCGATCACTGCTGCGGCCGCAATAGCCATGTTGCGAAGACGACCCATCGGACACCTCATGCGTGCTCGCACAGGCTAGAGCGATTTCCGGTCTGATTGAACCGCAAGCGGTTCAATCAGACCGGAAATGCGCGCGCGGACGTTGGTTGCTTCAATAGGCACAATCCGCTCGGCTGATTCCAGCCGAGCGGATTGTGCTCTAGCGACGGCCGCAGGAGCGGCAAAGTCAGGCGTTCGTGATGATTATGTGGTCGGCACCGCTGACGCGCCGAAGGAGACGGCGTCGAGGCATCGAGGCACGAGGTCTATTTGGCGTCTTCCTGCCGAGGAGCTTCGCCGCCCTTGCGTCGCATCAACTTGTCGAAGGCCTTCATATCGGCGCGCGAACGCCGTTCGGCAAACCAAGTCGCCGCATTCAATGCCGACACCTTTTGGGCGACCGCCAACGCGATGAACTGGTTGACGCTGATGCCCTCGCGTTTGGCCAGCTTCTCGACCTCGGCGCGGATACTGGCCGGCAACCGCAAAGGATAGGTCGTCGACGTCTTCATAGCGCAATCCTTTTCAAGGCCTCTCGCGGAAGCAGGAGACCGACGCCAAATTCCGCAGGCACGTCTCCATAATCCCGACGATTGAAAGTCACGATGGCGTCGGCTCTACCATTGACCGCTGCATCGAGTACCATGTCATCATTCGCATCGCGGAGCCGGCCACGCCACAGGAAATGCGCTTCGACTTCTTCGACCAAGTAGGCAAGGCCGTCGAGAAACAGCTTTGTCTCGGACCGATCCAAGCCCGCGGCTTCGCGGTGCTCCGCCCGTTGGCAGATGGCCTCATATTCGATAAAGAGCGCGACAGTTGCGAGCAACGTCACTCTTCTGGACCGAGCCGCCATCAAGATGGCAGCTGAAGCACCGGACGGGCTGCGCATCGCCGCGACAACGGTGTCGGTGTCGAGTACGATCCTCATAATTGATATCATATATAATATGATATCACAGGGGATATCAACCTAGAATCCGTAGAGCTTTGCCGGCGTGTCGACCAGGATCGTCTGCCGTGTCGCCTTGTCAGGCACCCATTCCTCGAACCAGCGCAGGGTCTGGGGATAGGTCGTGACGCGGTTGAGGCCCGTGTCGGTGTGCGGCCAGTCGCTGCCCCACATCAGGCGATCCGGACCGAAGGCGTCAAGCAACATCGACGTGGCCGAGCGGGCGCGCTCGGGCCCGACACGGTAGGCGCCGCACATCACGACCCAGATGTTGCGGCTCGGCGCGTTCTCCAGCAGCGCCTTGAAGCCCGGATCGCGCGCCGGGCCCAGCGTGCGGTCGAACATGCCGTAGTGCGGGATCACCACCTTGTTCCCGCCGTCGAGCAGGAAAGGCAGCAGCTCGGGCAGGCGCTTGCTCTCGACATAGAGGTGGATCGGCCAGTCGCGCTTCTTCGCTTTGGCCAGCATGTCCTTGTAGTAGGACCATTGCGGCGTCGGCAGGCCGTAGATGGGAAAGCGCAGGCCGCGCACGCCGATCCCCGCCAGTGTCTCCCAGTCGTCGTCGCTGACCTTGATCGACGGCGACACCCAGGGCACGCCGCGGAACCGGCCGGGCTGGGCCCGCAGCGTCTCGAACAGATAGGCATTGTCGAAGCCCAGGAAGGACGGCTGCAGGATCACGGCGCGGCCGACGCCGTCCTTTTCGGCCAGCGCCAGCAGCGTCTCCCACGAGGCGTCGTAGTCCGGCCGGTAGCGCGCATCGATTGCCATTGGCAGGTTGCGCGCGAACACATGCGCGTGGGCGTCGATCCAGGGCGGCGGTTCGGCGGCCGTAGCCGTCGTTGCGGCGAAGGCCAGGGCGCCGGTCGTGAAGCCGCGTCTTCTCATGCTCTTCCGGACCGCGCGCCTCTGGCGCGCTCATGAGCGCGCTGGGTCGCGTCAAACGCGACCCAGCGCGCGGTCCGGAAGATCATGAAGTCGTCCGCCCAGCGCTCAGCTCTTCCACCGCTCCGTCGCACGCGCACCCGGCGCGACGTCGGCTTCGGTCGGCGCCTGCACCTTGGCCATGTGCTCGTAGCGCTGGGCGGCGAACCACAGCGCATAGTCGCCGAACTTGATCGGCGAATACTTGGCCGGCCGCTCGGCCGACCGGCAGGTCGGCAGGCATTCGATCATGGTGTCGTGGTCGGGATCGCAGAAGAACGGCACGGCATGGCGCAGCTGGCCGGACAGGTTGCGCACGCGGTGCGGCGTCGACAGGAAGCGCTCGTTGGTCCAGCGGTGCAGGATGTCGCCGCCATTGACGACGAAGGCGTCCGCCACGCCCGGCGCCTCCAGCCACCGGCCGTCGGGCAGGTTGATCTCCAGCCCCGGCACCTTGTTGGGCGGCAGCAGCGTCATGAACCCCGAATCGGTATGCGCCACCAGGCTGTTGACCGAGTTGTCGGTGCCATCGATTGCGGGATAGCGCGACATGCGCTGGATGATGTGCGGCTCGGCGAAGCACGCGTCGAAGTAGGCCTCCGGCAGGCCGAGCGCCAGCGCATAGAGCCGCACCAGCTTGCGGCACAGCGCCTCGAGCGTGCTCATGTAGTCCAGCATGTTGGCGCGGAAGCCCGGAATGTCGGCTTCGGCCGGCCACTTGTTCATGGCGTGGAAGCGTCGGTTGGAGAGCACGTCGGGATGGTCGGGCGTCTTCTCGCGCCGCAGGAAGTAGGCCTCGTTCTGGCTGGGCTTCTTGCCCTGCGCGGCGGCATTGGGCGGCGGCTTCCGCGCGATCGGCATGTAGCCGATGTTGTGCTCGTCGACCTTGACCGCGAGCTTGGTCTCGAGCGGCAGCGCATGGAAGCGCGCGGCCTCGGCATAGGCCGTATCGATCAACGCCTGCGGCACGCCATGGCCGGCAAGATAGTAGAAGCCGACCTTCTCGAAGGCGAACCGCAGCTGCCGAGCGGCGCGCTCGGCGGCGCCGGGCTCGCCTGTAAGGAAGCCCGACACGTCGATCAGCGGAATCGCGCCGCCGATCATGGTCGGCGGCGCCAGCGCCGGGGTGGCTGGACTCGTATGCGGCTGCATCGCTCGATCCTCTGGCGACAACGTCAGGGCAGTATGCGCTTCAGGCGCGCCGCAATAAATGCGCCTATAGCATTATCCGTCCGGCTGGAATCAGCCGGACGGAAAATGCCCTTTGGCACTCCTGTCGAAGCAACGCGTTTCCGATCAGATGGAACCGCGAGCGGTTCCATCTGATCGGAAGCCGCTTTAGCGCACGGGCAAGGGGCGAAATCGTCAGGCCGTAACCACTCAACGACCGTCAGCCGAACCAGCGCCGGATGGCAGCGACCAGCAGGAAGGCGAAACCTCCGGCGGCGCCGCCAAGGGTGCCGGCAACGGTCAGCAGCATGCGCCGGAGGCGGTAGCGCTTTTGTGTGCGGCGTTCGTGCTCGCGACGCCCGACGCCGCGACCACGCCGTCCTGGCGAATTTCTTGACCATCTGCGACGTGATCAACTGCTGGCTTGAGCTGTCCGTCGCGGCCTGCACCCGCTCGGGCGTCGGCTTGGGGCCTGATCCCGGATCGCCTTGAGGCCGGCAATGCGCTCCTTCAGTGCCGGGTCCTTGAGATCAGCCACGCCCGCTTCAATGGAGTCATAGAGCCGCTTGAGTCGCAAGTCGGTCTTGGTTGCGCGCTTATTCAGCTCCGCAACAGGTGCCCGGCGGCGGTCGGCGCTCTCCTGATGCCGGCCAAGAACAGTAGCGAGCACCTCCTCCAGCCGCTCGGGCTGGAGCAGACGCGCCTCGATGGGGCCGGCAAGAGATTGTCGAGTTTCTCCATTGGGATCGAGCGGCCCTTGCAGTCGGTTTCGCCCTGTCGAGCCTTGGTGGAGCAGGTGTAGTAGCGATAGCGTCCGCGGTTGGCGGTGCGCAGCGCAATCACGCCGCCGCAGTCTGCGTAGAAGCAGATGCCGGTCAGGAGGGTCGGCCGGCTGACCGCGCGGGCATGACCCTCGGACTGCGGAACCGCAGATGCGCCTGGACAGGCCTTTCCTGAGCGAGATCGGTTATCGCAGCTTCTGGGGGCGGGGGCGCTCCCGCCCGGCTAGCTTCCTTACTGGGTCCATTGCCTCGTCAGTCGATCTCGAAGGCAATGCGTTTGACCTCCTTGGCACCGAACCGAAAGAGAACGTCATGAGGTGCATCAAGTCGAATGGCATCGGCGGGATCGAGATCGAGGTGGAGCATCCGAAGCACACGCCCCGCGACACCGTGCGACACGAGGATGCGTGACGTTGCGTCGTGAGTTACAACGCGCGTCAACACACGACGCAACCGGGTGCTCAACGCCTCCAGACGCTCGCCATCGGGCGATTCGAACGACAGCGAATCGACTGCGGACAAGGGGTGACGCTCGGGCCAACGTTCAGTCATTTCTGCTTCGGTCATGCCTTCGGCCGAGCCCATCCGGACTTCCTTCAGGTCGGCATCAGTGATGATAGGCGCGGTGATCCCTATCGTATCCGCGATGATCTGCGCGGTCGTCAATGCTCGCCCCAGCGGGCTCGCAAAGATCACAGTGTGTTGCGCTTCGACCAGCCCCGCAAGCGCACGCGCCGCTCCTCGCGCCTGTCGGCGACCGAGTTCGGTGAGCGGCGAATCGGTGTGGCCCTGGTGGCGTCGGGCAACATTGAACTCGGTCTCTCCATGGCGAACCAGATAGATCATCGAGCTCCTTTCAACATTCGGCTTTCTCAAGCTTGGACCCGTGACCGATCTCACGAGTTGGTCGAAGGGGACCGCCGCTTTCTGGCGGCTCCTGACTACCCAACAATGGCGTGATATGTGGTGCCAACCATCTCGTCGACGATGGCAGGCGGCGCAACGCCTTGGCGCAAATAGGGCCCGACGGCCGCTTTAGGCACGTCGGCCAGCACGAAGCGCGCGCGCTGAAGCTCGTTCGCACCGACCCCGCCGAAGGTATCGCGCGCAAATCGCTTGTAAGCGGCATCAACGCGCCTGCCTTGGCGCACCACACGGTCCTTGAGATCTTGAGGCCAATTTCCATGCGCGAAGTCGTCTCGGTGGTAAAGAAGGAATGCGCGCGCTTCCTCGAGATGGCTACGCACCCAAATCGGCGTGTGCAGGGCGGCGGCCAGCCCGTCACCCGCTTTGATCGCGGCGACGAAGCCAGTCTGAAACGCCAGCGCCGTATCCAGCCATACATTCGCCAGCAGCACGTCACGTGAAGCGAAGCGGTGATAGAAAGAGCCGACGGGTGCTCCCAGCCGTTCCGTCACCGAGCTGACCGTAACGGACGCAGGCCCGCCGGCCGCGGCGAGATCGCGCGCAGCCGCGAGGAAATCGGCATCCTCAAAAAGACGCTTCGGCATGGCTATTGGAATGTATCCTCTAGTGTAGTAATTCTAAAGGGACTATACTCGACGAATGGTCTCCCGAGAATCCGCTCCCCCCAACCCGGATTTTGTTGAAACCACAAAGCGATTTCTGATGGAAATGCCCATCGCGCGGCATTTCGGCTTCGCTGTCACTCACGTCGGCCCGGGCCTGTTTGAGATCACCCAGCCTTTCCGCCAGGAACTTTCCTTCAGCCAAGGCATCTTCCAGGCCGGTCCCGTGGGGACATTGGCCGACATGGCGGCGGCGTGTGCCGGCATAACGATGCTGCCCCGCGGCTGGGGCGCCTCCACGGTGGATTACACGATCAAGCTCATTGCCCCCGCGGCCGGCGAGAAGCTGGTGGCCCGTGGCCGCTTTGTAAGGTCCGGCCGGACCCTGTCCGTCAGCGCTGCCGATGTCTACGCCGTGCGCCACGAGAACGAAACGCTTTGCGCAACGGCGTTGGCTACGATCCGCAATTTCGAAGTCACTGGTTCATAAGAAGGTCGCGGTGATGCTGCTCATTCGTCATGGTGAAACCGAAGCAAATCTGAATTTGTGCCACCAAGGTCGTCACGATTCACCGCTCACCGAACGCGGCGTTGCTCAAGCTACGGCAATAGGTCGTCTCGTTCGGATGCAGCCAGAAGCTGCTTCGGCGATGATGATCTCCAGTCCTCAGTCCAGAGCAAGACGAACGGCTGAGCTTGTTCGCGATCACCTTGAAAAACCTACGATCCCTATTCAGCTCGATGAGCGACTTTGCGAGGTTTCCATTGGAGGTTGGGAAGGCCTTAGCCAGCAGGAAATTTCACGACTGGCGCCTGGCACGTTTGAAGGCGAGGAGCGTCACGGGTGGTGCTTCCGCGCCCCCGGTGGCGAATCCTATGACGTCTTTGAAGCGCGCATCCGCGAGTGGCTCTCCGAAGCTGCTGAGAATCCCTCGGTCATTGTCGTGACGCATGGCACCGTAGCCCGTGTACTGCGTGGTCTGTACTTAGGACTACCGTCTTCCACTGCACTCGCCCTTCCGATACCTCAAGACAAGATCTTCCGCCTATCGAATGGAGCCATCGAAGAATTGGAAGTCGAAGTGGGTCTCAAGATGCCGCGCATTGTGAAGGTCACGCCTCTTACCGCCCTACAATTACTTGTCGAGTTCGATGATGGGGTTATTGGACGACTTGACCTTGGTAAGCACCTGTCACTTCGCATCGAAACGTTCCGCGATGAGGCCACGTTCCAACAGGTCACCATTAACGATTTTGGCGCTGTATGTTGGCCGACAGGTTTCGCGCTCAGTCCCGATACCGCATATGACCTGGCGAGGAGGAGACAGCCATCAAAAGACTGGCTTCGCTGAGAGGCAGCTTGGATGCGCGTGCTGCGCGGCTAAGGTTCTGTCAGAGAATAAAGTAGTCAATCATCGTTTGGCTTGATTGAGGATTGGAGCGATTGTGTAGTTCCACTCCCCGTGAAAGGGATGGGGAAAGATGTTGACGGCGGCGAGTTGATCGTCGGAGACGCGCAGGCCTTTGGGATAGGTATTTTCATCGAGTTCCGCGCGCACTTTGAGCCCCGTCTCGGTCGTCGTGGCGGCGATGAGCTGAACGATCGTGCGATAACTGCGCAAAGGCTTACCGCGCCAATTGATCGTGATGAACGAAAACAGCCGATGCTCGATTTTATTCCACTTGCTGGTGCCCGGCGGCAAATGGCAGACCGTGATCGGGAATTTGAGTTGGTTGGCCAGTTTCTGTAATTCGATTTTCCACAATCGCACACGATAGCCGTTGGAGCCGCCTCCGTCAGCCGTCACCATGAGGCCTTTGGGGTTCGCATAACGCTTTTTCCCCATCGTCCGCCACCATCTGCGAATGGCGTTGACCGCAAAAGCAGCCGTGTCGTGATCCGTTCCCACGCTGACCCAGCCGGTGTTGTTGCGAATATCGTAAACGCCGTAAGGCACCGCGCGTTTCAATTTGGGATCGATGAAGTCATGAACGTTGACGTCTTCGGGGCTGTCCTGGGGCCGCCATTCACGACCCGCGTTCTTGAAGTTGCCCACCAATTCCTTCTTTTTGGTGTCTACCGAAACAACCGGCTGGCCGTCTTTCAGGAACGATGCGGCGCGCCCGTTGATGTACTGAAACTGCGCGTCCTTATCCATATGCTGGTGGCCTTCGCGGGTTTTGCGGTTCGCCTGCAAACTATAGCCCGCTTTTTGCAGAAGCTCGCCCACCACCGTGTGGCTGACCTCATGTCCTTTGTTCGCCAGCTCTTTGCTCAACTTCCGCAGACTGCGCGAAGTCCACAACAAGGACTTCATCGGATCGCCGCGTTACCGGATCAACCAGAGCCTTGAGATCCCTCAGAAGCGTCGGGTCATGAACGACCTTTGGCTTGCGCCCTCCGCCGCGCCTGCGGATGCGCCCCGCGCCGGGTTTGTGGCGTGGCGAACATCATCCAGTCCGCGGTAAACGGTCCGTCGCGCAAGGCCGGTTACGCGAACCACACAACTGACGCCGCCTCGCCCCGGAGCCTTCGCTTCCGTGGCTGCCCAGCGTCGCCGGCTCTGCTCATTCAGAACCGGTTCCATCTCTTTCCATCGCTTGCGAAGATGTTGAACTTGTGCGCTCGCTATCATACCGAGAGCCTATCTCAAGCGATTCGCCCGTGAGAATCCCCCTGCCTCAATATCTTGGCTCAATGTGCCATTATTGACTCACTTGCTTCCTTACAGCGCCTAACCAAGTAAAGAAACGGGAAAAAGGCGCCTGCTATCGGCGGCTTTTTTGTAGTGGCTGCGGGGCCCTGCAATCATCGCGCTACAGGAAACTGGCGAGGAACGGATCGTCGCCTTGGGCCGCCAGTGCAGCGACGCGGCCGGCCAGCGGGCCGCGCACCTGGCGTTTCACCGTGGCGAAAGCAGGCTGTGCGGCCAGCGCGGCCACACGCTGCAGGGCGACCTCGACCAGCGCATGGATGGGATGCAGCGCGTCGATCACGTTGTGCTCGGCCAGCGCGGCTGCGCCGACCACTTCGCTCGACAGCGTCCAGCGCCGCAGCAGGTTCGCCGGCAACTCGCTGCGGATGATCTCTGCCGGCCCTGCGGGGAAGGGCACGCCTGCCTGGGCCTCGGTCAGCCCGAAGCGCGCTGCCTGGCTTTGCACGGCCAGCCGCAGGTCGCAGGCCAGCATCAGCACGAAGCCGCCGCCGAGGGCATGGCCGTTGACGGCCGCCACCACCGGACAGGCGATCGACAGAAGCGCCGCCGTCATGTCAGTGATCGCCACGACCAGCGCGCGGCGATGGGCGGCATCGTATCCGGCGAAGGCAGTCGTATCGACGCCGGCCGAGAAGGCGCGCTCGCCCGCACCGGTCAGTACGACGCCACCCGCCGGCGGATCGGCTGCCATCGAAACGAAGGTGGTGCGCAGCGCCTCGATGGTCTCGAGGTCGAGCGCATTGACCGGCGGTCGGTCGATCGTGAGCAGAAGGCTTGAGCCGCGTGGCGTGGTGTTGACGGGCATGCCCGCAGTCTGCCCGACACGATGGCGGGAGACGAGCGACAGCCACCAAACAAAAACGGGACGCCCACGCTCCCGGACATCCCGCTATCGGCAGATAGCCTAAGGCAAAAGAAACAGTCTGGCAACGTCACGAATATCCCAATACAGGGCAATCGGGTGAGTTAGGGCGTGACATATGGTTCAAGTGCTGAATCTGTGG